>JAJFGP010000047.1 GCA_021776055.1 Kiloniellaceae bacterium
ACCGGCAGCCCAAGCTCTGCCTGCTTCAATACCGCTACAATCTGTTCAACCGAAAAACGCTTCTTCTTCATGACGAACCTCCTTCAGGAAATTCGTCGAAAACTAACCCATAAACTGGACCACTTCCGCAATGTCACCTCAAAGCAGCGCAGAGCGTAATGCGTCACAACGCCTCTCACAAGATCGCCACGAAATAAGAAGAAAAATCAGGAAGATGGGTTAGTCATCGCAACGCATCAATATCGGTGAAACCACCGGATTCCACAATGGCATTGTAGAGGTCGTCGGTTCGATTCCGTCCGGCTCCACCATTTCGTTTCGAGTAAGGGTCTAGCGTTTGATCGTTAGGCCCTTGTTCGGTCTCCATCTGGCAATTTCCGGGCGATCATGCGGATACCCGGCTTCATATTTAAGCCGAAACGTTCGATCCGAAACCCAGCCGCCTCGAACGCGCAGCGCAGTGCGCTCTTGGAAAACCAGCAGAGGTGCTCCGGAGGTTTGACCTCGTCCCAGGAGAGAAAGCGGTTGCGCACGCGGATGTGGCCGGCATCCGGCGTCGTAAGATAAAGCAGGCCCTCGTCCCTGGTCAGCGCCGACAGCGCGGCAACGAAGGCGCGCACGTCGGTGATGTGCTCGATCACTTCGGCGCAATAAACCAGATCGAAGCGCCCGCCTTGGGCGGCGAAACCGGCGATATCGGAGGTATCGAAGGTACAACCCGGAAACTGGCGCCGGGCGGTGGCAACAGCGTCCGGATCGATATCTATGCCGGTCGCCGTGAACCCGGCGATGCGCGCCGCCTCGACCGCGAAACCAACATTGCAGCCGACATCGATGAACGAGCATCCGGGGACCGCGCTACGCAGGCGTTGGATGCGCCGCCGCGCTCGGCGAATCTTTTTCGGCGCCTTGGCCGCGTATTTCTCGGTGGCATGGTATTGCGCATAGAAGCGCCCCAGCAGCGCCGTATCCGGTTGCGGATCAATGCGGACAAAGCCGCAGTCGGCGCAGCGAAGAAAGACAAAATCCGCCACCCAGCCGGCGCGCCCCGCCCGCGCTAGGATCCCGCGGCGCTCGTCCGACGTGCTGGTGGGCAACGCCGCCAGCCAATCGGCCGACGTACCGATCGGCCGAACCGCCGCGCTATCGCAAACCAGGCACCGCATCACGGCCTCTCCCCATACGCAGCCCCCAGCGGTGGGCGCCGGGCTCTTATAACAGCGAATTTGGGCTCTCGGCCAAGAAGGTATGGGCAACCCCGCCTAATTCAGCAGCGACCGGCGGCGGCGGCGACCCCTTCAATTCCCGTCCCAGGTCCGTCGGCTGGGTAAATTCCGAGATCAGAATCCGGTCTAGATGCGCCCGCGCAAGGCCTGGCGAAGATAATAAACCCTTCATATTTGTTTTCTTGAATGGGCAACTAGTTGTCTGTAATCGACCTGTGTAGATGAGACACATGGAAGTCGCTCATACGTAAAACAGGTTTGCGAATTCTTGGGCGAGAACCACCCACATAGACGACTCGCAAGACCATTCCATTCGCCAATACGTCCCGTGACCTCGACGGCTCAGGTAAAAGGCCGTTTTGGTAACCTTTTCTTAAGTGTGAGGGTTTACATGACCTACTAGCGGTGTTGTTACCGCTATTGCTTATTCAGGATAAATGAGGATTGGAACATGGCGACCAAAAAGAAAAAGCGGAAGTCGACTAAGGCGAAGACCCCCGCGATGCTGACCAAGCAACTGAAGACTGCCGGTAAGGCCGTCCGCACTGCCAACAAGAAGGTCAATGCGGCGCGTCGTCTGGTGAAGAAGCAGATGGCTGCTAAGAAGGCCGCTGCGAAGAAGTTGGCCGCGACGAAGAAGGCTCTGGTCAAGGCGAAAGCCAAGGCTCTTAAGGCCAAGCGGATTGCAGCGAAGAAGGCCGCTGCGAAGCGCAAGACCACCGCCAAGCGTCGTCCCGCCAAGCGCAAGACCGCGAAGCGCAAGACCGCCAAGCGGAAGACCGCCAAGCGTCGTACCGCGAAGCGCAAGACCGCCAAGCGCTCGACCGCCAAGCGTCGTACCGCGAAGCGTTCCACGGCCAAGCGTCGTGTCGCCAAGCGGCGCAGCACGAGCTTCAAGGCGAAGCCGGCTGCCATCACCTGGCGCAATGGCGCCGTGGCGAGCATGTAAGCCACGGAGCTTCAGTATTTGTAAGAAGACGGGGGCCTCACGGCTCCCGTCTTTTTATTTGCGCGCCTGTTACCGGCCTGAGCCTGGCTTGATTTCCCCGGCCCACGCCCCCAAATACACCCTAGACGGCGCCGTGACTTGCGGGCCGCCATAAGCCCCGGGTGCCGCGAAAGCGGGCCTGGATCCCTGAAACAGCAGCCCTTGCTCATGGACGAGGAGGATGCTGGCGATGAGCCGATTGTCTTTGTTTAACAGCCCCTTCTTGCTCGGGTTCGAGCATTTCGAGCAGGCCCTGGAGAGGATCTCCAAGGCGTCGGCCGACGGGTATCCGCCTTATAACGTCGCCCAAATCAACGAGCAGCGCCTGCGCATCACCCTGGCCGTGGCCGGTTTCGCGACGACCGATTTGCAGGTGCAGGTTCGCGACAATCAGTTGGTCATCGCGGGCAAGCGTGAAGACAGCACGGAGGCCGTCTATCTGCACCGCGGCATCGCGACCCGCCAGTTCCAGCGCAATTTCGTCCTAGCCGACGGTATCGAAGTGGCCGGGGCGGCTTTGGAGAACGGACTGCTGCACGTGGATTTGGAGCGGCCGCAGAGCGCGCCGCAGGTGCGCAGTATCGCCATCGAAACGCGGGAACCGACAAGCGCAACGGGCCCAACGATAGACGTCGTTCCGGGCGGGTCGACACCCCGCAAGGCCTCTCGCTAACATATGAAACCAATGGGACGCCGCCATACGCATCGGCGCATGGCCCAGGAGGGAAAGAGACCATGGATCAGACCGAACCCATCAGCCAAATCTCGCCCCAGGATCTCATGATCCTCGGGCTACAAGAGGTTGCTTACCTCAAGCCGGTCGTCGTCGAAGGGAAGATGGCGTTTGCCGTGCACGCGGCAGATGGCCGTGAGGTCGCGGTCATGGCCAGTCGGGATGTCGCCCTAGCGGCGATCCGGCAAAACGATCTGGAGCCGCTCAGCGTCCACTAAAACCGCATCAGGCGGCGTGGCTTGCCGCCGATTCCGTCAACAGAGCATGTATGGCCTCGGCGCTGTCGGTACCGCGCAGCTTCTCGCAGATGGAGCGGTCACGCAAAAGACGCGAAACCCGGGCCAGGGCCTTGAGATGGTCAGCGCCAGCCGCCTCCGGCGCCAGCAGGACACAAATCAGATCCACCGGTTGCTCGTCGATGGCATCGAAATCGATGGGCGTATCCAAGCGGGCAAAAAGCGTATGAAGCCGGTCTAGCTCGGGCAGCTTGCCATGCGGTATGGCAATGCCATGGCCGACACCGGTGGTGCCCAGACGCTCGCGCTCGATAAGCACCTCGAAGATCGCCCGTTCCGGCTGGCCGGTTAGCTCCGCCGCTTTTTTCGCAAGCTCCTGCAACGCCTGCTTCTTGCTCTTCGCCTTGAGCTTGGCGACGATTCCCTTGGGGCTGATCAAGTCTTCCATATTCATCGCTATCCGTCTGATGGGCGCGCTACAGGCCCAGGTTGCCGTGCAAGGTCAATCTAACCGATGTGTCCGTCGGGCCGGCGGGTGATCATGTTCAAGCCCTCGCGTGGCAGGGTTACCCCTGCATCGAGCGCATCGCCGACGTCGAGCTGCTTGCCCTTAACGGATAATTGCATTCGCCTGAGTATTTTTTGTCAGGAACCCCGCCCGATCCTGCTAGAAAGCCTGCCATTCTAGGCCGGCCCAGGTCGTCGAACGGGGGCACCATAGAGGCCCTCCTCGGGATGAGTCAATAGCCCCATCCGGCCCTCTTTCCACAGCTTGCCTGATTCTTGCAAAACAGAAAAAACCATTATTTTTCCGCATGTTAATGTGTTAGACGCGCAACGCCTTCTGGCGCCGACGCTGCACCGACGACGGTATCCGCATGGCCTCGCGGTACTTGGCCACCGTCCGGCGGGCGATCTCGACCCCGTCCTTGCGCAGCAGCACCACGATGGTGTCGTCAGAGAGGATTTTACCCCCCGTTTCGCCCTCAATCAGGGACTTAATCCGGTCCCGGACCGCCTCGGCCGAGTGGCTTTCGCCGTTGGCACCACCGATGGACGCGGTGAAGAAGTACTTGAGCTCGTAGATGCCGCGCGGCGTGGCGATGTATTTGTTGGTGGTCACGCGACTGACCGTCGATTCGTGCATCTCGATCGCTTCGGCGATGTCGCGCAGGGTCAAGGGCCGCAGGTGCCGAACGCCTTTGCGGAAAAACGCATCCTGCTGACGCAAGATCTCGCTGGCGACCTTGAGGATGGTGGTCGCCCGTTGGTGCAGGGATTTGACCAACCAGTTGGCCGATTGCAATTGTTCGCTGATGTATTCCCGGTCCGCCTTGCTGCGCGCCTGCGTCGAGACGGTGGTCGAATAGCGGGCGTTGACCAGAACCCGTGGTAGGGTCTCACTGTTCAGTTCGACCAGCCATTTGTTGTCGGTGCTGCGCCGCACGAAAATATCGGGGATGATCGGTTCCGCAACGTCGAAGTCATAGGCCTCGGCCGGCTTCGGGTTAAGCGCCTTGATCTCCGTGATCATGTCGGCCAGATCGTCGTCGTCGACGCCGCACAGCTTGCGCAACGCCGCGAAATCGCGTTTGGCGACCAATGGTAGATTGTCGAGCATGGTCGCCATGGCTGGATCCAGGCGATCCCGCTCGGCCAACTGCAAGGCCAGGCACTCTTGCAACGATCGGGCGAAGACGCCCGGCGGGTCGAAACGTTGTAGCTTGCCGAGCACCGCCTCGATGGCCGACACATCACACCCCAGGCGCTCGGCCAGATCCGCCAGATCGCCGGTCATATACCCCGAATCGTCCAGCATCTCGACCAGGTGCAAGCCGACAATCCGCTCGGCCGGGTCGCGCAGATCGAGATTGAGCTGATCCAGCAGGTACTGGCGCAAGGTCGTGCGCTCGGACAGCCGCTCCTCAAAGCCTCGGTCGTCGCCCTCGAACGTGCCGCCGGTAGCACCGGTGGGCCCCGCACCACCAGAGTACGATCCCATGTCAGCACCCGCCAGGCCGTCATCGGCGCGGCTGTTGTCATAGACGTTCTCGAAATCGGTATCGAGGGGCGCGTCGTTGCTCGACGGCAGATTCTCGGCGCTCGTTAGATCGTGGGTATCCGCATCGGCGCGCACGGGCACCGCCTCGACATCGCTGTCGATGCCGCCGCTGTTTGCGCCCTCATCGCCCCCATCGCTCTCGTCACGCTCAAGTAGTGGATTGCGCTCAAGCTCGGCTTCCACATAGGCCGCGAGTTCCAAATTGGAAAGCTGCAGCAGCTTGATAGCCTGCTGCAGCTGCGGCGTCATAACCAGGGACTGATGCTGGCGTAGATCTAACCTCTGGGTCACCGCCATGCGGAATCCCTATAGACTAAATCTTTCACCCAGGTAAACACGCCTAACATCCTTATGGACAACGATCTCCGCCGGCTCGCCTTCCATTAAAACGACGCCGTCGTGGATGATATAGGCGCGGTCCACGATCTCCAGTGTCTCGCGTACGTTATGGTCCGTAATCAGCACACCCAGGCCCCGGTCCTTGAGATGCGAGACCAGATCGCGGATGTCGTTGACGGCGATCGGATCGATCCCCGCCAGCGGCTCGTCGAGCAGGATGAAGCTCGGTTGCGAGGCCAGGGCGCGGGCAATCTCGACCCGCCGCCGCTCGCCACCCGAGAGAGCCAGGGACGGCGTGCGCCGCAAATGCGTAATCGAAAATTCGGCGAGCAAATCGTCGAGCATAGCCTCGCGCCGCTCGCGCACCGGTTCGATCACTTCGAGCACGCCGCGAATGTTTTGTTCCACCGTCAGACCACGAAAGATCGATGCCTCTTGCGGTAAGTAGCCGATCCCCATGCGCGCCCGGCGATACATGGGCATGTCGGTGATGTCATGCCCGTCCAGGGTCACCCACCCGTAGTCGGGCGTTATCAGGCCGGTGATAATGTAAAAGCAGGTGGTCTTGCCGGCCCCGTTGGGCCCCAGCAAACCAACGGCTTCGCCCCGCTGCAGCGACAATGTAATGCCGCGCAGAACCGGACGCTTCTTGAAGCTCTTGCCGACGTTGTCGGCGACCAAGCCGTCGTTCTCGGCCACCAGCCGTGGCGACGGCGTGCCGGGCGCGCCCGGATCGCCCGGCGGTTCGGTCCGATCATGCTGATCCCGACGCTCGTTCATGGCCCGACCCTATTCAAGACTTCGGCTCGCTCTCTGAAGCCGGCTTGCGCTTCGGTACGATGAGGCCGCGGACGCGAGTCGCACCCTTGCTGCCCGGCGGGCCGGACAGCAAGCGACTTACCCCGGATGCCATATCGACCTCGGCGTACTCGCCGTTCATCTGATTTTCCTCGCGCGTTATTTTGACCGAGCCGCTCAAGGTCGCGAACTCACGCGCCACATAATATACACCGCTATCGCCGCTGGCGAATTCCGTCGCCGTGGCCACGCTTACGTTACCAAAGGCATCCACCTTGGTTAGTTCCAGATCCTTGTTCGCCGCCGGCTCGAAATGCGCGGTGAGCACATCGGCCTTGATGCGCTTGTCTTCGCGCACCGCTTCGGCATCGCCGCGGGCCACGGCGATCTGCTTCTTTTCCCAATACTCCAAGCTGTCGCGGGCGGTAATGAGATCCTTCTCGCCAACCAGACGCAAATCCTTGCCGACCAGAACCAACACGCCGTTGACCACGTCGTAGGCACCACGGTCGCCGTAGACGGTCTCGGTCGGCGAGACAATGCGCACATTCCCCTCGGCATCAATGCGGTCGATTTCCGAGCTATCGCCAGCGCCCGACTTGTAGTGGGCGATCAGAACATCCGCATAGACCGAGATCCGACCCCGTGCGGCGCGGGCGTTGCCCCGCGCTACGTAGGTCTGCTCGTTACGCCGCCACTCGATACCTTGATCGGCGTTGATCTCCAGCGGTTCGTCGCCGCCGGTCAGCCCGGAAATTCCCTGCGCCACAGCCGGGCCGTGGCCCCAGAACAGAACCGGCACCGCCAACAACAGGCCAGCGATACTCGTGCGGACGAGAACGTTCATTGCAGAGCCTCCTGTGCGCCGGGGTGCAGAACAAGCTTGCTCTTGCCGGTGAATATGATGGTCCGGCCACGGTCGAGCACGCGGAATCCTTCGGCATCGATGGTGCCGAATGTTCCTTGCCCTTCCACCGGCTCCAGACCTTCGGCGGTGCCGTTCCCAAGATCGATACGGGCGGATTCGCTGCGCAACTCGAAACCCCGGTCGTGGAACAAGCTCACCGAACCGGCGAGATCGAGAACCTCGATCGAGCGGCGATATTCCCCCGCGCGCGCGGTTAGCGCCAGCCAGGCGCCGTCTTGCATCGTCATATCCGCTTTCGGCAGTTCCAGATCGATCAGGTTTTCGTCCTGCTTCGATTGGGTCGCCATGTCGGCGGTAACCGAATAGGGCTGCCGCCGCTCGTCGACCCCGTCGTAACGGGCATTGAGCATGGTCAGGTTTTCCGCCTGATCCAGGGTCAAACGCGCCATGCCGAGGCTAAACCGCTCGTCCCTGAAGTTAAGCTGCGGCCAGGCGAAGACCAGCAGGATCAGGGCCGCGGCCAAGGCCGGCAACAGCACCTTCATCATGCCGACAAAATGGCTGTATCTGTTGCGCCCCGAGAGGCGCGGTGGCTGCCGGCCGCTTTGCGGTCCGGCTACGGGCGCGGCCGGCGCGGGCTCATCGACAAATATGGCGGCTTCGTTTCGTTCAGGCATTCGCTTAGGCCACACCCGCACGCAGGCAGTCGTGAATATGCAGGATGCCAACGGGCCGTTCGTCTTCGACCACGAACAAGCTGGTGACCGGGCGCGTGTCCCGCACACCGTTCATGACGCCGAGCGCCTCGGCGGCCAGCGCCTGTCCACGGATGGTCATGGGCGCCGAGGTCATCACATCGGCGGCCCGCAAATCCAAAAGGCCCGTGGCCATATGGCGGCGCAAATCGCCGTCCGTAACGATCCCCTGCAACCGGCCATCCGGGCCGGTGATACCGACGCACCCGAAACGGCGGTTGGTCATGATCAGAATCGCTTCGGCCATCGGGGTATCCGGCGGGCACAGCGGCAGCTCTTCCGCCCCGTGCATGATATCGGCAACGCGGAGCAGCTTGCGGCCCAGCGAACCGCCGGGATGCAGGACCCGAAAGTCCTGCGCCGAAAACCCCTTGCGATCGAGCAACGCAATGGCAGCGGCATCGCCAAGGGCGAGCATCATGGTCGTCGAGGTGGTCGGGGCCAGGCCCATGGGACAGGCCTCGGGCACTCGCGGCAGGATAATGGCCACATCGGCCGCCTCGGCCAAGGCGCTGCCGGCACTGCCGGTGATGGCGGCCAGGGGAATGGCAAAGCGCCGGGCATAGGCGATAATGTCGCTCAATTCCGCCGTATCGCCGGAGTTAGAGAGCGCCAGGACCGCATCGCCGGGCGCGATCATGCCCAGATCACCATGGCTGGCCTCGCCCGGATGGACAAACTGTGCCGGGGTGCCCGTCGAGGCCAAGGTGGCGGCAATCTTGCGCGCCACGTGGCCGGCCTTGCCCATGCCGGTCACCGTAATCCGTCCGGTAGCCGCCGCCAGCATGTCGAGCAGGCGCGTGAAACCGCCGTCCAAGGTCGCGGCCAGGGCGGTTATGCCCTCCGACTCCAGACGCAGGACCCGCCGGGCCGCCTCCAAATCACGGTCGTGTCCGGGACGGCCAGGCGCCGCGCAGCCGCCAGGCGCCGCGCAGTCGGCTGTCTCTGTCGCCTGTATCGCCCTGTCAGCTTGCCGCTTCATAGCCACTCGCTCTCCCGCCCTGCCAGCGTGCCACTATAGCAGACCCTGGGTAAACGCCCGCCAACCGCCGGCCACTAATCGCCAGGGGCCAGGGGGACCAGGCCTCAATGGGCGAAGATGTCCAAACCCGGCCATCCGGCCAGATCGAGGGCGGCGCGGGTCGGTAGAAAATCGAAACACGCCTGCGCCATCTCCATCCGCCCCTCGCGCACCAGCATCTCGTCCAGGGCCGCCCGCAACCTATGGAGATAGATGACGTCGCTGGCAGCATAGCGCAACTGCTCGTCGCTGAGTGTCTCGGCTCCCCAATCGGACGATTGCATCTTTTTCGAGATATCGACCCCGATCAAATCGCGGCACAGATCTTTCAGGCCATGCTGGTCGGTAAACGTACGCACCAGGCGCGAGGCCACCTTGGTGCAATAGACCGGGCCGCAATCTACCTTCAGGTAGCGTTGGATCGCCGCCAGATCGAAACGGGCGAAATGAAACAGCTTGGTAATGCCGGGATTACCCAGCAGCGCCGCCAGATTCGGCGCATCGTAGGCACCGCCGCGGAACTGCACCAGATGAGAGTTGCCGTCCCCGGCGGAGAGCTGAATCAGGCATAGCCTGTCCCGCGACAAATCGAGGCCCATGGTCTCCGTATCCACGGCGACAGAATCGCCGAAATCGAGACCGGATGGCAGATCGCCTTGGTGGAGTTGCGGTCGCAATGGTCCTGATCGGAGTTGCGCGGTGGCTACGGTGTTATGGTGGCTCCAGCAACACCGCTTCACCAGCGCGGCGTGGCCAAAGGCCACGGGAATCCTGGCATTCTCGCTAGGCCGGAGAGTCTGTCAAGGCAATACGGCTGGCGAGCCGGCCCGGCCGCTGATATACAGCCCTTAAGCAAGCCCCCGGGCAGGCCTTGGAGGAGAGCCATGGCAGACCGCGTCGCGACGATCTTCGGTGGATCCGGTTTCATCGGCCGACACCTGATTGGCCGCCTGGCCAAGCAAGGCTGGGTGCTGCGTATCGCCGTGCGCCACCCGGCGCGGGCCGCCTTTCTCAAGCCGTTGGGCGATGTCGGGCAGATCACGCCGATCCGCGCCCCTCTGCAAGATCAGGTGGCCGTCGAAGCGGCCGTGCGCGGCGCCACGGCGGTGGTCAACCTGGTGGGCGTTCTCTACGAACGCGGCGCTCAGCGTTTCGCCACGATTCACGCCCGTGGGGCACAGAATGTCGCGGCCGCAGCTGCGGCGGCCGGGGTCGAAAACTTAGTACATATCTCCGCTATTGGCGCGAACTTGCGCGCCGAAGCCGACTACGCGCGCTCCAAAGGCGCCGGCGAAGCGGCGGTGAAGACGGCCTTTCCCCGAGCTACCATCCTGCGCCCGAGTATCGTTTTCGGCCCGGATGACGATTTTTTCAACCGGTTCGCGGCGATGACCCGGCTCTCCTTGGCCCTGCCGCTAATCGGTGGCGGCCACACAAAATTCCAGCTGGTTTATGTGGGCGACGTGGCGGCGGCGATCGTCGCCAGCCTAGAGTCTAAACGTCACCAAGGTCAGTGCTATGAGCTCGGCGGTCCGCGCGTCTATACCTTTGCCGAGATCATGACCATGATGTTGCACGAAATCCATCGTCAGCGGCCGCTGATCCCCATACCCTTCGCCGTGGCCGAAATCATGGCCCGGCCGCTGGAGCTGCTGCCGGTACCGCCCTTGACCCGCGATCAGGTGAGACTGCTGCGTCACGACAATGTGGTCGCCAGCGGCGCCCAGACACTGGCGGATCTTGGGATTACACCGACCTCGGCGGAGGTGATTCTACCGACCTACCTGGATCGCTACCGGCCGCACGGCCGCTTCACCAGCCCCGCCCTGAGTTAGGCCCCGCCAACCCCCAACTCGTTGAAGTCATCAAGCAGGGCGGCGATGCGCCCCGAATCATGCTGATCCATGATCACCTCGGCGCGCCGGGTTGCTGCCTGCATATCGAGCCCGAGAATTCGATTCTTCACCCGCGGCAGGGCATTCATCGTCATCGATAGCTCGCGCACGCCCAGGCCGAGAATGAGCGCGGTGAAACGCGGATCGCCGGCGATCTCGCCGCACAAAGATATGGGGATGCGGGCGCGCAAGGCCGCCTGAATGGTGAACTGTATGAGCCGCAGCACCGCCGGGTGCAACGGGTTGTACAGGTGTGCTACCTGCTCCTCGCCCCGGTCGATCGCCAGGGTGTACATAGTTAGATCGTTACTGCCGATCGCAAAAAAATCGGCCACGTTGGCCAACGCATCGGCGGCCAAAGCGGCGCCGGGAATTTCGATCATGACACCCAGCGGCGGCAGCGGATCGGCGATCGCGACGCCGCGGCGGCGCAACCGTTTGGCGGTGGCGAGCATGGCTTTGCGCACTTCCTGCACTTCGGTGACCGTTGAGATCATCGGCAGCAGGATGCGCAAGGGGCCATGCGCCCCGGCCCGCAGCATGGCGGCAAGCTGCGCATCGAGCAGCTTACGCTCGCGCAACGACAAGCGGATCGCGCGCAGGCCCAGGGCGGGATTCATGCTCTCGACGATATGTTCGCCCAAGGCGGAGGATACCTTGTCGCCACCGATATCCAGGGTGCGCACCGTCACCGGCCGGCCGGCCATGCCGGCGACAACCTCGGCCAGCTGCTGATATTGCTCGTCCTCGTCCGGCAAATCCTCGCGATTCATGAAAAGGAACTCGGTGCGCAACAAGCCGACACCTTGCGCCCCGACGGCGAGTGCCTGCGCAACCTCGCGCGGGAGCTCCAAATTTGCCTGCAGGACAACCTCGGCGCCGTCGCGCGTGACCGCGGGCACATCGCGCAAACGGGTCAGTGACTTTGTTTCGCGCGCCAGGGCCCGTCGCTTGGCCTCGTAGTCGCCCAAACATTTGGCCGTCGGCTCGACGATGATGCGTCCGCCCGATCCGTCGATGATGACGGTATCGCCGGTGTTGATCCCACTGATCAGGCCGGCAACACCGATCACCGCCGGCAAGCCGAGCGAGCGGGCCATGATTGCCGTATGGCTTTCGGCACCGCCGAGAACGCTGGCAAAGCCGGCAATCTGCTGTGGGTCCATCAAGGCGGTATCAGCGGGCGTAATCTCCTCGGCGATGACAATACTGCCCGGTGCCAGGTGGCCGAAGCTGCCGTAATTGGTTCGGGTTAAACTGCGCACCAGGCGCAGGCCCACCTCGCGCACTTCCTGACCGCGGCTGCGCAAATAAGGATCGTCCATGGCAGCGAAGTTTTTCGCCACCTCGCCGATCTCCGCCATCACGGCCGCCTCGGCGTTGCAGCGGGCGCTTTCGATACGGCGCTCGATGCCGCCGATCAGACTGCCGCTTTTCAACATCTGGATGTGGGCTTCCAGCAGGAAGCCCAACTCCTCGGCGGCGGTGCCGTGTATCCTCTTGGCCTTGCCCTGCAACTTGCCGACTTGCCGTTGCGATCGCGCCACGGCCTCGCGAAAACGCTCTACCTCCGCCTCGATCTTGCCGGCCGGCACCTGGTATTCCGCCACCTGCAAATCGCCGCCTTCCCGCAAGTAGGCCGTGCCGATGGCAATGCCGGGCGATACCCCGAGGCCATCGAAGATGCGCTGACCCTGTTTGTTTGCGGTCGGATCGGTCGGCTTGTCAGTCTTCATGGAACTTACTTTCAATGAGACTCACCAATGCAGCGACCGCCGCCGGGGCGGCCGGTCCCGTGGCGCGTAGCTCCAACTCGCTGCCGGGCGAGGCGGCGAGCATCATCAGGCCCATGATCGAAACACCGGATACCTCGGTCCCGTTCGCCATCACCGTTACCTTTGCCTGGAAGGTGGTGGCCAACTTGACGAAACGGGCAGCGGCGCGGGCGTGCAAACCGCGTTGATTGACGATCGTGACCTGAGCCTGCGCGATGACCTCCGTCATTGCGCCTTATCGGCGAGGAGCTGTGACGCGACATTGATATATTTGCGTCCGGCTTGTTGCGCCTGCAACACAGCGGATTCCAATGGCTCGCTGTCGCGTAGACTGGCCAGCTTGATGAGCATCGGTAAATTGACACCGGCGATAACTTCGACGCGCCCCTGATCAAGCACCGAGATGGCCAGATTGGACGGTGTTCCGCCGAACATGTCCGTCAACAGGACCACGCCGGCGCCATCGTCTACCTTGGCGACGCTGTCGATGATTTCCTGCCGCCGCTGCTCCATGTCATCGTCGGGGCCGATGCACACGGCGCTCATGTTGCTCTGCGCGCCGACCACATGCTCAAGGGCCTCGATAAACTCGGTGGCCAGGCGGCCGTGGGTGACCAGTACGACTCCGATCATATGCGTGCCCCATTTTCCCCGATTCACTGCCGCTCGCCGTATGGCCGCCGACAGGATATTGGCGCGTTTTAGCGCGATCCACCCAGAGAATCACGCCCGTTGTGCACCACTTCCATCGCCGCGCGCCACGTCACGGTGGCTCTTGTGGACCTCGCGGCCGCCGCGCGCAAGCCTGGCCGCCAGTCGCTCGGTCACGGCAACCGACCGGTGCCGCCCGCCCGTGCAGCCGATCGCAATCGTCAGGTAGCTCTTTCCTTCCCGCTCATAGCGCGGCAGCAACGGCTCCAACATATCGGTCAGGTGGGCGAAAAAGGGCGCGAACGCTGGGTCCGCCGCGACAAAGGCGTCGACCCGGCTATCGCGGCCATCCAGATCCCGCAACGCCGCCTCATAGTGCGGGTTCGCCAGGAATCGCACATCGAAGACCAGATCCGCCTCGCGCGGCAGGCCGTGCCGGAACGAGAACGAGGTCACGAAGACGCTCATGGCCGGCGTGCGGGCGAGGGTGAAGTGCCCGCCAAGGACGCGCCGGAGGTCGGCGGCGCTCAGACTGGAGGTATCGACCACCAGATCGGCCCGCGCCCGCAATGGCGCCACCAGCCGCCGCTCGGCGGCGATGCCATCGGCGACCCGCCGGTCCTGGGCCAAGGGATGGGGGCGCCGCGTCTCGGTAAAGCGCCGCTCCAGGATCTCATCGGCACAATCGAGAAAAAGCAGGGTGACCGCCTGCGCCGGGTCCGCCTGCATCTGGTCGAGGCGGTCGAGCAACGGTTGCGCCGCGAAATTGCGGGTGCGGATATCCACGCCAACGGCAACCGGGCCGCCCTCGCCCAGCAAGGCATCGAGCAGGCTCAGCGGCAGATTGTCGACGGACTCATAGCCCAGATCCTCGAGAATTTTCAGGGCGCTTGAATGGCCCGCACCGGACAGGCCGGTGACCACCACCACCCGCCGCGGCTCGTCGCCGGAGACTGTGTCAGTAACGCCGGCCGGCGATGGCGGCGTAATGCGCGGCAGGGCGGCCTCGGTCCCGTGCAGGGCCAGGCGCAACTTGGCCGGCGCCGAGGCGGCGAAAGGGTCGAGTGCCAGACGCGGCACGGCAACCCCCAAAATCTCCTCGGTCGCAGCGTCGGGCAGGCGTTCGATCGCCTCGGCCGCCACCAGATCCACGATTAGGGCCAATGGCGCCTCGGCCAGGCTTGGCACATCGCGCAGACCAACCCCGCGCACCTCGATGGCCCCGGCGGTCGCCGCCGGTGCACGCACCACAAGACCGGCATCCTGGCGCACAAGCACACATTGATCGTCGGCTACCAGACGCGCACCTTGATCGATCATGCGCAACGCCAGGTCCGACTTGCCGGCCCCGGAAGGGCCGCGCAAGAGGATGCCGCTAGGCCCGCCACCGTCATCAATGGCAATGGCGATGCAGGTGGCGTGCACCAGAAGCGTTTCCGGTGTGCTCATCGTCTCTCGCCGACCGGAAGGCGAATGACGAAGCGGGCCCCGCGCACGTCACCGTTCTCGTCAAACCGATTCTCGGCCCGAATGGTGCCGCCGTGCGCCTCGATAATCTGCTTCGAGATGCTCAGGCCCAGGCCCGAGTGGGTCCCGAATTTCTCGCTTTCCGGCCGCTCCGTATAGAACCGGTCGAAGATGGCGGTGAGCTTGCCCTCGGGGATGCCGGGGCCTTGATCGACAACGCTGATCTCCACCCAAGCGCCATCGCGACGAATCGCCAATTCGACGACGCCTTCAGGCGGGCTGAATGTCTCCGCGTTGCTGATAAGATTGCGCAGGACTTGGCCCAGGCGGTCCTCGATCCCCTGCACCTGCAGCTTTTGCTCGTCCGCGATGCTCAGCTGAAAGCGCGTACCGTCCTCGCCTCCGATAGCCTGGTAGGCTTCGCCGAGCGCGCGAACCAGTCGACCGACATCGACGCTTTCGGTCTGGGCGCGGGATAACTCCGCATCCAGACGCGATGCATCGGAGATGTCCGATATCAAGCGATCGAGCCGTTGTATATCGTCGAGGATGATCGACATCAGTCGTTTTTGCTGTTCCGGGTCCTCGACCCGCACCACCGTTTCGACGGCGCTGCGCAGCGAGGTCAGCGGGTTCTTGATTTCATGCGCCACATCCGCGGCAAAGCCCTCGATGGCATCCAGACGCGCCCACAGCGCCGCGGTCATATCGCGCAGGGCACCGGACAGATCGCCTATTTCGTCCCGGCGGCGGGTGAAATCCGGGATCTCGTATTGCCGCCCTTGGCCATAGCGCACCCGTTCCGCCGCCTCGGCCAGGCGATGCACCGGCCGGGCAATGGTGCCGGCGAGATAAAGCGAGAGCAAGATGGTCACCCCCAGGGCCATGCCGAAGACCACTAAGACATCGAGACGCCGGTCGCGTACCGCCGCCTCGATGTCGGCGCCATCCTTGGAGAGCATCAAAGCGCCGAGTACCTGCCGGTAACGTTGCACCGGCACCGCCACCGAGAGCACCAGACGGCTGCGCCGGTCGAGGCGCACCATGCCCCGGCTTTCGCCGCCCAGCGCCCGCTCCACTTCCGAATAATGGGCCGCGACTTGGAATGGCGATTCCTTGTAGGGCTCTAAATCGCCGGACAGCGGCAACCAGTTCATCACCTGGTCGTAGACATGGCCAAGTGCGGTCTCGGGCCAGCCCTCGTCCGGCGGCAATTCGACCACCTGAACCTGGCCGCCCGGGCCGACCAACAAAAAGCTATCGGCCAGCAACTCGCCGGACCGGGCGAAGAAACGTGCCCGTACGCGGGTCCCGGCGAGCAGCACGCGCATCAAATGCCGGGCGCTTTCCGGCAACACACGCTCCTCGCCGGCTTGCGTCTCGACAACCGTGGTGCTGGCGAACGACAGGGCGAAGGCCCGGGCCTGAATACGCAGCGAGTCCACCTCGGAGCTGATGAGGCTCTCGCGATAGTCGTTGAGATGCAGCAGGCCGAGCACCGGGATCAACAGCACCAAGACATTGAGCGCCAGAATGCGCCGGGTCAGCGGTGACGGCCAGCCGCGGCGGTAACGCCGCGCCCGGCCTTGCGCCCGACCCTGCGGCGGGTCTTTCACCTTGGGTTGCTCCGCCGGGCGGCTGTGCGGGCGGGCGCTGCGCCGTTCGCCCACCTGGGGCGACGCTGGCGGTGTTATCCGCGACTCGTCGGCGCGCGAAGTCTCGGGGGTCGTCTCGGGAAGCACCTCGGGGGACGCCGGCGACGGTTCGGCCGCGGCGTGCCGGGCACGCCCGCGGCCGGCGGTGGCTTTATCCTCGTCCCTATGCGTCCTTGTAGCGATAGCCGACACCGTAGAGCGTTTCGATCTGGCCGAAGTCGTCGTCGATGTCCTTGAACTTCTTGCGCAGCCGTTTGATGTGGCTGTCGATCGTGCGATCATCCACATACACCGATTCGCCGTAGGCGGCATCCATGAGTTGATCCCGCGTCTTCACATGGCCGGGCCGCTGGGCCAGGGCCTTGAGGATCAGGAACTCGGTCACCGTGAGGCTAACCTGCCGTTCCTTCCAGGTGCACAAATGACGGCCCGGATCGAGCATGAGATCGCCACGGGCCAGCGGTTTTTCGCCACCGTCCCCGTCGACCCCCGCCTTGGCGGTACGTTCGCGCCGGAGCAGGGCCCGGATACGCTCGATCAGCAGGCGCTGCGAGAAGGGCTTGGTGATGTAGTCGTCGGCCCCCATGCGCAGGCCCAGAAGCTCGTCCACCTCCTCGTCCTTGGAGGTCAGAAAGATCACCGGCATGTTGGAGCCCTGGCGCAGGCGGTTGAGCAGCTCCATACCGTCCATGCGCGGCATCTTGATATCCAAGATGGCCAGATCGACCGGGTTGCTGCTCATGCCCCGCAGGGCCTCGGACCCATCGGTATAGGTCCGGACCCGATACCCCTCAGCCTCCAAGGCCATGGTCACCGAGGTCAAGATATTGCGGTCGTCATCGACCAGGGCGATGGTGCTCTGCATGCTCGCGCTCCTTCACGCCCTATTAAACCAGATTGGCCAGGGGATTTCCCAGGGGATTTGCTAGTCAATAACCTGCCTGCCGAGTGTGGCGCTTTTGCGGCACCCACGGGGCTCCACGAAGGCAGCCGGAGGGCGCGGAGAACCGCCAATCCCTGAGTGCCCGGCCGGTTCGGGCACATGAGCCCGAGACAGGCGGCCCCCCTAGGGCTAGGATGGGCGCTGGAATGGGCACAAGACCCTGAGGCCCGAAGGATACCATGACCACACCGCAGACATTCGGCTTTCTGGCCGTGCCCAAGTTTGCCATGCTGGCCTTCACGGCAGCGGTGGAGCCCTTGCGCGCCGCCAACCTCATCAGCGGCCGCACCCTCTATGACTGGCGGGTGATCAGCAGCGACGGCCTGCCCGTGCGCTCGTCCAACAACATTCAGCTGGTCGCCGACTGCGCCATCGACGCGGCGGGGCCCCTGGCGAATGTCGCGAACGTCATTGTCTGTGGCGGCCTGGACGGCCAGCATTTCGACGACCGGCGGGTCATGGCCTGGCTCCGCCGCACGGCCCGCGCCGGTGCGCGCATCGGCGCCCTGTCCGACGGCAGCTATATCCTCGCCCGCGCCGGCCTGTTGGACGGCTATAGCTGTACCATCCATTGGCATTGCCTGGCCGGCTTCCGGGAGACTTTCCCGGAGATCGAGGTCTCGACCGAGCTTTACCGCATTGACCGGTCGCGCTTCACCAGCTCCGGCGGCACCGCCTCCATGGACATGATGTTGCGCCTGATCGAGGTGGACTATGGCCGCGAGCTGGCCATTGCCGTGGCCGAGCAGTTCATGCACGAGCGCATTCGCAGCGATGCCGACCGGCAGCGCATGCCCTTGCGCCTGCGCCTCGGTGTCAGTCATCCGAAGATGATCGAGGTCATCGGCCTGATGGAGGAAAATCTGGAGGAGCCGCTTTCCTGCGCCGAGCTGGCGCTGCGCTGTGACATTTCGGCGCGGCAGATGGAGCGGCTGTTCCGCAAATACCTGGCCCGCACGCCACGCCGCCATTATCTGCAGCTGCGCCTGGAACAGGCCCACGGCCTGCTTACCCAGAGCAGCTTGCCGGTCACTGAGGTAGCGCTTGCCTGCGGCTTCGTCTCACCGTCGCACTTCGCCAAGTGCTACCGGGATTATTTCAAGCAGGTGCCGCGCAGCACCCGCTTGCCCGTTCAGCCGCGACCGCCAGCGGGCCCGGCTCCCGCCGATAGCCTGGCCAATGATTCGGGAACGCTTGCCGCCGAATAAAAGTTTCGCGGAAATCTTCGCGGCACACTCCGGAATCAGCCGCCAGGATTAGCCATCTGCCGCTTTCAGATCTTCGGCTGCCATCTTGCCGTTCTTGCCGCGGACAAGCTCATACTCGACCCGTTGCCCTTCCGTGAGGGAGGACATGCCTGCCCGCTCGACCGCCGAGATATGAACGAAGGCATCGTTGCCACCCTCGTCCGGCTGAATGAAGCCAAAACCTTTAACGGTATTGAACCACTTCACGGTTCCGATCGTCATGGAATTCTCCGTTGCCTGGCGGCGCTCGCTCAAGGGAGTTCCTGGTGGTTCGGAGTGCAGCCCCGTGGCCGATATCGAGCGTTGCCAAGCTCTCGAATGAATGTCTTCCCTGCGCGCTCAGCCACACCCCGGTCATCAAGCTTACACAGGACTGCTGGCCAGGCTCAAGACCTGTCTTGCGCCTAATGGTTGCAGCTTCCATGCTGGGGACAGGTAGTTTTTGGGCCGGATTGAGGACCTTGTGGTAGTGGAAGAACAACCTGGCGCCGTGGTGCGCCGCCTCATGGATACGGCGCGCCAGGCGAGCCTGGCCACCGCCTTGGTCCGCGACGATAGCGGCCGGCCTTATATCTCGCTGGTGCTCGTCGCCCAGGACGAGCGTGGGAGTCCAATTCTCCTGCTCTCGGACCTTGCCGAGCACACCCGCAACCTCAAGGCGGAACCACGGGCGGCCTTGCTCTACGATGGCACCTCAGGCCTTGCGGACCCGCTTACCGGCCCTCGGGCCAGCATTCTTGGCCGCATCGAGCCAATCGCCGCCAGCGGGCCTGTGAGCCGCCTCACGGCCCGCTTCCTGGCCCGTTACCCGACGGCGGCCAGCTATGCCGATTTCGCCGATTTCCGCCTCTATCGCATGACCGTGGAGCGCGCTCATCTTGTCGCCGGATTCGGTCGTATTCAGTGGTTGACGGCGGCTGATGTCATCGCGGCACCGGACCCCACAACCCAGGACTAACTCACGGCTGGCGTCCCGGAGCTAGTTGCGGTACCTCTGTTCCATGCACGGGAAACCAGATAATTTGACGGGCTCTAAGCCAAGCAACCAAGGGCCCGCTGTGAGCCGTCACGGCCTCGACGGCCATGGGTTGCGCGGCTATCCGGCCGCCCATTGGAACCTGGGGACACCGGCACTCTACGAGCAGACGCTGCGCCGCGGCGAGGGTCGGTTGGCCCCGGGTGGCGCCTTGGTGGTGCGCACGGGCGTGCATACGGGCCGCTCGCCCAACGACAAGTTCATCGTCGACGAGCCCTCGACCCGCGACGACATCTGGTGGGGCCAGGTAAACGCGGCCATGGACGAAGGCGCTTTCGACCGCCTCTGCGCCAAGGTGCAAACGCACCTACAGGCCCGCGAGCTTTTCGTTCAGGACCTTTATGCCGGCGCCGATCCCGAATACCGTTTGGCGGTGCGCGTGGTCAGCGAAAGCGCCTGGCACGCGATGTTCGCCCGCAACATGTTCATTCGCCCGGCGCTTGATGCCCTTGCCGACTTCGCCCCGGATTTTACCGTTTTGCACGCGCCTAGCTTGCTGGCCGATCCGACCACGGACGGCACCAACTCCGAGGTGTTCGTGGTGGTCAACTTCGCCCGCCGGATGGTGCTCATCGGCGGCACCAGCTATGCCGGCGAGATCAAGAAGTCGATCTTTTCGGTACTCAACTATTTGCTGCCAGCGCGCGGCGTTTTGCCCATGCATTGCTCCGCCAATATCGGCGCGCGCGGCGATGCGGCCATCTTCTTCGGCTTATCCGGCACCGGCAAGACGACACTCTCGGCGGACAGCACGCGGCTTCTGATCGGCGACGATGAGCATGGCTGGTCGGATACCGGCGTCTTTAATTTCGAGGGCGGTTGTTATGCCAAGGTGATCCGCCTTTCGGCCGAGGCCGAGCCGGAAATTTTCGCAACCACCCGGCGCTTCGGTACCATTCTGGAGAACGTGGTCCTGGACGAAGCCACCGGCGCCCTGGATTTGAACGATGGCCGCTACACGGAAAATACCCGCGCCAGCTACCCGCTCGATTTCATTCCGAACGCCAGCGAGAGCAGCCGCGGCGGCCATCCCGAGACCATCGTCATGCTCACCGCCGATGCCTTCGGCGTGCTGCCGCCGATCAGCCAATTGAGCCCCGAACAGGCGATGTATCATTTCCTCTCCGGCTACACGGCGCGGGTCGCGGGCACGGAAAAAGGCCTGGGCAATGAGCCCAAGGCCACCTTCTCCACCTGTTTCGGCGCCCCCTTTATGCCGCGCCATCCATCGGTCTATGCCCGGTTGCTCGGCGACAAGATCGCCCGCACCGGCGCCCGCTGCTGGCTGGTCAATACCGGCTGGACCGGCGGCGCCTACGGCGTCGGTACCCGCATGAAGATCGACTACACACGCGCCCTCGTGCGCGCCGCCCTGGACGGCCGCCTGGCCAATGCGGCCACGGCGATGCACCCGACCTTCGGCCTGGCCATTCCGGAAACCTGTCCCGACGTGCCGGCGGCGGTTCTCAATCCAAAAAGCACGTGGGCGGACCAAGCCGCCTACGAGCAGACGGCGCGTCAGCTTTCGGCCCGCTTCGAGGCCAACTTCAAGCAGTTCGAGCCCTACGTCAGCGACGCCGTGAAGGCCGCCGGCATCCACGCCAGCGTCTAGCCTTCCGAACACTTTGTGCCGCCCGCGCGATGAGTCGCGCTCGGGAGACCGATACATGCCGGCAACGGACCTGGGGCTCTATGCGCTGACCGTTCTCCTGTGGGGAACGAGTTGGCTGGCGATCAAATTTCAGCTCGGCGTCGTGCCGCTGGACGTCTCGATCGTCTACCGGTTCGCCGCCGCGACGGTCCTGATGTTCGTTCTGTGCCTGGCGATGCGCCGGCGCATGCGTTATTCCGCCGCCGACCACGGTTTCATGGCGCTGCAGGGCGTGTGCCTGTTTTCCACGAACTACTTCTTCATCTATTCCGGCAGCCAGTACCTGACCACCGGCCTGGTGGCGGTGGCCTTCTCGACCCTGGTCATCCTGAACATCGTCGGCGGCGCCGTCCTGTTCCGCACCCCGATGCAAACCCGGGTGGTCGTCGGCGCGGTCCTCGGGATCGGCGGCATTACCATTGTCTTCTGGCCGGAGATCGCCGCCTTCGATCTGTCGCGGCAAGGGACGCTTGGCCTCGGCTTGGCCTTGATCGGCACCTGCTTCGCCTCGGCGGGCATGCTCACCTCCGCCTGGAACCAGCGCAAGCGCGGCTTGCCCGTGTTTCAAGGCAACGCCTACAGCATGCTCTATGGCGCGATTTTCATCGCCCTGCTGACCTTGGCGCGCGGCAGCACCTTCGTTTTCGATCCGGCCCCGGCCTATGTGCTGTCGCTGCTCTATCTGGCGGTCTTCGCCACCGTCGCCGGGTTCTGGAGCTATCTGACCCTGGTCGGGCGCATCGGCCCGGACCGGGCGGCGTATACCACCGTCCTCTTCCCCATCGTCGCCCTGGCGCTGTCCACCTGGTTCGAGGATTTCCGCTGGACGGCCCTGGATGCGATCGGCGTAGTCCTGGTGGTGCTCGGCAATGTGGTCATCCTGACCAAGCGCCTGCCCGCCTGGCATACGGCGGACACCTCTCCCCGATCCGACTGACGGTGCTTCTCTGGGCGCCTCCGGGCGCCTAGTGCGCCGTGGCCCAGTTGTCGCCCACACCGATATCGGCGGTCAGCGGCAGGGACAGCGCCACCGCCGGATGGCAGGCGCCTTCCATGACCTGCTTGACCAGGGCCGCGGTCTCGTCGATCTCCCTATCGGGCACCTCGAACAGCAGCTCGTCGTGCACCTGCAGCAACAGGCGCGCCTGCAGGCCGGCTTTGGTCAACGCTGGGACCACCCGGATCATGGCCCGCTTGATGATGTCCGCCGCCGTGCCCTGAATCGGCGCATTGATGGCGGCGCGTTCGCCGAAATTGCGCCGCGCCGGGTTCTTGTCGGCGATGGTGGCGATGTGGATGCGCCGGCCGAACAGGGTCTCCACATAGCCGGTCTTGCGGCAGGACTCGACGGTGTGCGTCATGTAGGCGCGGATTTCCGGATAGCGGGCGAAGTAGGCCTCGATGTAGGCCTTCGCCTCGCCCTGCGGGATGCCCAGGTTGTTTGCCAGGCCGAAGGCGGAAATGCCGTAGATGATGCCGAAGTTGATGGCCTTGGCCTGACGCCGGATCATCGGGTCCATGCCCTCGACCGGCACGCCGAAGACCTGGGACGCGGTGATGGCATGAATGTCCTGGCCGTCGAGGAAGGCTTGGCGCAGGGCCGGCACGTCGGCGATCTCGGCGGCCAGGCGCAGCTCGATCTGGCTGTAATCGACGGATAGCAGCCGGTGCCCGTTCTCGGCGATGAAGGCGTGGCGAATCTTGCGCCCTTCCTCGCTGCGGATCGGGATGTTCTGCAGGTTCGGGTCGCTGGAGGCCAGGCGCCCGGTGGAGGCGATCGCCTGGCTGAAGGAGGTATGCACCCGGCCGGTGGCCGGATCGATCTGCGCCGGCAGGGTATCCGTATAGGTGCTTTTGAGTTTGCTGAGCTGGCGCCAGTCGAGGACGCGCGCCGGCAGGTCGTGGCCCTGCGCCGCCAGGCCTTCGAGCACATCGGCGCCGGTGGCATAGGCGCCGCTCTTGCCCCGTTTGCCGCCGTCCAGGCTCATCTCGTCGTATAGGATCTCGCCCAACTGCTTGGGGGAGCCGATGTTAAACGGCCGCCCGGCCAGCTTGTGGATCTGCGTTTCCAGATCGGCGATCCGGGTGGCGAAATCGTTGGAGAGGCGGCGCAGGACCTCGCGGTCCACCTTGATGCCGGTGCGCTCCATGGCGGTGAGCACGGGGACCAGGGGCCGCTCCAGCGTCTCGTAGACGGTGGCCCGGTGCTCGGTCACCAGGCGCGGCTTCAGGACCGCGTGCAGACGCAAGGTGATATCCGCGTCCTCCGCCGCATAGTCGAGCGCCTTGTCCAGCGGCACCTTGTCGAAGGTCACCTTGTTGCGTCCGGATCCGCACACCTCGGAAAAGGTAATGGTGGTATGGCCGAGGTGGATGTTCGCCAGCTCGTCCATGCCGTGCCCGTGCCGGCCGCCATCGAGCACATAGGAGAGCAGCATGGTGTCGTCGAAGGGCGCCACCTCGATGCCATGACGCCCCAACACCAAGCTGTCGTACTTGATGTTCTGGCCGATCTTGAGGACGCCCGGTTCCTCCAGCAGAGGTTTGAGCACCGCGATCGCCTGTTCGAGGGGAATCTGCGTCGGCGCCGCCTCGGCCCCGTCCAGATCCAGTCCACCGTCGCCGCCCGCAGCGCGGTGCCCGAGCGGGATGTAGCATGCCTTCCCCGGGGTCACCGCCAGACAGATACCCACCAGATCCGCCTGCAAGGCATTGAGCGACGTGGTTTCCGTATCCACGGCAACCACGCCCTGCTCATACGCCGCCGCGACCCAGGCTTCCAGCGCCGGCAAATCCTGCACCAACTCGTAGGCCGCCTTCGCGGAGGACGTCGGCTGGGCGGCAGAGGACAGATCGGAGTCGCGCCCTCCCTCGTCTGTCTTCTGTCCCTCGTCCGCCGCGGGGAGCTGTAGCCGCGCGATGACCGACCGGAATCCGTTTTCTTCCAGGAACGCGCGCAGGGCTTTCGGGTCCGGGGTGCCCGGCCGCAGCTCGTCCAGAGGAACTTCCAAGGGCACGTCCGCGCGCAACTCCACGAGCCGGCGCGAGATGCGCGCCTGTTCGGCGAACTGCAGCAGGTTTTCCCGCCGCTTGGGCTGTTTGATCTCCGCGGCATGGGCCAGAAGGCTTTCCAGATCGCCATAGTCGGCGATCAGCTGCGCGGCGGTTTTTACGCCGATGCCCGGCACGCCGGGCACGTTGTCGGTGGAGTCGCCGGCGAGCGCCTGGACCTCGACCACTTTGTCCGGCGCCACGCCGAAGCGCTCCTGCACCTGGTCCGGGCCGATGGCGCGGTTCTTCACCGGGTCGAGCATGCTCACCCCCGGCCCGACGAGTTGCATCAGATCCTTGTCCGAGGAGACGATGGTAACCTCCAGCCCCACCTGGCGCGCCTGGCGCGCGTACGTGGCGATCAGATCGTCGGCCTCGTACTGATCCAGTTCGATGCATGGCACGTTGAAGGCGCGCGTGGCCTCGCGGATCAGGGCGAACTGCGGGATCAACTCCTCCGGCGGCGGCGGCCGATGCGCCTTGTACTCGGGATAGATCTCGTTGCGGAAGGTCTTGCGGCCGGCGTCGAAAATGACGGCGATGCCCGCCGCCTCGGTATCCGCCAGAAGCTTGATGAGCATATTGGTGAAGCCATAGACCGCGTTCACCGGCGTCCCGTCCGGCCGGGTCATCGGCGGCAGGGCGTGAAAAGCGCGGAAGATATAGCCCGAACCGTCGATCAGATAGAGGTGGTGGTCGTGCGGCCGCGGCGATGGGTGAGGCTCATTCATGGCGGATGGGAGCATGCCGCAGGCGCCGCCCCAAGTCGAGAGCCGTGGCCGCGGGGCCGAAATGGCGGCGTCCTCGGCCCAGCAAAAGTGCCGGAATTTCCGGGGCCTTAGGCATTTTGTAACCATGCGTTGCAAGAATACCGTGCCCAAATATCCACCAAGAATTCGGACCGAACAAAGGGACATATTCCGGGCCTCCTTTGCACCGATCCGCGGTTGATTTGAATTGCCATGACCAAGCGTCCGACATCGCAGCGGCAAGAACCGTCCTTATCGACGGTGGAGCAACTCGCGCTGGCGATCGAGGCGCTATCGGAACATCTCGTGCTGTTCGACGCGGAAGACCGGATCGTCATCGCCAATCAGGCGTGGCGGGAGCTGAACAAGGAAATCATCGAGTTCACCCGGCCGGGCTGCCGCTTCGAGGATCACTTGCGACAGGCGTTGGCGAAGGGACTGATACGCGAGGCCGTGGGCCGCGAGGAGGCGTGGCTGCGCGAGCGCATGGAGCGCCACCGCAACCCCACTGGCCCGTTCGATCTGGAGCGCCAGAACGGACGCTGGATTCGCGTTTACGAGCAGCGCCTGCCGGATGATGGCACCATCCTCATCATCAGTGACATCACCGAATCCAAACGGGTGGAGGCGGCGCTGCGCGAGAGCGAGGAACGATTCAGCGCCGTCGTGACCAACTCGCCCACGAAGATACACATCAAGGATGCGGAGGGGCGCTACTTGCTCGTCAATCCGCTGGCGGCAAAGCTGTTCGGCGTTACCGACGCCGAGGCCCGCGGCAAAACCAGCCGTGAGATCTTTACCGAGCAGCAAGCGGAAGCTTTCCAGGCACACGACCAAGCCGTTATGGAAAGCCGGCAGCCAATCGAAAGTGAAGAGGTCTGGGTCGGGGAAGACGGCGACAAGACCTATCTGACAGTCAAGTTCCCGATCTTTGATTCCTACGGCCAGGTTACCGGTGTTGGCGCCATCGGCACCGATATCTCGGAGCGCAAGCGCGCGGAAGAGGAACTCGCCAGTCTGAAACGCCAGCACGAACTGATCCTCCGCTCGGCCGGGGAAGGTATCTACGGCATCGACCGGGACGGCCGAGTTACTTTCGTAAACCCAGCCGCCGCGACGATGATCGGATGGCGGGCCGAGGATCTCATCGGCAAGATGCAGCACGATATTCTGCACCATTCGAAAACCGACGGCAGCCCTTATCCATCGGCAGAATGCCCCATTTACCTGTCCGCGCGAGAAGGCAGTGTCCAGCAGATCGCCGACGAGGTGTTCTGGCGGAAGGACGGATCAAGCTTCCCCGTCGACTATGTCAGCACGCCCATTCGCGAGCGCGGCGAGATAATCGGAGCGGTCGTCGTTTTCCGCGACATCAGCGAGCAGAAAAAGGTGCAGGCGGCCGTAGTCGCCGCCAAGGAGCAGGCGGAAATCGCCACCCGCGCCAAGTCCGAATTCTTGGCCAACATGAGTCATGAACTGCGGACGCCGCTGAATGCGATCCTCGGGTTTTCGGATATTATTCAGCAGGGCGGTCTTCTTCCCGTCGCCGCCGACAAAGTGCCGGAGTACGCCGGCGACATCCATGCCGCGGCCCAACACCTGTTGAGCCTTATCAACGACATACTGGACATGTCCAAGATCGAGTCCGGAACGTGCGAGTTGGAGGAGGAAGTCATCGACATCGCGGAAGTCATTCGCTTCTCGCTGATGATGGTGCAGGGGCGGGCGGTGGAGCACGGCATCGCCCTCGATCAGGATATCGCCGATGATCTGCCGCCGCTGCGGGCCGATATCCGCAAGGTGAAGCAGATCCTAGTCAACCTGCTGTCCAACGGAATCAAATTCACGGACAGCGGCGGCAGCGTCACCCTCAACGTCTGGTGTGATCCGGCCAGCGGCCACGTCTTTCAAATCGTCGACACCGGTATCGGGATCTCGCCGGCTGACATCACAAAGGCATTGTCACCCTTCCAGCAGATCGACAGCAAGCTCAGCCGCAAATACGATGGAACCGGCCTGGGGCTGCCCCTGACCAAGGCCATCGTCGAAATACATGGCGGCACCCTGGACCTGCAAAGCGAAGTTGGCGTCGGCACCACGGTCACCGTCAAATTTCCGGCGGATCGCATCGTGGCGCCGCCGGGCGGCGCCCGGAGCGTCGCCGGATCCGGCCGGAAGACAAGCTGAGATCCGGCCGGCGACCCCGGGTGTCAAGATTGTTAGCGCCGGGAAAGGCGGGGCGAATCGGCCCCCTGCGCCTTTCCCACGCCGTCCCTTAAGCCGCCGAGCGGTCTTTCCTAAGTGACTGGGTCAACTTTTCCAGCACGTTCTGCGGCGACGATTCGCCGTAAGGGTCGGTTTCGCAGAGATCGGAGAAGCCGGGCTCCTCGAACCACGCCTCGACCACGCCGTCGTTCACCACCGCGGCATAGCGCCAGGACCGCATACCGAAGCCCAGATTATCCTTGCTCACCAGCATTCCCATCTTGCGGGTGAACTCGCCCGTGCCATCGGGGATGAGTTCGACGTTTTTCAGGCCTTGCTGCTTGCCCCAAGCGTTCATGACGAAGGCATCGTTCACCGAGATACAGTAAATCGCATCGATGCCCTTCGCCTTGAACTCGTCCGCCAGCTTCTCGAAGTCGGGCAGCTGATAGGTGGAACAGGTGGGGGTAAAGGCCCCGGGCAGGGAGAAGAGCACCACCCGCTTGCCCTTGAAATAGTCCGCGCTGGTCCGGTCCTGCCAACGGTAGGGGTTGTCCCCGCCAACGGCTTCGTCGCGGACACGGGTCTTGAAGGTTACATCGGGGATCTTGCGGCCGTTCATAGAGGTCTCCTGTGGCAAAAGTTAGTCCATCCATGGGCGCGCCAGTTGCCCGCCCAACCAAGGTCACGCCGTACCTTGTACGATTATTTAGAATAATTCTAATATATGCGCGCGCGGCCGGTTTACAAGGGCCTGGGTCGTGATTCTTTCCCTATCGATTATCGTCCCAACGGTCCGATAGGGGTTCAGCCCACCAAGGTCGGAATGGCCCCTAGTGGGCGGCGGCGGTCGCTCCCTGGCGCAGGACGAAGCGGCGGTCGCAATAGGGGCAGTCGATGTGCCCTTTGCCTTCCATGTTCAGCCAGACGCGGGGATGACCCAGCACCCCGCCGCCGTCGCAGGAGACGACCTCGTTATCGACCTCGACGGTTTCCGGTGGCTCCAAGGGATTACTCACGTTCTCGCTCTCCATCGCGCTTAGCCGGCCTGGCCCGTCGCCCGGCGCCTCTGTTGACCACTTCCAGGGCGGATGATACCCATTGCCCGGATTCGATCAACGGCCGAACGTGCCCGGACGCGTTCCGGCGCACCGTCACCCGGATAAGCTTTTCGATGCCCGACGACACGCCCCAGACCGCGCCACCGGCGTCCGCCGCCGCCTTGCCCGACTACGCCGTGGAGGTGCGCGGCCTGGACAAGCGCTATGCCGCCACCGGACGAGGCAAATCGGCGCACGCCCTGATCGAGATCGACCTGGCGATTCCCCGCGGCTCCCTTTTCGGACTCCTTGGCCCCAACGGCGCCGGCAAGTCGACCCTGATCAACATCCTCGCCGGCCTGGTCAACAAGACCGGCGGCACGGCCGCCATCTGGGGCTACGACATCGACCGGCAGACGCGCCAATCGCGCGCCGCCATCGGCGTGGTGCCGCAGGAGCTGAACATCGATCCGTTCTTCACCCCGCGCGAGCTGCTGGAGTTGCAGGCGGGCCTCTACGGTGTGCCGCCGCGCGAGCGGCGCAGCGACGAGATTCTCGCCGCCCTGGGCCTGGCGGACAAGGCGGAAGCCTATGCCCGCACCCTGTCCGGCGGCATGCGCCGGCGGCTGATGGTGGCGAAGGCCATGGTGCACAACCCGCCGGTCCTGGTCCTCGACGAGCCGACGGCGGGCGTGGACATCGAGCTACGCCAACAGCTCTGGGGGCACGTGCGCGCGCTCAACCGCCTGGGCACCACCGTTCTGCTCACCACCCATTATCTGGAAGAGGCGGAGGAGCTGTGCGACCGCATCGCCATCATCAACCATGGCAAGGTGATCGCCTGCGATACCACCGAGGCGCTGCTGCGCCGCCTGGACAGCAAGGCGCTGACCCTGGTCCTCGGCCAGGACCTGGACGCGGTGCCCGACACCTTGCGCCGCTTCCACGTCGAGCTTGTCGACCGCCGCCGCCTGGTCTTCCGCTATCGGCCCAGCGAAGGCCCGGTTCCCGATTTCCTGGCGGCGTTGAACCAACTCGGCTTGGCGATCCAGGATATCACCACCGAGGAAACCGATCTGGAGGACCTGTTCCTGCAACTGACCCGCGGCGCCCATGACGCGCCGAGCGAGGCACCCCGCAGGGCCCATGGCCGCTAGTCTGCGGGTCTTTGTCCTTGTTCTTGCGCTGGCCGGCGCGGCCTGCGCGCCGCGCCTGGCGCCGCCGGGCCCCGGCTCGGTCGCGCCGCGCCTGGATGTGGCCGCCGGCGAGTTCCTGACCCGCGATGGCACCGGCCTGCCGTTGCGCGCCTGGCTGCCCAGGGGCGACGCCCCCCCCAAGGCGGTGATCCTCGCCGTGCACGGCTTCAACGACTATTCCCATGCCTTCGCGGCCCCGGGTCACTATCTGGCCATGCAGGATATCGCCACGTTTGCCTATGACCAGCGCGGCTTCGGCAAGGCGCCCCACCGCGGCCTGTGGGCCGGCAGCGACGTGCTGACGCGGGATCTCGTGGACGCCGCCCGGACCCTGCAGGCCCGCTATCCGGGGGTGCCGCTGTATCTGCTCGGCGACAGCATGGGTGCCGCCGTGGTGACCGTCGCCCTCACCGGCCCCGAGCCGCCGCCGGCGGACGGCATCATCCTCGCCGCTCCGGCGGTGTGGGCGCGCTCGGCCATGCCCATGCCGTATCGGATCGCCTTGTGGATCAGCGCCCATACGGTCCCGTGGATGGACGTTTCGGGCCGCGGCCTGGATATCCAGGCCTCCGACAATATCGAGATGCTGTGGGCGCTCGGCCGGGATCCGCTGGTAATCAAGGAAACCCGCGTCGATGCGGTGCATGGCCTGGTGGATCTCATGGACCGGGCCCTGGCCGCCGCCCCGAACCTGCAGGTGCCCGCTCTCCTGCTCTATGGCGAAAAGGATCAGGTGATCCCGCCGGAACCTATTCTGCGCTTCTGGCGCGATCTGCCGGCGGCGGCGCGGCCGCGCCAGCGCCGCGTGCTGTATGCCGACGGCTGGCACATGCTTCTGCGCGATCTGCAGGCCAAGGTCGTCCTCGACGACATCGTCCGCTGGATCGAGGACCCGCAGGGACCGCTACCGTCGGGCGCCGAGGCCCGTGCCCTCGCCCGCCTGGAGGCGGACACCGACTAACCCCCGGCCAAGCCGGTTTACTCGCACCGAAAGCATGCAGTATTGTCCGCCTCATCCGCCGACACGCACACGAGGCGGCCGCGGACCCGTAGCTCAGCTGGATAGAGTGCTGCCCTCCGAAGGCAGAGGTCACAGGTTCGAATCCTGTCGGGTCCGCCAATTCTTTCTCCATATTCCAAAGCGTTAAAAGCGACTGACGAGGCGCCAACACGGCGTTGACGGTCTCGGCGACACCTGCGGAATGAAAAAAACCGCGGGCATCGGGTGAGAAAAACGCAGTCGACCGGCGGGCAGTCCAGGTAGTCAAATATGGCAGGCGACTGAAATCCATTTTCTTTGGAGGCCTGCACATGAGTACGCTTCTTCACCTTGACGCGAGCGCTCGGGTCGACGGCTCGATCTCCCGCGGTCTGTCCGGTAAATTCGTGGACACTTGGCGCGCCGCCCGACCGGGCGATACGGTTCTCCGCCGTGACCTGGGCACCGATCCGCCGGGCTTTGTGACGGCGGATTGGATCGCCGCCTGTTTCACGGCCGATGAGGATCGCACGCCGGAGCAGCGTGCCACGCTGCGGGAATCCGACGAGCTGATCGCCGAGTTGGCGGCCGCGGATTTGCTGGTGCTGGGCACGCCGATGTACAATTACGGCATGCCGGCGGCCTTGAAGGCCTGGGTTGACCGGGTCATTAGGGTGGGCAAGACGTTCTCGTTCGATCTTGCCCGCGGGGACTATCCATTGGAGCCGATCCTCGGCGGCAAGACTTTGGTCGGCCTGACCTCGAGAGGGGAATTCGGCTTCGCCCCCGGCGCGGCTCGCGCGCATATGAATTTCCTCGACGGGCATATCGAGGCCATTGCCCCCTACCTGGGCCTGGAGGAGCG
>JAJFGP010000048.1 GCA_021776055.1 Kiloniellaceae bacterium
TAGTTGGCCGCAAGTTGGGCCAGCACATGGGCCGCCTGCTGCGCCGGTTTTTCCACCCGGTGCTCGCCTTCATCGAAGAGGCGCAGGAACAGCCGGAGATGGTCGAATATGTCCTACCGCTCGGCAAGGCATTCGCCCGCCTGCAACAGGCAACAGCCTGGGTGGCCCAGCAAGGCCTGCGCGACCCGGAAGAAGCGGGCGCGGCGGCCAGTGACTACCTCCGCCTCTTCGCTCTCGTTGCACTGGCTTTCATGTGGGCCCGCATGGCCCAAGTAATCCTCGCCATGCCGGAAGGTGACCGCCTGCCCTTTCACAAGGCCAAGCTAGCCACCGCCCGTTTCTACATGACGAGAATCTTGCCGCAGAACTCCGGCCTATTCGCCGCCATAAACGCCGGCGCCGCCCCGGTCATGCAGCCGGAAGAAGCCTGGTTCTAGAGCACCAGCCTCGCCCGCTGCCGGCGGCGCCGATCTTGATCCGCGCGATATCTTGACCCACATCAATGCTACCGCGCATCCGGCGCGGTAGTGGATTGCCCGTACATCGTGCGATGTGTCGCCCAATGCGGCGCGCACCCGCTTTCCGATGCCCGGTCCTTTCATGGAGGCTACGATCTATGCTCGCCCGTCGAATATGTCAGACCCTGCAAGCCATCGCCGCCACCGCCATGCTGGCGGTGATGACCACCAACCATGCCAGCGCCGCTGACGCCGCTCCGCAAGCCGCGTTCGGCGACAAGGTAAGCGCCGCCCTACTCAACTACAATCGGGCGACCCCTCATATCGGCACCTCCGGCAGATACGATCCGGCGGCCGTGGCCGAGATCAAGGCGCTCGGTTTCGCCACCACCATCGATCTGCGGGCACCAAGCGAAGAGGGCGTGCCCGAGGTGGCGCAAGCCGTTCGGGCCGCGGGCCTGAAGTACGTCAATATACCGGTGACCACGAAAGCTCCGACCGATGACCAGGTCAAGGAATTTGCCCGTCTGGTCGAGGACCCGGCGAACTATCCGATCTTGGTCAACTGCGTTTCGGCCAATCGGGTCGGCGCCATGTGGGCCCTGTACCGCGCTAGCGCCGGCGTTCCCGTGGAGGTTGCCATCGAAGAGGGGCGCACGACCGGCCTGAAACCAAGCCGCGAGAAGGCAGTGCGCGAACGCCTGGGCGCGCCGGCCATGAACTAGCGGGAGCGCAATACCATGCACGGCCAACCGCGACCCTACTGGAATCCCCTCGTTGCCGGGCTGATTCTGGGCCTGGCGTTGCTCGCCACCTTTCTGGTGACCGGGCATGGCCTGGGGGCTAGCGGCTTGTCGGCCCGCCTGACGGCGGCGCTGGGAAGCTGGATTCTGCCGGAGGCGACGGCAGCGAACGCGTACCTCGGTGGATATGTGAAGGCCGGGGCGCCACTTGCCGGCTGGATAACCTGGGAAGTCCTCGGCGTCGTCCTGGGCGGCCTGATCGGTAGTCTGACGAGCCGCCGCTTCCGCCCGAAGGTCGAAGGCGGGCCGCGGCTAACCCCGGCCCGGCGGCTGACATATGCCTTCGTGGGTGGCGCCCTGGTCGGTTTCGGCGCGCGCCTAGCACGCGGCTGCACCAGTGGCCTGGGCCTGTCAGGCTCTGCCACCCTGGCGGTGGCGGGCTTCGTCTTCCTCATTGCCTTCTTTGCCGCCGGATTTCTCACCATGCGGTTGGCGCGAGGAGCCTGGACATGAGCTTTCCCTTCTATGACAGCGGCTTCTGGCCGGCTCTCGCGCTCGGCGTGCTTTTCGGCCTGGCCCTGGAAGGGGCCGGCTTCGCCAGCGCACGCAAGCTGACGGCGCAATTCACGCTGCGCGACTTCTCCGTCTTCAAGGTCATGTTCACCGCGGTCATCGTCGCCGCCACGGGCCTCTGGCTGGCCGAAGAGTTGGGCCTGATGGCCCCGCGCAGCGTCTTCATCCCAACCCTGTATGCCTGGGCCATCGCTGTCGGCGGCGCGCTGATTGGCGCCGGCTTCGCGATCGGCGGCTATTGTCCGGGGACCTCCGCCGTGGGCTTGGCCAGCGGCCGCTGGGACGCACTTGTCTTTATTGTCGGCATGATCGCAGGCGCCGCGGTCTTCGCCTGGGGCTTCGATGCGATTTCCCCGCTCTATTGGGCGGCGCCCGGACCGAAAGGGCAGACTCTCGACCAACTGCTCGGCCTACCGGTACCGGCAATCCTGGTCGCCATGATCGCCGTGGCCGCCGGCGGGTTTTGGCTTGGCAGCCGCCTCGAGCGGCGCTTCGGCGGCCCCATCGGATCTTCGGATGTTACCTGTGGAAGCGAAGGGGCGCAGCCGCCTGAGACCGGTACCCGGCCCGGATCGATGCGCCCGAGCTAAACCCCGACGGGTGTTGAAGACCTACTCTTCCAACAGGGCGGCGACCTTCATGGCCACCCCCATGGATCCATCGATTTTCAGCTTGCCCAGGGTATAGGCCAACATCGGGTTGAGGGCGCCGGCCATCAGCTTTTCCATGTTCTCGGCCGAGACACGGATGGTGCAATCCGCTTCCATGTTCTCGTCGGCGATGTTTGGCGCGCCATCCTTGGCATCGATGGCGATCGCTCCATCGGTGCCCATGTCGAAGCGAACGCGGGCGTTCAAACCGGCAAAATCGGACAAGCGGTCCTGTAGCCCCTGGGTGATCGTCTCGGTGCTCATGCCACGCGCTCCTTCTGCGCCAGCCGCCGTTGTTCTTGCGCCACAAGTTCACGGCGCAGCGGCTTGCCCACTAGGGTCTTCGGAATTTCCTCGCGGAACTCGACCCGGCGCGGAATTTTGAAAGGCGCCAGTTTGTCTTTTAGGAACTCACGCAACTGCGCGCCTGTCAGGCCCTGATCATCGCGCGTCTTGACGAAGGCTTTGACCACCTCGCCCCGGTGCGTATCCGGGATACCGCACACCGCGACCTCCTCGACAGCCGGGTGCAGAAGGATCGCCTCCTCCACCATGCGCGGATAGACGTTGAACCCGCCGGAGATGATGAGGTCTTTGATCCGGTCGACAATGTAGAGATAACCGTCTTCGTCGAGGTGCCCGACATCGCCGGTGCGCAAACGGCCATCGGTCAAAACCCCCTGGGTCTCGTCATCCTGATTCCAGTAACCTGCCATAACCTGCGGTCCGCTAACGACAATTTCGCCGGTCTCACCGATAGGCAGCACCTCCGTCGGATCGTCCAGGGAAACGACTTCAATCATCGTGCCGGGCAGCGGCAAACCTGCCGAGCCGGCTTTGTTCAAACCGCCGATCGGATTGATGGTGCACACTGGCCCTGCTTCGCTCAGGCCATACCCTTCGGCCAAATTGCAACCGGTTACCTCTTCGAACTTGCCCTTGATCGTCGGAGGTAGCGGTGCCCCACCGGAAACGCAGTACTTCAGACTCGAGAGATCGAAGTTCTCGCGCTCTTTCGATTCGTTGATGGCGGAATAAATTGTCGGCACGCCCATGAGCACGGTCGGCTTCTCGCGGGCAATCACCGCCAGGGCCTCGGATAGCTTGAAACGCGGCAACAGCAAAAGCTCGGAACCGCAATAGAGACCCAGGTTCATCACCGCCGTCATGCCGAAGACATGGAAAAGCGGCAGCACCGCCAGAACCTTCTCACGTCCGGGTTCGAGGTCGATGGCCCACAGGCCGGTCTGCACCGTGTTGGCGTAGAGATTGGCGTGGGTCAGCATGGCGCCCTTGGGTGTGCCGGTGGTCCCGCCGGTGTACTGGAAAACGGCGACGTCCCGGTGCGGGTCGATGTCCACCATGGCGGGAATACCGTCGTTACCGATGAGCTTGCTGAACCGCACGTGCGCCGCGTCCGCCGGAATAGCCGACACCTCGCGCCGCTTGAACAGCATGAATGCCGCCATCTTCGTAAAGCTCAGCGCCTGCCCCATGCCACAAACCACGATCTTTTCCAGATCGCTGTCCCGCAGGCACCGGGAGATCTTTGGATAGAGCGTATTCAGATTCATGGTCACCATGATCTTGGTGCCTGAATCCTCGATTTGCCGCGCGATCTCGCGTTCGGCGTAAAGCGGATTGAAATTGACGACGATGCCGCCGGCTTTGATGATCGCGTGATAGCAGATCACGTAGTACGCCGAGTTCGGCAGAAACAAACCGACGCGCACGCCCTTGCCAACGCCGAGTTCCTGGAACCCCTTGGCCGCCCTGGCCACCAGCGCGCCAACTTCGGCGTAGGTGTAACGCTTGCCGAGAAATTCCAGGCACGGGCGCTCAGGCCACTTGGTGACCGCTTCGTCGAGAATGGCAAAGAGCGGCTTGACCGGGATTTCGACGTCCCACGTCAGACCAGCCGGATAGGATCGCTCCCATGGCCGCGGCGGTGGAGCGGGTCGCTGCTCCAAAACCGCTTTCGCTGGGCTGGGCTTGAAGAACGCAATCAGGAACAGAAGCCCGTTCCGCAGCCCACCGAATAACCTGGTCATCACCTTGACCTCACGCGCGGTATTGGCCCGCCATTTCATGTTGCACCGCACAACAATCGGGACCACGGCCAGGATCTCATCCTAGTCCTCCCGCCATGAACATTTGGTTATGGATATATGTGGTTGTGGCTGGCGATCCGGCCAACGCAAGACTTGGTGAAAACCCGTGATTGCCCGGATCGTCCCGGCGCCTATTCCGCGGCTGGCAGCGGCAGCCGGATCGTAGGACCAAGCTGCTGGACCAGCTCTTGCGCGTCATAAACCATGGCATCGCCCGACGCCGCGCCACCCTTGAAGATACGGACCGTTGCATAGCCGGCGTAACTGACTCGGGGATAATATCGATCCGGCGCGTAACTGCCGTAATACCCATAGCCAAAATGCCGCCGACGAGAGAGCCCGAACCCGAAATTCGGCCGATACGCCCCGTATCCCTGATAGGCGACATTTCGCTCGATTTCCTTTTCCAGGATCACGAACTTGTCGAAACCGCCGAAAAGCATGATCTCGGCAGCGCGGTAGAGCAGGTAGTTCTCCACCGTCTCTCGCGGGGTCACCGTATTGCCGGCGAATTCGACCCGCCAGGTCCGGGAATCAAGCTGCTGCTCGGCATAGCCGGTGCCCTCGGCCCGCGGCTGGTAAGGCGTCGGCTGCGCGGCGCAAGCCACCAAGCTCAGGCTCAACGCGGCAACAGCCGTCATACGAAGGTTCATTAGAAGAACATAGGTATGCGCGATGCGCCCTGCAATCGGCTCACTGGCGCAATCTCTCGTCCAACCCTATGTGGCTCGGCGCCCCGAATTCGAGTATGATCGGCGACAGGCGAAATGGGCGGCGACGGAGGTGCATAGCATGAGCACGAAAACCATCCTCGTTCCCCTTGAGGATTGCGACGCCACCGGGTCGATGCTCGAGACCGCGTGGCTCGCGGCGGAGCAATTCGGGTGCTACCTCGAAGGGCTCTACATCAAGCGCGCGCTTTCAGGCGTCGTGGTAGCGGATATCGGTGGTTACGCGGTGGCGACCGCCGATTTGGTCGAAAGCTTCGAGGAAGAGGACCGCCAACGCGCTCAGCGTGTGCGCACTAAGTTCGAGAACTTCGTGCGCGACAAGGGTGCTACCCTGGGTGGCGCCGCTACCGGCCCGTCCGGCGCATCGGCCAACTGGTACGACGACAATGCGCCGGGAGACGCCGCGGCAGGGATGCATGCCCGCCTGTTCGATCTGACGATCGTCGGCCGTCCCGTGAGCGGCCTTAGCGCCCCGGCGACGAGCACTCTGGAAACCATCCTGTTCGAGAGCGGCCGGCCGATCCTCATTGCCCCACCGGTCGCGCCGACGACCTTGGACGGGACCGTGGTCATTTCATGGAACGGCAGCACGGAGACGGCGCGAACCATCGCCCACGCGATGCCGTTCCTCGCCACGGCAAAGAAGACCGTCGTGCTCGCGGTGGAAGGCGTCATGGTCCCCGGCCCCACGGCCGCCGAGGTCGCCCGCTACCTCCGCCATGGCGGAATCGCCGCGGAAGCACGTGAGGTTGCTGCCGGCAATCGCAGTGGTGGCGAGGCCATTCTCGCGGAAGCCGCCGAACTCGGCGCCAACTTGCTCGTCAAAGGCGCCTATACCAACAGCCGCCTGCGTCAGATGATCTTCGGCGGCGCAACGTCGCACATACTTGCCGCCGCCGAGTTGCCGGTGCTGATGGCGCACTAGGGTGCGCCCCTAGGCTTGCTCCGCCGTGCGAAAGATGGGTTCGCCGGCAAGCCAGCGCTCGGTCGCATCGGGTGTCTCCAAGGCTATGCGCAGAGCCGCGGTCAGTTCCAGGTGTGTGGATTGCAGTCCAAGATCCGACAAACCCTGCCGTAAACCCAGATGCGCCTCCGAGAAAATCCGGTACTGCGGCACGTACACGGGGATTGCCACGTTACGCTGCTTGACCGATTGCTCGCAGGCCCGAACATCGCGCGAGTTGAAGCCGCGGCAACTGCTCGGCCGTGCAGCATGGCCGCCGCCGCCTCAACGACCGTCTGAACATCACGTGCCGCCGCCAACGCCTCCACCGTACGCGCGTGAATCGTCCGACCGACGTTTTCGGGGATTAGGGCCGCGTCACTTTCAACGCTCGTATCGTCCATTTAACCCATTGCTCTATAACTCAAATATCAGATATTGGGCGTAGAGTTCGTCTCGCAGAGCATATCGCACCATCACCGAGGATGAAAACCGAGGCCGGTGACACAACTGATTCACGGCTAACTTATTGCGCGCAAAAGGTGAAATATAGGGACAGAAGATCGCGTTTTCCCTCGACACCTTTAACGGGCCATTTACCTTGTTTCTCCATAGTTGAGAGTAGCGGATTACCGCACAGGGTCCGAAAACGGACCGATGGAGAGATAAACACAGCGTCCTACGACGCAAAAAAGGAACCGAGATGGGTCAAGCGGGGTCAAGGAGACCGCGTCCTGGCGCCGGTTCCGAGGCCGAGAGGAACGGGCCCATGGCAATTCCGATTTCGCCCGCGCAGCCGAGGGACCTGGAGGCGGCCGTCCAGGCATCCTTTCAGCCCGACGGCGAGCGGCGGACCGCCGAGCAACACCTGGCTTGGCTGACGGCCAAGGCGAGCGCGGCGCAAGAGAAGCCATATCACTATCTTCTCGTTCTCCGCTTTGCCTTGATCAACATCATCGGCCTTTCCCTGCTCGGCGTTGCGTACGCGCAGGGCTTGGTGTCAAAAATTCTGCTCGGCGACCAGACGTATCTATCAGTTGTGATTTTCGTGGTGTTCCTTGCCGGGCTCGGCATATGTGCCAGTAAGATCTGGCAAACCAGCTGCCAGCTCAACGACGTGAAATCATTCGATCCCCTGGTGCCGTCGGGCGCCGCCACCTACCTGGCGCAAATGCGTGGTCGTGACGGCGATACCCGCGGCATTCTGGCGGCGTCGCTGCGCCTCAAGTTATCGCACCGCATCGCGGTCGTTCGCCACGTCGCCAGCAGCTTGGTTATCCTTGGTCTGATCGGAACAGTGATCGGCTTTATCATCGCTCTCTCCGGCGTTCACCCGGATCAAGCTGCCGACGTCAAGGCTATCACGCCGATGGTCTCGACCCTGATCGCCGGCATGTCGACCGCGCTCTATACCACGCTGGTCGGTTCGGTGCTCAATGTCTGGCTGACCATCAACTACCACATTCTATCCGGCGGCACCGTCAAGCTGATTACGGGATTGCTGGAGTTCGGTGAAGAGCATGGACGAGCTTGATCTCTTCAACGACGAAGGCAGCGACACGGTCTTTCGCGATGTCATTTTCCTGGCCCTGGCGGGCTTTGTCGCCATGGTGCTTTTGCTACTCCCGCACCTCAATCCGCCCGCTACCGCCAATGAAGGCGCGCCCGCACCGGGCAACGTCATCGTCGAGTTGAACTGGCCGAAGGAACTCGACACCGACATCGATCTTTGGGTCGAGGCGCCCGGCGACGTTCCTGTCGGCTATTCAAACAAAGGCGGCCTGATCTTCAACCTTCTGCGCGATGATCTGGGCGGTCAATCCGATGTGACCGACATCAACTACGAGGTCTCCTACAGCCGCGGTGTGCCGGTCGGCGAATACACGGTCAACGTCCATCTTTACCGGGACATGTCCGGCCGTTTGCCGATCCCGATCACACTTGCCGTCAGCGTCAAACCAAAACCACAGATCGCAGCCAAGCGCATCCTGACAACGAAGATCGAACTGCAGCACCAGGGGCAGGAGATCACGGCCTTTCGTTTCAGCCTCGACGAAGAGGGCAATCTCGTGCCCGGAAGCGTTCACGATCTGCCAAAGCCCTTGCGCTCAAAGAAGAAGGGCTGATGAGAGACCTTATCCCCCTCTTCGCGGCTTTGGGCCTGCTTGCGGCGGTTCTCGCGCATATTGCCATTTGGTCGCCCCGAGATCTCTGGGTCAAGGTAGGCGCCTTGGCAACGACGGCTGCTTTCATGCCGGTCGCCTACCTGAGCCTGTCGACCATGCTCAGCCGGCCAAAGCCGATCGAGATGGAATGGTCGCGCGACCACCTGACGGAGGCAGCTGTGCTCGGTGCCCGGCTGGAAGAGGGTAAGGCTATCTATGTCTGGCTGGAAATGGACGGCGTCGACGAGCCACGCGCCTATGTCCTGCCCTGGAGCGAAGAATTAGCCAAGCAACTTCACGGCGCACAGCGCTCGGCCGAGCAGACCGGAACCAAGGTTCTTATGCGCAAGCCGTTCGAAAACTCGCTCGACGAGCAGGAGCAACTGTTCTTCGCGGCCCCTGTCCCACCGCCACAGGAAAAGGAAGAAGGTCCGCAGAACGCTCTCCGCTTCGAGCATTCCGAGACTGAACCGAACAGCACCGACAATTAGATCGGCGTCGGTTAGCCTTCTTTACGGCCGCGCCCCGACGTGGCAATTACCCCCATCATGGACGAGCATCTCGCAACACCCGCGATGACGGGGAAAGGCGCCATTGCCTGCGGCCATCCCGCGACCGCCGCCGCGGCGCAGGAAATCCTTGAGGACGGCGGCAATGCCTTCGACGCGGCGCTGGCCGGCCTGTGCGCGGCAACCGTTGCCGAACCGGTCTTTTGCTCGCTCGCCGGCGGCGGCCATCTCCTAGCGCACCGCGCCGACGGATTTTCCCAAGTCTATGATTTTTTTGTCGAGACACCGCGACAACGGCGTCCGCGGTCCGAGATCGATTTCACCCCGGTTCTGGCCGACTTTGGCACCGCGACTCAGGAGTTTCATATTGGCTTAGGCGCCATCGCTACGCCTGGCCTCATCGCGGGCTTGTTCGCAGCGCACGCCGACTTGGCCAGCCTACCCGTCTCCCGCTTAGTAGAGCCGGCGATTCGAATGGCACGAGACGGCATCCTCCTTCGCCCCATCGATAGCTATATCTTTCAAGTCGTCGGCCGGATTCTCACAGCGCGGCCGGAGGGTCGGACCCTTTTTACCAGGGATGGCGATTGCCTGCTCAGCACCGGCGATCGGCGGCGCCAGCCGGAGTTGGCCACAACGTTGGATGCGCTCGCCACCGAGGGACCCGCCTTGTTTTACGAAGGCGAGCTAGGGCGGCGCCTCGTCGCCGATTGTCGAACCTTGGGCGGGCAAATTACAGAGGCGGATTTGACCGGGTACAAAGTTGTCAAACGGGCGCCCCTTGAGCGGCGCTACCGTGATGCGCGTATCCTGACCAATCCGCCGCCATCTTCGGGCGGCATTCTAATCGCCTTCGCCCTGGCACTACTCGAGCAGGCCGATCTCACACACGGCGGCCACGGGTCGGCCAATCATCTCGGCTCGCTGGCACAGGTCATGAACCTGACCAATCGGGCTCGGGTCGAATCGCGCTTGCACGAAGCCGTGGCCGAAGCCGAGGAAGCGGCCGCCGCCGCCCGCCTTCTCGATCCGGCGTTACTCGCCCGCTATGCCAAGGAAGTCAGCGGCCACCCCTGCAATCCACGCGGCACCACGCACATCAGCGTCGTCGACGCCTCCGGCAACATGGCTGCCTTGAGCACGTCCAACGGCGAAGGATGCGGTTATATCCTGCCGGGCACTGGAATCATGCTCAACAATATGCTGGGCGAAGAGGATCTCAACCCGCGCGGATTCCACGCTTGGCCCGAGGGCTGCCGGATATCGTCCATGATGGCCCCCACGATTGCCTTTCGGGACGACGGCCGGGTCGCCGCGCTAGGCTCCGGCGGATCCAATCGAATCCGCACGGCTATCCTGCAAGTTTTGGTCAATCTCATCGATTTCGACATGCCTGCCGAAGACGCGGTATCGGCGTCCCGCCTGCACATCGAGAATCAGGTGGCCAACTTGGAGGGTGGTATCTCGGATGCCGCCGAGCGAGCCGCTGCTGCCGTCGCCGATCAGACTGTCCACTGGCCGCCGCACAACCTGGTCTTCGGTGGCGTACACACGGTCACCCGGGACGCCGATGGCCAATGCAATAGTATCGGAGACCCACGGCGCGGTGGTGCCGCGGTGGTCGTTTAGGCAAACATCAGAACCTAGAGGGCACGCCGTGCACAGGATCGCGCCGGCCGCAGGAGGAGTCGGCCGGCGCGAGACGCTCGGACAGAACTGGCAAGGCCTGGGTCAGGCGGCCTTGTCGTCCGCGCGGGTTCTGGTGATGTAGGCGCGGGCACAATGCTCAGGGCAATACGGCTTGCCCTCAACAGCGGCCGACCCACAGAAATGGAAATCCGCATCACCTGGGTCGCCATGCGGCCACAGGCAATTCGGCCCCTTGCCGTCCCGGCGCGGGGCCAATCGAGGCGCCGGCGGTGGTGGTGCAAGAATCGGTGTCGGTGCCGGGCGCAGATCGTTGAGCCTGATGGGCATCGGCACCCGCCGGCGCATACGGACGCGCTGATCGCGGCGTATGGGCGATGGGCGGGCCTCAAGCCGCATGCGATGCGCCTTGCCAACAACCGCGTTCTTGGAAACCCCCAGCATCTTACCTATCGCGGACGCGCTATAGCCGGTATCCCAAAGTTTGGATAGCTCCGCAACGCGTTCTTCGGTCCATGTCATATGTTCGCCCCCCGTCGATTTCACTAGACCTAGTGATTACTGCTATAAGTTGAGATCCATGCTCAACGCATCACTATATCTTGTGCATAATCGATTGTCGAGCCCTTGGTCAGCTGGGAAGCCAAAAATTTCTCGGGTGACGCCGGATGCGCGGCAACGCTTGCCATCCCTATGGTGAGTACGGTATCCGAGCCGGCGGCTAGCAGGGCGCGGCTGCCTAAGTAGGGTCAGGATATGAACGACAAGAAACACACCGCACCGGTGCGCGGCCTGGCGGCAGGCGCCATCGCCATGACGGTCATCGTCACCGGCTCCAACGTCGCCGTGCAATATCCGATCAATGATTGGCTAACTTGGGGGGCGCTGACCTATCCGATCTCGTTCCTGGTCACCGATCTGACCAACCGCGCTCTTGGCCCGACAACGGCCCGGCGGGTCGTCTATGCCGGTTTCATGGTCGCCGTCGCGCTTTCGATCTTTCTGGCCACCTGGCGCATCGCCCTAGCCTCCGGGACCGCCTTCCTGCTGGCGCAGCTTCTCGATATCGCCATATTCGACCGGCTTCGCCGGGCCCCCTGGTGGCAGGCGCCTTTTGTTTCCTCGACCCTAGCTTCGGCCCTCGACACGGCCCTGTTCTTTAGCCTCGCCTTTGCCGGCACCGGCCTGCCTTGGCTGACCTGGGGACTTGGCGACTATGCCGCAAAACTGCTTATGGCCGTGGCGATGCTGCTGCCCTTCCGGGTATTGATGAAACTTGTCATGCCCGAAACACCGTCCCGCGCTTAACGCCCATGCCGCCACGCCCCACCGTAAAGGGCGCGAATCTAGCGCCCGATGCCAGCTTCGACCCCTGGTGGTGGGAGGCTTTGCCACCTGCCGAGCCCGATCCAGCCCCGCTTCCGCCCCGCTGCGACGTCGCCATCATCGGCGCCGGCTATACGGGCTTGTCGGCGGCATTGACCCTGGCTCGGGCGGGGCGAGACGTCCTCGTCCTTGACGCCGGCATAGCCGGACATGGGGCCAGTACCCGCAATGGCGGCATGATCGGCAGCGGCCACCGCTTAGGCTTTCCCGCCTTGGCCGACCGCCTGGGCCGGCCCGGCGCCGCGGCAATCCTCCGCGAAGGCGCGGCATCGCTTGAATTCACCGCCTCGCTGATCGAGCGCGAGGAAATTGCCTGCCAATTCGCCCGCTGCGGCCGGTTTCGCGCCGCCTGGCGGGCCCGAGACTACGACAGCATGGGCCGCGAGTTGGACATGCTGCGGCGAGAGATCGAGCTTGATGCGGATATGGTGCCAAGATCCGAGCAACACCGTGAAGTGAATACGGACAGCTACCATGGGGGGACCGTCTATCACCGGCACGGCGCCCTGCAGCCGGCGTTGTTTCACAGCGGCCTGCTAGCGCGCGTCCGCGCCGCTGGCGCTCGTGTGGCGGAGCACAGTGCGGTCAGCGCTATCAGCCGGGAACACAGCGGGTTCACCCTGACAACGGCGCGTGGCCGCATAGAAGCCGCTGCGGTCATCGTGGCGACAAACGGATATACCGGCCCCGAAAGCCCAACCTTACGCCGCCGGCTGGTGCCCCTGAGCAGCTATCTCATCGCCACCGAGCCTTTGCCGGCAGGTACGGTGGCCGAACTCATTCCCGGTGGACGGATGATCGTGGAGACCCGTTCGCGCCACTGCTACTACCGGGCCTCGCCCGACGGTCAGCGTATCCTTTTTGGCGGCCGGGCGGCGCTTAGCGCCATCGAGCCAGCGCCGGCGGCAGAACGCCTGCGCAAGCTTCTGGTTCAGGTCTTCCCCTCGCTGGCGGAAACCCGCTTGACGCACTCATGGAGCGGGCGCATCGCCTTTCCGCGCGATCAGATGCCGCACATCGGATCCATCGACGGGATACACTTCGCCCTAGGCTACAGCGGCTCTGGCGTCGCCATGGCGCCGTACCTTGGGCATAAGGTCGCTCTGAAGGTGCTCGGCTCCGCCGACGGACACACGGCTTTCGACGACGTGCCCTTTGCCCCCATTCCGTTCCATCGCGGCCGGCCGTGGTTCCTGCCGTTCCTCGATATCGGTTACCGGATACGCGACCGAATGGAAGGCTCCGACTAGGCAAAAAAACGGTCAGGCCGGCCGTCCATTTCTGGAACGACCGGCCCTTCCACAGAGGAGGAGGAGGAAAGGTAGAAGCGAAAGATCGAACCCAACTACGTTAACAACCCAACGACTACTTCACAGCCAAGAGAATTCCGATTTTGTTCGCACCCGGCGAGGACAGAATGCTGGCCAGCAGCGAATAGTGCGATGCATCCTTGCGCGGCGCCCACTGCGCGGCTTTCGCTTGCGCCGCTAGTTTCTCGCGCAGCATGTCGAGCAGGCCATCGAGCCCACGGCGGTTCACCACCGATGCGAACTCGCGCCGCTGCGTGAGGGCCAGGCTTACGCCGTCCACAGAGACATCAATGATCTTGTACTGTCCGCCATCGCCAGCCCGCACACGCCATACCGGGTGTGTCGGCCCGTCGAGGCTCTCGATGCTGGTCGCGACCAGCACGTCCCGGTCGCCAACTAGGTTGCTGTCGACGACAGTCAGGGTCTCAGCTTTAAAGTTGCCGATGTGCCGGACATAATTGTTCAAAAGGTATTCAGTGAAGAGATCTTGGAATTCGACGCGCTGCTCTGGCGTTGCTCTGTTCCAGAACTTGCCGAGCACAAACTGGCTCGTAAGTTCCAGATTGAAGCTGTCACGGATTAACGTGCGCAACGCCGTGCGCTGTTTCTCGGCTTGGCTGACTTTGCTGGACCCCAACAGGATCGCGGCCTGGCTGCCCAAGCCCTCTACGAAGCGCGAGGCTTCCTGAGGCGAGGTTTGAGCCCGACTCTCGGTCGCGAAACCGATGTTCAATCCCAGCGCCATGGCCGAAATCGCCACAAAGGCGAATGCCTTAATTTGTTTCATCGCACCGTCTCCGCCAAACTCTTGGCATCTGACGCTTTTCTGCGGTCTCTTTGATTTAGCGCCGCCCGCGCCAAGATCCGCAAAACGCCTTGTGCCTTGCTTTGAACGCATTGCAACAGACAAGTCTTAACGGACTGTTTCAGGAATGCCTAAATTCTGCCACTTTTGCCGCAAGTTTTCTTAATTTACCGGGCATCTCCGCCCCCGAATGCGCCTGCCGGGAGGCTATGCAGATTAGAAAAAAATAGAAATCAGCATTCTTTCCCAGCGCCTTAGGCCGATGGCCGTGGCTCATGTCGAAAGCATTTTCGGAAAATTGCGGATGCTATTTGGGTCGCCAAGACGGCTTGTGTCATAGCTGTGACAACAGAAAACCGCCATATTTTGGCCTTCGACTCACCTCCGTCGGGTGGTGTTATTAGGCCGACCACGCTGCCTCTGTGGCGCTGGCATATTGTTTGCTTGGCCATGCCGTATGGGAGCCCCGCGATGACCACCTCTGCCCGCCTAGCCGGCCTGTGCCTTGCCGCCTTTCTGAGCGCCGGGATGGGCGCCAACGCCCACGATGGTGAGGCGCCCCGGGACCTGTGCCGCATAGCCGTGGCCAAGGCCAATACCGGCGGTGAGCTGCCCGAGCACCTGCTTACCGCCATCTCCCAAGTCGAATCCGGCCGCTGGCACAAGAAATCGGGGGAAAAACTTGCCTGGCCCTGGACCGTCACTGCCGAAGGGCGCGGTCGCCATTTGCCCAACAAGGCGGCTGCCCTGGCCGAGATCGATTCCCTGCAAAAGCGGGGCATCTCCAGCATTGACGTGGGCTGTATGCAGATCAACCTGCGCCATCACCCGGAGGCATTCGAGAATCTGGAGGCCGCCCTGGACCCCGGCCGCAACGTGGCCTACGCGGCCAAGCTGCTCCGAAACCTGCGACAGGACCGAGGTTCCTGGACCCGAGCCGTGGGCAACTACCATTCGAAGACCCCAACGCTGAGCGGCCCCTATCGGGTCAAAGTCTTCCGCGCCCTCTTCGCCGAACGCCGCCGCGTCAGTAAGGCACGCCGCGCCGCCCGCTAGAGGGAATGCCGTCAGCGCGCCGCGATCTCAACCCGCCCCGTGGTCGCAATGGCGCCGTCCGCGTCCGCGATCCATAACTCGGCACGCGACCCATCGCCCGAAGGCGCCCCGCAAACGGTGAAGGGTGCGCCGTCGAAGATAGGCCGGCGGGCACGAAACTCGAAGGCGGTGATCGCGGCCGCAGGATCGTGTTCCCGCACCAGCTCGACCATCAGGGTCGCGAGCAACGGGCCATGCACCACCAGCCCCGGGTATCCCTCCACCTCCGTTACGTAGGTCCGGTCGTAGTGGATGCGATGACCATTGAAGGTCAGCGCCGAATAGCGAAAGAGCAATACCGGGTCGGCCCGCCAATCACGCCGCCACGACGCTTGGTCTGGCGCCGGCTTGCCTGGCTGTGCGACTTCATCGGAAGTTGGTGGCGCGCGGTAAACGATCTCATACTCATCGACAACGCAGACCTCGCCCGCGGCGCTGATCTCGTGCCGCACGGTGACGAAAGCCAACCGGCCGCTGCGTCCTTGCGTCATCCGCACATCTGCGATGGTTGAGCGCCGCTGGGCCGCGCTCCCGATCGGCAATGGCCGCGGAAAGGTAATGCGGCTGCCGGCCCACATGCGGCGCGGCAGATCGATCGGCGGCAGGAAGCCGCCGCGCTCGGGATGGCCGTCGGGTCCAAGCGTCGATGCTGGCGGCGTGGTCCAAAAATAGAGCCAGTGCCACAAAGGCGGCAGCGGATCACCCGGTCCCGGCGGCGCGCCCGGCAAATCCAGGGCCGAATGCAAGGCACGGGCGCGCACCGGGTCGATCACATCCTCGGCCGCTTCGCTGCGCCCGACCCAATCGCGCCAGCGGGCCGTATCGTCCTGCGCGGCTACCATCAGTACGACCGGGGCAAGCCGAGGACATGCTCGGCGAGATAAGCCAGAATCAGGTTCGTTGAGATGGGCGCTACCTGGTAAAGGCGTGTCTCACGGAACTTACGCTCGATGTCATACTCCTCGGCGAAGCCGTAGCCGCCATGGGTTTGCAGGCACATATCCGCCGCTGCCCACGAGGCCTCGGAAGCGAGCAGCTTGGCCATGTTGGCTTCGGGCCCGCAGGGGCGCCCGGCATCGAACAGGGCGGCCGCGTGCTCAACCATCAGGTTCGCTGCCTCGGTCTGCGCAAACGCTCGGGCAATCGGGAACTGCACGCCCTGATTCTGTCCGATCGGCCGGTCGAAGACCCGGCGGGCGCAGGCGTAGTCACGTGCCGTACCGATAAACCAGCGGGCATCACCGATGCACTCGGCGGCAATCAACAGGCGCTCCGCGTTCATTCCGTCCAGGATATAGCGAAATCCACGCCCTTCCTCGCCAATCAGATTCTCGGCCGGGACCCGCAAACCGTCGATAAAAACCTCGGTGGTGGCATGGTTGAGCATGGTGCGGATGGGGCGAATGCTCACCTGCGGCACCGATCCAGCGGTTGCCTCCCGCAGGTCGATAAGAAAGATGGAAAGGCCGCTTCCTTTTTTCTCCACCCGGTCCTTGGGCGTCGTCCGGGCCAGCAAAATCATCAGATCCGAATGCTCGGCGCGGCTGGTCCACACCTTCTGGCCGTTGATTACATACTCATCACCATCCCGTTGGGCGCTTGTGGTCAGACTTAGGGTATCCGTGCCGCTGTCCGGCTCGCTCACCGCGAAGGCTTGCAAACGCAGGCGCTCGGCCGCGATCTCCGGCAACCAGCGGCGCTTCTGCGCCTCGCTGCCGTGCCGCAGGATCGTGCCCATGGTATACATCTGCGCATGACACGCCGCCGCGTTACCGCCGGATGCGTGCACTTCCTCCAGAATGGCCGCGGCGGCGGCCAGCGGCAGGCCGCTGCCGCCATAGCTTTCAGGAATGAGCGCCGCCAGGTAGCCGGCCTCGCTGAACGCGCGAACGAACGCCTCGGGATACGCCCGGTTCCGGTCCTGGGCACGCCAATATGTGCCGGGAAATTGCGCACACAGCGCGCGCACCGCCGCCCGGATTTCGGGAAAGCTTCGTTCGCTCGATTCGCCGGGCTCAACCATCGCCATTGCCGCCACTATATTTCGTCAAGTTTATCTGATCGGAACGCCGCGGGAAATGGGCGCAAGCGGTTCCATTTGGGGGGATCATGCTCTAGAACCAGGATCGAGAGAAAGGGAGGGGTCCTATGGCGGAAGAACCGCAAGCCTTTGCTGATGCCCGGGTCATAACGCTATTTCCAACGTGTCTCTGGCTGCACGATCTGAAGCCGGAGGACTATGAGCCGATCAACGCAGCAATTATTCCGAAGATCATGGAATTGATCGAGCCGCGCGCCGAGACAATCTCAGGCGGTGTCTGGCAGACCCATCACGATCTGCATCATCTGCCGGAATTCAAACGCCTGACCGCCTTCATGCGCACGGCCGCGGGCGCCGCAATCGATTATTTGAATATCGAGCACAAAGAATTCGTGATTACGGGCTGCTGGGCCAACATTAATCCACCGGGAACCATCCGCACCCGCCACATGCACCCGAACAATCTCCTGAGCGGTGTCTACTACGCGCAAACACCCCGCGAGACCGACGGATTGGTGCTCTACGATCCACGGCAGCAGCCTTATATGATCTCACCACGCGTGACGAAGTTTACGGAAGCCACCAGCAGCGAGGTAAAGGCCGATGTCCGGCCCGGCCGCATAGTCCTATTTCCATCATGGTTGGAACATTCGGTGCTTACAACCGGCGGCGAGGCCGAGCGCGTCAGCGTGAGTTTCAATGTGAACTTGACGCAGTTCAGCGAGAAAGTCAGCCCGCCCAAATGGGGTCGCATACCTAGCGTCGGCCGGGGCTAAAGCCTCGCATAGTCAATTGGGTTGGTATGATCGAGACGTCGTGAAACCGGCGGCATCGGATACTTCAACCCGGTGGCGCAATTAAATAATACGACTCTCTCCTCCGGCTTCACCCGGCCATCAGCCAGCGCCGCCTTGTACGCGGCATAGGTCGCCGCCCCTTCGGGACAGAGCAACACGCCCTCTTCCCGCGCCACTTCGTCGCGGGCGCTAAGGATCTCCGCATCGGGCACAGCAATGGCAAAACCGTAGCTATCCCGCACGGCCTGTAAGATCAGGAAATCGCCGATGGCGGCCGGCACGCGAATGCCGGCGGCGACCGTGTGCGCATCCGGCCAAAGCTCGGCGTGCTCGGCGCCGTCTTCATAGGCCTTGACGATAGGGGCGCAGCCGCTGGCCTGCACCGCTACCATGCGCGGGCGTTTCTCACCGATCCAGCCGATAGCCTCCAGCTCCGCAAAGGCCTTCCACATGCCGATCAAGCCGGTTCCGCCGCCGGTCGGGTAGAAGATGACGTCCGGTAATTCCCAGTCCATCTGCTCGGCCAGCTCCAGGCCCATGGTTTTCTTGCCTTCGATACGATAGGGCTCCTTCAGGGTCGAGCAATCGAACCAGCCTGCCGTCTCCTTGCCCTCGCCCACCAGCCGGCCGCAATCGTTGATCAAGCCGTTGACCCGGTAGACCGCGGCGCCCTGCATCTCGATCTCGGAGATGTTGATCTCCGGCGTGTCGTCGGGGCAGAAGACCGTCGTGCGCAAGCCTGCTTGGGTGGCATAAGCGGCCATGGCCGCCCCGGCATTGCCGTTCGTCGGCATGGCGAGATGTTCAAGGCCAAGCTCCTTGGCCATGGCGACAGCCAAGGCCAGGCCGCGCGCCTTGAACGAACCCGTGGGCAACCGGCCCTCGTCTTTGACCAACACATCGCCTCTGAACGCGCCCAGCTTGCGCGCCAAGCGCGGCAAGGGCATCAGCGGGGTCATCACCTCGCCCAGGCTGACCACGTTCCGGTCATGGCGTACCGGCAGAAATTCCCGGTAGCGCCAAAACCCGCCACGCCGCGCCGCCAGTGTCTCCTTGCTGACCCGGGCGCCCAAAGCCTCGAGGTCGTAACGGACAAGCAACGGTTTACCCGCCGCCGATAGGCCGTGCACCCGATCCGCCTCGTATCGCTCACCAGTCGCCGAACATTCGAGATGGGTAACGAAGGTCGGCGGATCGACGGGCCCATTTGAATGTTCCGGCATCTACCCCATTTCTCCCCTATTTCCTGCCCATATCTTGCCTATCTCTCCCTTATTTTAACCCCATAGCACCGGCTCTGGCGGGTGAACCAGGCTGCCGTCGTAGCGCAACCCGTCCGGCCTATCGCGGGCCAGCAACAAGGGGGCATCCAGATCGACCACCTTGGCGCCTTGCGCCACGAGAACAGCCGGCGCCATGGCCAACGAAGTTCCGATCATGCAGCCGACCATGATCGAATACCCTTGCGCCTGCGCCGCCTCCTTGAGGCGCAATGCCTCGGTCAAACCGCCTGTCTTTTCGAGTTTGATGTTGACGGCATCGTATCGCCCTTCGATACGCGCCAGGGATGCGGTGTCATGGCACGATTCATCGGCGCAAACCGGGATCGGGCGGCGCAATCCCGCCAGAGCCTCGTCCCCGTCCGACGGCAACGGCTGTTCGATCATCTCGACGCCAAGAACCTGCAATCGCGGCGCCAGTTCCACGAAGTCCGCCAGCGTCCAGGCTTCGTTGGCATCGACGATGAGCCGCGCTCGGGGCGCGTTCGCGCGCACAGCCTCAACCCGCGCCAGATCGTCCGGTCCGGCGAGCTTTAGCTTGAGCAACGGCCGATCCGCATTTTCGGCCGCCGCCTTGCCCATCGCCTCGGCGGTGCCCAGGGAAAGTGTGTACGCCGTCAACAGCGGCTCGGGCTTGGAGAGGCCGAGAAGTTCCCAGACCCGATGCCCCGCCCGCTTGGCCTCCAAATCCCAAAACGCACAATCAAGGGCGGTACGGGCCGCCCCGGCCGACAAGGCGCGCTGCAAACCAATACGATCGAGGCCATGGGCGACCGAATCGCGCAATCCCTGAAGGGTTTCGATCACCCCATCGACCGTCTCGTCATAGCGGTCGTAGGGAACGCTCTCGCCACGACCAACCACCGTCACCCCACTTTCGTCCTCGTCACTCAATTCGACAACGACGACCTCGGCGGTCGTTCTGCTGCCGCGCGAAATAGCGAAGCTGCCGCGTATCGGCCAGGACTCTCGTCGTACGGTCAAACTCACCATGATCTAACTCAGGCGATCGACAATGGGACCGGCCCCGTCCCGGAAGGTATCCACAGCGGGCAACCCCAAGCTATCTTCGATGTGCAACAACAGGCGCCGCGCCTCGGCGGCGTCCAGGCGCGAAGTATTGACCGAAACGCCGACGCACGTGACCGCCGGGTTGGTCAGGCGCGCCGCCGCCAAGTTCGCCTCGATACAAACACCAAGATCCGGCAGCGAGTATTCCGGCAGGCCACGCATATGATCTCGCGTCGGCTCGTGACACAGAACGATCGCATCGGGCTGCGCCCCGTGCAGGAGACCCAAGCTAACGCCTGCAAAGGACGCATGAAACAACGACCCCTGTCCCTCGATCACGTCCCAATGATTGGGCTCGTTGGCGGGGCTGAGCCATTCAACGGCACCGGAGATGAAATCCGCGACCACGGCATCGACGGAAATACCGTCGCCCGCGATTAAGATACCGGTCTGACCGGTGGCGCGGAAATCGACATTCATACCGCGCTCGCGCATCTCCTTTTCGATCGCCAACGACGTGTACATCTTGCCCACGGCGCAATCCGTCCCCACCGTCAGCAGGCGCTTGCCCGAGCGTTTCCGGCCATTCCCAACGTCAAGCGACCGAGTTGGGTGGCGCACGTCGAACAGCTGCCGGTCGTGTTGGGTCGCGGCCGTGGCTAGTCTGGGCACCCCGGCCAACCGGTTGTGCAAACCCGCCGCCACATCCATGCCCGCGACCAATGCCGTTTCAAGAACGTCGATCCAGTGCTCGGAAATGACACCGCCGCGATTGGCCACACCGATAACCAGGGTCTTGGCACCGGCCGCCACGGCCGCCTCGATCGTCATATCGGGCAGGCCGAGATCAGCTTTGCAGCCGTCCATGCGCAATTGGCCGAGACACCAATCAGGCCGCCAGTCGGCAATTCCATGCGCCGTCTTGGCAGAAAGCTGATCCGCCACGTCCCCCAGGAACAGCAGATACGGATGCTCGATTTTCATAGGCTAAGGCCTTCCCCTCTCAAACAAATTCGGCCGCATACTAGCTGAAAGGGAAGTCCTGCCGCCAGGGCTGGCGACGCAATACGTGACGAATCCGACTGCTGCTATCGCCGTTTGGCGTGACGCACCTTGTCCGGATTAACCAGAGGCAAGCCCATGACCACCGCCAAGCCCCCGCCAGGGCGGTTTTCGGCGCGGATATTGCCGCCGATCGCCTGAAGATTACGCTGCACAATCCACAGACCGATGCCCAGGTGTGGTCCAATCGGGCCGCTCGCCTCGTCCGCCGCTCCGTTGGCCAGCTCTCCTCCGGCCTCGCCGGCCGCCTCTGGTGCCTCGCCGTTGCTCGGACCGCGCAGCGAGACATAACGCTCGAATATCCGGTCTAAATCTTCCGGAGGAACGCCGGGACCTCGGTCGCAGACGGCCAAAACCGCTACGCCGGACACGCGTTTGAGCGCGACCGTGACAGCGGTACCGCGGGGAGCGACTTCGATGGCATTGTCGATCACATTTTCCACAACGGTTTCGATCAAGTCCTCTCCGGCGCGGATGATGATACTGGGATCGATATCGCGTTCGAGATGCACACCGCGGCTGGCGATGCTGCCCGCGTAGGCATCCAGCATGCGCGCAAAGAGACGTGACAGATCGATCTCCTCGCGCGGCGGGTCAAGCAGCTCGGCGGTTGTCTGATCCAGGCGCCGGGCGCTCGAGACCAGGTGATCGAGCCGGTCGACAGATTCTTCGATCACATCGAGGGCGCGCCGGCCGCGCGGGTTGTCATCAGGCACCAGGCGCTTCACCGGCTCCAATGATTGGCGCATGATGGCGATCGGTGTTTTGAACGCATGCGCGTTATCTTCGGCGGCACGGCGGATGCTTTCAGCGGAATCACGCAGCGCCAGGGTCATGCGGTCGAACTCCTCGGCCACCGATGCCAGCTCCGGCACCTGGTTCTGCGCCGCGAAACCGGCTTGCCCGCCCTGCCCGGCGCCGATGCCGTGCGCCAATTCGCGAAAGCGCATCAAGCCCCGCCAAATGGAAAAGAACAGACCGATGGTAAATATCGCCATCGCCAGGTAGATCACGGCGGCCACCCGGACCTCGATGGTCTTCCAATAGGGCTGGTCAATGGCGGTTCCCAGCATCTCACGCGCCGTGTGCGTGGTGATGATGGCCCAGCACCCTGCTTCGGTCGTAATCGGCGTGATCGAGGTGAGCAATTCCTCCTCGCCGCTCGACTTGCGATCCCGTAGAGCCATGGAAAGTTGTCCCTGACAGGACTGCGACAACTTGCCGAGGACACCGCGCTCCTTCAGCCGGTCGCGCTCGGCGGTCAGGGTCGCGGCCGGCACCGGCGGCTCCGAGGCGACGAAGTAGAAGCTATCGAGGCCACTCTCACCAGCCGGTCGATACAGCACCTTGATACCCGCTGGCGGCGCGGCAAATGGCTTGATGGCTTCATTCAGCGCCGGCAAGGTCGATGTGCCCTCACGATCGAGTAGCGGGCGCAAACTCTCCGCGATCAACCGTCCCTGAACACGCACGCTTTGCAACAGCAGGGTCCGCTTGTCGGCGTCCGCCTGGCGGAATTCCGCATAAAGAATGATTGGGACAGCGATAAAGACGAGCAGCAACAGGACAAACTTGCTAACCAGAGAGCGGCTCATCTGGCCCAGCGGATGAATCCGACCGCGCGGTACGGCAGGAGCGCCTATCGTCTCCCGCTCAACCTGAGCCATAACTCATACCAATTTCTCGGCGATCAAACGGGTCAATATCACCGATCATTGGTATCACTCGGTCCCGGTGTGACCCGCGGACTCCTGACTGCCCATGAACCCGGCGTCATCCGGCTCATCGCGCCAGCGATAGCCGAAACCCGGGTAGTTGTCGATCCGGTCGAACTCAGGATCGACGTCGCGAAACTTCTTGCGAATACGCTTGATAAAGGACCGCACGTTGGCCCGGTACCCCTCGGCCCCATAGCCGGCCAGGAAATCCTTACCGCGAACCATGTCGTAGATCTGCCGGTAGGTCACATCGCCGCCGGATTTCGTCACCAGAAAGCGAACGATGCCGAATTCGCTCAGCGTCAAATCCACCTGGTCGCCGCGCCAGAAGGCACGGTGGATATCCTGGCGAAGCTCTAGCGGGCCACGCCGAAGCACGGCGCCATGCCCTTCCTCGACGGCGGCCGACCCGGCGGGTACGGTAATCGGCTTCGCGCCTTCGGTAATGATCTTCAAGCGGCCCAGGATGATCGGTAACCGGCGTGACTTGTCGATGAAGTCGACGGCACCCCACTTCAGGGCCGCCTCCTCATAAATCTCGTCGCTCAGCATGGTCAGGAAGATGACCGGTACCTGAATACGGGCATCCCGCAATCGCCGCAGCACGCCCGGGCCGTCTAGGCCCGGCATGCGCCAGTCCAGCAGCACGGCATCGGCGTCCTCGCCGCCCATCAGGAAGTCCAGGGCGGTCTCGCCGCTCGGAAAGTCGATGACGTCGTAACCTTCCTCGGCCAAATTGAGGCCCAGGGATTCCCGAAACAAATCGTCATCGTCGACAATCACGACGCGCTGCTGCGCATCCATAACCAAAGGTTCTTGCATTACCATTTTCTAACCTGCGTCCGGTACATCTCTACCCTGCAGCAAATCGGCGAAACAACGGCGCACGACCGGGCTATCCTTGTCGCTGATCTTGGTCGCAGCGGATAGATCGGCCGTGGCGGTGCCCTCTTTTACGTCGCCATCCCTGACCTCGTAAGTCAGCACACGGAAAACGCTGTCGCCAACGCTCGGATAGAAAAACACATTCAACATGCATGAGCCGCCGTTATAGGCCCAAATTTTCGCCGGTGGTTCCTCGAGTTGCCGCATCGGGTCGCCGAGAAGCGCCTTTGTGGCATCGAAGTCTAGGCCAACGAGGAGTTCCGGATGAAACTCACGGCGCGCAACGATCGTGACATCCGATGGCTTGCGCCGAGGAACAGGCGGCTCGGCGGCTGCCCCAGCTACTGTCGCCGCGGTTTGCCCCCCTTCCGGCAAATCCACCTGCACCGCGGAATCCGTCAAGGCATCAGGCAATGAATCGCCGGTTGTCCCAGGCGATAAAACGCCGAGATCCAAAGATTTTAACGCGGAATCCAGTGAGGTACAGGCGGCTAGAAGGGTCGTCGCCAGCACCACACTGCCTAAGCGGCGAATCATCGCACCAATCCTGACTTCCGCTCCAGCGGGCCCGTACTAATGGCCGATTGGCATAGTCGGCCCAGACCTCTTGAGGAAATCTTAACAAATCCCGCCCGAGTTCCCGAATCATTTCGGCTCGGCCGTGCAAATTCTCCCTAAGTGTACATCATATGGTGGACTTGTCGCATCCGATCTACACCTAGAGCATAGCCCGGCCAGATTGAATCGCCTGCGCCGGGCTATGCTCTAAGTTGTCAAAACGAGAACATCGCCCGGATCCCAGGAACACCAGACATCCTCGCCGACCGCAATCGACTGAAACGCCGATCGGGCATCGTTCTGCAGATTGGCGCTTAGAACCTGACCGCTCTCCAAAGCCACGAAGACGTGGCTGGTATCGCCGTAATAGGCGATTTGATTGACCTTACCCCGCAAAGCGATTCGGTCTGCTTCCGGTTCACGGCGCAGGCGGACTTTTTCCGGGCGCACCGCGATTCCAACGTTTGCCGCCTCGGGTGGGACGGGCCCATTGTCGTCAGCCGGCAGCCAAAGCTGCCCCAGCCCTGCAACTTCGACCCCAATTTTTCCGTTCTCCCGGCCGGCGATACGGCCCTCGAACAGGTTCATTTTGCCGATGAAGTCGGCGACGAAGCGGCAGTTCGGGAATTCGTAAAGTTCCGAGGGGCGTGCGATTTGGCGGATCTTACCCCCCTCCATCACCGCGATCCGGTCGGCCATCGACAGCGCTTCGTTTTGATCATGGGTGACAATAATGAAGGTAATACCGACGCTGTTCTGCAATCGCACCAGTTCGAGTTGCATAGCCTCGCGCAACTTGGCATCCAGGGCTGACAACGGCTCATCCAGCAAAAGCACCTGGGGCCGCTTGACCAGCGCCCGCGCCAAGGCGACCCGCTGGCGCTGCCCGCCCGACAACTGATCCGGCTTACGGTCCGCGAAATCGATGAGCTGGGTCATCTCCAGCGCCTCGCGGACCCGCGAGTCGATCTCCGAGGACGGCGTCCTGACCACACGCAAACCGTATGCGACATTCTCGAATACGGTCATGTGCGGGAAGACGGCGTAGGATTGGAAGACCATGTTAACCGGCCGGCGGTTCGGCGCCACGTCGGTCATATCCTTGCCGCCGATTGAAATCGTGCCTTCACCCGGCGACTCGAAGCCGGCGAGCATGCGCAAGAGGGTCGTCTTCCCGCAGCCGGATGGACCGAGCAGAGCGAAAAACTCGTTGGGCCGAATGTCCAGCGTCACGTCGTCTACGGCGACGACAGCCCCGAACCGTTTGGTCACATCCTGAATCGAAATGATGGGGGCAGCTTGCTCCATGCCCTTATCCTCCTCCGGGATTGTCTGGGCGCGTCGGCACCTGTAGGCGCGTGGCGGCTACGGTGGCAATGACGGTAATGATGATAAGCACGGTCGACGCCGCGTTGACCTCGGGCGTAACACTGAAGCGGACCATCGAGAATATCTTGACCGGCAAGGTGATGGTATCGGGGCCGGACGTAAAGAAGGTGATGACAAAATCATCGAGCGACAGGGTAAAGGCAATCAGCGCGCCCGCGACAACACCCGGCCGCAAATACGGCAAAACAACGTGCCGCAGAGTCTGCCACTCGCTGGCCCCCAGGTCCTTGGACGCGTCCTCAAACTCGCGGTTGAATCCGATCAACCGGCCGCGAACGATCACGGCGACAAAGGGGAACGAAAAAGCGATGTGCGAGATCGTGATGTTGGAGAGATTAAGTGGCCACGGCAGCCCCGTGGGCCAACCGACACGAGCAAAAAACGCCATCATGGCCACCCCCATGCAAATCTCCGGGATGACGATCGGCAGGGCGGTGAACCCCTCATAAACCGCCTTACCAGGAAACCGGAACCGCCAAAGAAGAAGGGCCGCCAAGACACCGAGGATGGTACTTACGACCGTGCTGACGACAGCGATCGTCAAGCTGTTGACGAAGGCGTCGAACAAGCTCTGATTGTTCCAAGCCTTCACATAGTAATCGAAGGTGAACCCGCGCCAGACGATGTTACGGCGGCTATCGTTGAAGCTAAACGCCACAAGGGTCGCGATCGGTGCGTAGAGAAGCAAAAAGGTGGTCCCAACGATGAGCTGCAGCCACCATCTGCGGCAATACTCCAGCGGGCCTATCGGCACACGCCGCCGGTCGACGCGCCCAGCCCTGCCTGTCGGCAGGCGCCGCTCCCCCCCCGCCGGATGGGCCTGAAGATTCGCCACGTCAGACCTCCAGCGCTTTGCCGCGGCCAACAAGGACCGCGCGCAGCGCCAGGGCGCCAAAGGTGGCGTACATGAGAAGGAACGACAAAGCGCCGCCGAAAGGCCAATCGTTCGCGGACTTGAATTGCCGCTCAATAACATTGCCGATCAACTGGCTATCGGTACCGCCGAGAAGCTCGGGAATGAAAAACGCGCCCAGCGCCGGGATGAAGACGATGATGATACCCGACAACGCCCCATGCCAGGTCAGCGGAAATACGACGGAGGTAAAGGTGCGCCAATGTCCGGCGCCTAGATCGAAGCTGGCCTCCATGTACGATCGGTCCAGTTTCTCGATGTTGGCGTAAAGCGGCAGAATCATAAACGGCAGAAAGGCATAGACGATACCCATGCTCACGGCATAGTTGTTGTAGAGCATATTGAGCGGCACAAAGCGTTCGCCCAACAGGTGGTATTCACCCAATCCGGCGGTCGCCAGAACCCAATCCCCCTTCTCCCACAGCCATTCGAGCGTGAAGTTAGCAAAGCCGCGGGTGCGGAAGACGGCGATGAGAGCGTAAGTGCGGATCAGGATGTTGATCCAGAAAGGCAAAATCACCGCCAGCATCAGCCAGATTTTCCACCGCTCGGGCGCGAAAGCGATGGCAAAAGCAACCGGGTATCCGACCACAAGACAAATCAGGGTCGCCGCCCCGGCCATCCAAATGGATTTCCAGAAGATCTGCAGATAGAGCGGTTGCAGGGCCCGGGCGTAGTTGTCCAGCGTTCCGGTAATGGCAATGTCGATAAGTCCGCGCTTCTCGCCGAACGAGATGAACCAGACGATGCCCAGCGGAATCACGAAAAACAGGGCGAGCCACAGGGTCGGCGGGATGCCGAGTACCCAGAATACGACCCGATTTTGGCGCCAACTTTCCATCACGCCGCGCGTTGCGGTGCCGAGAGATTTGCTGCTTGCCGAAGATCAGCCACGGCGGGATCAGCCCGGGTCAGGACAAACGGCCTAACCCGGGCCCATGCAATCCCGCCTCAGGCCGCCTGTATTCGTGTCCAGGCCGCATCGTAAAGCTGAATCGCCTCTTCGCCGCGATATAGAGGCGGCTCGCTGCGCTGGATGATCTCATCCGACGGGAACACCGCCGGATTGTTGACATACTCCGGCGGCATCAATTTTTTCGCCGCCTCGTTCGGGGTCGCGTATTGGATAAAGTCGGCAATGGCCGCGCCGACTTCGGCGTCCAGAATGAAGTTGATGAACTTGTGGGCGTTGTCCGGATGCGGCGCTCCGTTTGGAATGGCCAAGCAATCCTGCCACAGCTCGCCGCCTTCCTTCGGCACGACGTACGAGAGATCATCGTCCTCGGCCATGACCTGCAGAATGTCGCCGTTCCACTCCATGGTCAGGTCGACCTCGCCGGAGAGCAGCAGGTCCTGGCCGTTATCGTCAGCAAATACCTTGATATGCGGCTTTTGTTTGATGAGCAGGGCCTCGGCCTTTTTGATTTCCTCCGGATTCCGCGAGTTGAACGAGTGCCCGAGATATTTCAGCGTCGTGCCGATGACCGCCTGAGCATCGCCGAGCAAGGCGATGCGGCCCGAATATTGGTCCGAATCAAGCAGCGCCTTCCAGCTATCCGGCACGCCTTTGACCTTTGACTTGCGGTAACCGATGCCGATGGTGCCCCACATGTAGGGCATGGAGTGCTGGCGGCCCGGATCGAACGCCGCATCCCGGAACGCTTTCGAGACGTTCTTGAAATTCGGGATCTTGGAATGATCGAGAGGCAGCAGCATCTCGGCGCTGATCATACGCTCGACATAGTCGTTGGTCGGCACGATGACGTCATAGCCCGGATTGCCTTCCTTCAACTTGGCGAACAGCTCGTCGTTGTCGGCGAAAAGGTCCATGGAGACCTCTATACCCGAGGCACCTTTAAAATCGTCCAGGGTCGTTTCACCGATGTACGTATCCCAGTTATAGAAGCTCAGTTTTGGCTCCTCGGCGGACCAGGACATTTTCGGTTGGAAGGTCAGTCCGGCAGCGACCGCGCCGGTACCGGCAAGGAAAGAGCGGCGGGAAAATCCCGTACGGCGACGTTGCGTCATTTTTTTAGCCTCCTCTGTTCGTGGCGGGCCCCGGCTGCGGCGGTATCACCCCGTGCCGGTTCGGCTCCGCTTATCTAACGGCCCTGCATCTCGCGGATGCCTCCGAGCCCCCGGAAACCAAGCGATTGGATCAATACACTAGGGGAATTCAAGCTCGCCCACCATCGGATTGTCAACGCGGGACCGATCTATGCAAGCGATGCGAGCTGCGGAATGATGTCCATGGCGGAAACAACTGAATCGGCCAGCCGGACCTGAAATTTTTCGGTCGCCATGCCATGGACCTCTTGCCGGTCTTTCTGTCCATGCCCCGTCAGGACATGAAGGCCGCCCGCCAGGCCCGCCGCGCCTCCGGCCGCCAGGTCCGAGGCACGGTCGCCGACGATCCAGGACCGCGTTAAGTCCAGACCCAGTCGCACACCCGCCCGCAGAATCATGCCGGGGCGTGGCTTGCGGCAGGGGTGCGCCGGATGCGCGTACGGCGGAATTCCCTCAGCGTGGAACGGGCAGGCCACAACCATATCCAGGTGCGCGCCCCGCGCCGCTAAATCGGCGGCGATGCGCGCCTCGGTCTCCGCGAATTCCGCCCAACCGTACTGCCCGCGCCCGATTCCCGACTGGTTCGTTACGGTAACGACCGGGACGCCTATCCGATTCACCGCGGCAATGACCTCGGCCGCGCCGGGCACTAGCCGGACGTCGTCGGGACGATGCAAATAACCGACGTCCTCCACGATCACGCCATCACGGTCGAGAAAGAGAGCCGGACGCGATCCCCCGAGATCAGCACCCGCACCGCCTGCAACTGGCTGGCACCAGATGCCGTCTTTCTCCAAGTAACTGGACACGCTAGCAAAACCTTCCCGCGCGATGCTGGGGCTGTCACCAGCAACTGATAGCACGTCCCAGTGCGTGAGCCATTCATTCTCGTGGTTGCCCAGCGGCAGCATTTCGGTTCTATTCCCGCTGGCGTCCCTTTCCTGGTGACGCTCCCACCGGCCGCATAGAAACTCGCTGAATGCCTGACGCACAATCCCAAACAACGGCTGTTCTTTCCACCTTTGCCCTTGCCTTGCCCCTCGTCTCGATGTTCGCACCGGCCGGGACCGTGCTCCTGTTGGTGCTTGCGGCGGTGTTGGCGGGGCTATCCTGCTGGCGGTCCGGTCAGCGCTTCGCATGGCCAAACTTTGGGTTAGTCTCGGTACTGGCGGTCCTATTGGTGTGGAGCGCCGTTACCGCGATTTGGGCGTTCAATCCGCCTGGATCGTTGTTCCTATCAATACGCCTTGTTGCGTTATTCGCCGCTGGCTTTCTGCTCTATGCGTGTGCCGCAACCCTCACCGACGTCCAGCGAAACGCGGTCGGGCGTTGGCTGACCATCGGGTTTCTCCTCGGCCTCGTGATCTTGGCGGAAGAGATTGTGTTCGGGTACCCCCTGATGGCTCTACTCAAGGGGCCGGGAGCTGTGTCGATATCCGCGACCTTAAATCGCGGGGCGACAGCGTTGGCGATGCTATCGTGGCCCGTGGCGGCATACCTGTGGCAACGGCTGCCACGCCGACAGACCATAGCCTTATTGGTCCTTACCGGGGGCATCATCGGCGCATCGGAAAGCCAAGCCGCCGGCCTCGCCATGGTCGCCGGCGCCATAACTGTCTTGATCGCCCTGGCCCACCGCCAAGCAGGGCGCGCCCTGCTCATGGTCACATCGGCGGCGTTGTTCGCCGGTGCCCCATTCGTGGCGGGATGGTTTTACGAGCTCGGATGGCAGCATGCCGCCTGGCTGCCCGATACCGCCCGGCAACGCGTGGACATATGGTATACTGCGGCCGATCTGATCGCCCAGAAGCCGCTGTTCGGCTGGGGGTTCGACGCCTCCCGTGCCGTCTCGCAGGGGTATACCCACGTAGAGAGCGGTGTTGGCCTCATACCCCTTCACCCGCACAACGCGCCTCTCCAGGTGATTCTGGAACTTGGCGCGGTTGGCGGCGTGATCGCCGTCGCCCTTCTGTGGATCCTAGCAGCCCGGCTGGACCGTTTTCCGGCGCCATCCCGACTATTCGGTCAAGCCAGCTTCGCGGCAACCTTGGCGGTTGCCTGTACAGCCTATGGCATATGGCAGAATCAATGGCTCGCAACGATATTCTCGACCGCGCTATTGATCTACGCCACGCGCTCAACCGCCGCGGTTGAAATGCCGCAACAGGATGGCCACCACGGCCACGGCAGCTAGCGCCGCCGGCCACGAAAACCCGGCTGTCGCGGCGACTGCCAGGCCCATGAGAACCCCGTTGCATACCAGGACTTTGGTCGCCACTTGCGCGTGCGAAGCACCGCCCTGCACGGCCCGTTGATAGAAGTGCCCGCGATGCGCCCGCCACACGGTCTCGCCGCGGACAAGTCGGCGCCCGAGTGTGATCGTCGCGTCGGCCAGGTAGTAGAGCGGAAGAAGGACGGCCGCCAGCCATTGCCCCTGAGCCGCGGTGATCAGCAGCAACCAGCCAAGCAGAAATCCAAGCGGGACACTGCCGACGTCACCGAGAAAAATCTTGGCCGGCTGCCAATTCCAGCCGAGAAACCCAAGCGCCGCCGCCGCGAGCAGGGCCGGTAGCGCCACATGCGGCGCCGCTAAGCCAGCCAACCAAGCAACCAGCGCCAGGCCACCGCCGAGCGATACCGTCTCGACTCCACTGATGCCGTCGATTCCGTCCATGAAATTGAAAAGATTGATGAACCACAGCCACAGAAAAGCGGTCGCCAGTCGATCGAGAAGCGGCGGCAGGACCCCCTGAAACACCAAACCGACCCCTTGAAAGGTAGACAGAGCAAGAGCCACCGCAATGGCTTGCACGGCCAATCGCATCACCACCGGAGTCCCACCTTTGACATCGTCGAGCCACGAGATGACGGCGAGCAAAACCAGCCCGCCCATCACCGCGGGGAAAGCGGGTGGTGCGCTGCCCAGCCAAGAGATTGCCAATGCCCACGCACCGCACACCACCATAAGAAGTGCTAGGCCACCACCACGGGGCGTTGGCGCCGTGTGGCTACTCCGCTCATTGGGCCGATCAAGAATGGACTGACGGATAAGCAGCCACCGAACACCCGCAGTCGCCAGCCAAGCAACGACAACGGTTCCGACAAACCCGACCGCGAGAAGGGCGAACGCCGGCATCGCACTCATTTTTCAGCACCCTGCCCGAAAAGCACCTCGAGTTGCCGATCAAGGACCCTGGTTTCATCGAACAGAGCGTGCGCTCGCGCCAGGCCGGCACGTCCCATTCTGCAGCGCAGTTCCGGGTTGAGAACCAACTCCTGAAGCGCCGCGGCAAGGGCAGCCACGTCCTGGACCGGCACCAGGCGGCCGGTTTCCCCGTCAACAACCTCCTCGCGGCATCCGCGGATGTTTGTAGCGACCACCGGCAGGCCGCTCGCCATGGCTTCGATGATAGAGCGTGGCATGCCCTCTCGGTGCGATGGAAGCACGAACACATCCGCTGCCGAAAGCAATGCGGGTACATCCTCGCGGCGCCCCAGCAACGAGATTCGCTCCCGAAGGTTGGCATCCCGCGCAACGCCGTCGAGAACCGGTGCCATGGACTTCGAGTACTCACTGGCCAACCGTTCGCCGATCACCCACAGCTTGGCATCAACCTGACGCATGGCTTCGAAAAGCTCCGGATACCCCTTCTCCCGCACCAGTCGCCCGTTCATCACGATCACCACGTCATCCGGTCCAGCGCCAAGCTCGCGCCTCAGCTTCGACCGGGCCGCTTCGTCGACCATCTCCGCTGGCTGAAAGGCGCGCAAATCAACACCATTGCCGATCGCCTCGACGACGCCGCCACGGCAAAGGCCAAGGCGGACAGCTGTCTTCGCGTCCTCCGACGATTGAGTCATCAGCATATCGGTGCAGCGACCCGCAAGCCATTCGGCCGCAACGAATATTGCCCGCACCGCCGGCGACATGTTTTCGTGAAAATAGAATCCGTGGGCCGTGTAGGTAACGACCGGCACGCCAGCCACGGCGGCGGCAAATCGAGCGACAAGCGAAACGATTGGCGTGTGCACGTGCACGATATCGAAGCGCTCTCGGCGGAAGATTCTAATCAGAGCAACGAACGCCCGGATATGCGCTATTGGCGATAACCGCCGCACCGATGGTATGCACTCGATCCGAAAGCCCTCGGCTCTGATGGGCACCAGCATGGGGCCATCGGCGCAGATACCGACGACCTCGTGCCCCGAATCGCGTAATCTGCGGAACAAAGGGCGAAGCAAGCGATGGATCGTAAAATCGACCGCGCAGATTTCGCAAATCTTCATGGTGCTTCCAGCGAGGAAAACCTTCTGCGATCGTGTATTCTTCGAAAATTGACCAGAGACTGTTCGATTCGGTATGCCGCCTACTCTCTAAGGGCTTGCTGCCACGTGGGCAAGCCACGGGGGATGACTCTCGGCAAGGCTATAGCAAATCTGGCGAAATCCTGACGTGTCAAAACCCGTAGACATCATGGTGGCAGCAACCGCCCTGTCGCTGTACCGCTTGCTGGGCTATGCCGCCGGGCCGATCGTGCGCGGCCACCTGCGGCGCCGCGCGGCCGGTGGACGCGAAGATCCGGATCGCATCGGCGAACGTCTGGGTAGGGCGCAGATCGAACGGCCGGTTGGTACCCTCGTGTGGGTGCACGGCGCTAGTGTCGGTGAATCTCTGTCCGCCCTACCGTTGATCGAGCGAATTCGGCGCGACTGGCCGTCATTGCAGGTGCTGGTCACGACCGGGACCGTGACATCGGCCCGCCTCATGAAGGACCGTTTGCCCGACGGGGTTCTGCACCAATACATCCCGGTCGATCTGCCTGGTGCGGTGGGCCGCTTCTTCGACCACTGGAAGCCGACCCTCGGCCTGGTCATCGAATCCGAGCTCTGGCCCAACCTGCTGAGCCAAGCCAAGGCGCGGGACATCAGCCTGGTTCTGGTGAACGGCCGCATGTCGGCCACCTCATTTGCCGGTTGGCGGCGGTTTCGCCCGCTCGCCGCGCGGCTATTGAGTTCGTTCGATCTGGTCCTAGCCCAGTCGGAGGAAGATCAGGTCCGTTTCGAGGATCTTGGCGCTCGGAATGTGTGTTGCCGTGGCAACCTGAAATTCGCCGCGGCACCCTTGTCGGTGGAAACAGACCAACTGCACGGCCTGCAAGGTGCGTTGGGCGAACGCCCGTGCTGGCTCGCCACCTCGACCCATCCCGGCGAGGAGGAGATCATTGCCCGCGTCCACGCGGAATTGGCGCCAAAACACCGCGGCCTGCTGACGATCATCGCCCCGCGTCATCCAAACCGTGGCCGCGACATCACGGCGCGCCTGCGCACCACCGGCCACAGCGTAGCGCGGCGCGGCGCGGGGGAATTGCCGACTGACGCGACGGATATCTATGTGGCGGATACCATCGGCGAGCTGGGTCTATGGTACCGGTTGTGCGAGATCGTCCTGGTTGGCGGTTCGCTGGTGCCCAAGGGGGGCCAAAACGCCCTCGAGCCGGCCCGGCTGGGGTGCGCCATTATTTGCGGTGCTCACATGAGCAACTTCCGGCGTATTGCGGATAGCATGGCGAATGCAGGGGCCATGCGCCGCGTCACCGATGAAGCCGCCTTGACCGCCACCGTCGCGGAGCTTCTGGGTAACGCGGCGGCGCGCGAGGCCCTGGCCGCCTCCGCCGCTGCGTTTGCCGCCGCCGAGGCTGGTGTCCTCGACGAGATTGTTGCCGCCCTGATACCGCACCTGGATCGCGCTGTTCAATCAGGCAACGTATCGGGCTGATCGCCAAGCCGGGCAGGAGCATTTAGCTTCTCGATTTCGAGTAGAATGGCGCTGTGGTCGTAGTCGGCGCCGCCCTGGTCCACCAGGGACTGGAACAGTTGGCGCACGCTCTCGGCCAATGGCAGCGATAAACCGGCGTCCTTGGCCACGGACGCGACATTGTTCAGATCCTTGAGATGCATGCGCGCCGGGCCGCCCGGTAGGAACCGGCGCGCGATCATCCGCTCGCCGTGGATTTGCAGAACCAGGCTGTCGGCAAAGCCGCCCAGCAGCGCTTGGCGCACCGCCGCCGGGTCGGCACCGCCACGCGACGCCAACAGCAACCCTTCCGCCACGGCCCCGATGGCCAGAGCAACGATCACCTGATTGGCCAGCTTGGCGACCTGACCGGCGCCGGAGGGCCCCACGTGCGTCGGTCGCCCGAGGTGGGCCAGAACATCGTCGCCACGTGAAAAGTCCGCAACTTCGCCGCCGACCATGATGGCCAGGCGAGCCTCCGCCGCACCGCTCGGCCCACCGGAGACCGGTGCATCCAGATGACCGAGTCCCATGGTGGCCAGGCGCGATGCATGCTCCCGTGCCCGCGCCGGCTCGATGGAACTGGTATCGATGACCAGGCCCCCACGCGACAAAGCATCAGCGACACCACCGGCAAATAGCAGGTCCCCGACCGCGGCCCCATCGGCCAGCATGGTGAAAACAATATCGGCACCCTCGGCAGCGGCCGTGGGGCTCTCGCCCACGGTCGCGCCCATTTCGGCCAAAGCCTGAGTCTTCGCCGGTGTCCGGTTCCAGACGGCCACCGGATAACCCGCCTTGACGAGATTGCCCGCCATCGGCGCGCCCATGATTCCGGTGCCAAGAAATGCGATGCGCGGTTTCATCGGTGTTTACCTCGTCAACATGGATGCGGCCTGCGACATCCTATGGCTCACCCCATCGTGATTCGCCAGCCAGGAAAACGGCTCGGATACTGTCTGAATGAGAATGCAACTCAGATGGCGCGGCGTCCACGGACTTGCCGTGCTCGGCATTGGCGCGCTTTGGCTGGCCTTGGCTGGCGCCGCGCAGGCCAACCCGGAAGCCTGGGCCTTCGCCTGGCCAAAGACGGATTTCTCGAAAACCTCTGTCGATTTCGCCGATATCCTCAGCGGCGGGCCGCCCAAGGACGGCATCCCCTCCATCGACGATCCGATCTTCGTGGCCGTGGCCGAGGTGGCTAACTTATCCCCGACCGAGCCGGTCGTCGGCTTGATGGTCAACGGCGATGCCCGTGCCTACCCGCTGCGCGTCTTGACTTGGCACGAAATCGTCAACGACGAGGTCGGGGGCATTCCGGTGGTCGTCACTTATTGCCCCTTGTGCAATTCGGCCATCGTCTATGATCGCCGGATCGAGGGCCGCGCCGTCGAGTTCGGCACCACAGGCAAGCTGCGCAACTCGGATCTCGTCATGTACGACCGGGAAACCGAAAGCTGGTGGCAACAGTTTCTCGGCGAGGCCATTGTCGGATCGCGCATCGGTATGCGGCTAAAGGCCCTGCCGGCGCGCCTGGAGTCTTGGGAGTTGTTCAAGAACCGCCACCCGGATGGCAAGGTGCTCATCCCCACCGACCCGGAAATGCGCCGCTATGGGGCCAACCCGTACGTAGGCTATGACGGTGCATCAGTGCCGTTCCTCTATGCCGGGGAATTCCCCGAAGGGATCGAGCCGATGGCCCGCGTCGTCGCGGTCGGTGACGAGGCTTGGTCGCTTGAACTTTTGCGCCGGGAGGGGCGGATTGAAAGCGGCGACCTGGTGCTCACCTGGCAGGCGGGACAGAATTCCGCCCTCGATACCCGTGCCATTTCCGAGGGCCGCGATGTCGGCAACGTTCTGGTGCAGCACAAAGCCGACGGCAGTCTAAAGGATGTTCCCTACGATGTGACGTTCGCGTTCGTCTTCCATGCCTTCAAGCCGCAGGGCACCCTCAATAAATAGCGACGCACGCGCGGCGCACACCTGATCGATCGCCTGGCGGACAACCTCCGGCCCGGCATTCGGCAACCTCGCGGTCTCCCCCAGGGTTCGGCGCCAGGCGCGCGCACCCGGCTGGCCGTTGAACAATCCCAGGATATGCCGGGTGATGTGGGACAGCGGCACACCGCGCGCGCACTGCCGGTCGATGTACGGCAACAGCGCCTCGACCACCGCTTCGCGGCTTGGCACCGGGTGTGCCCCGCCAAAAAACCGCCGATCGACCTCGGCCAAGAGGTATGGGTTTTCATAGGCGGCACGGCCAATCATGACGCCGTCCACGTGAGCTAAATGCCCCGCCACGGCGTCCAGGTCGGTCACGCCACCATTAATGACGATTTCCAGATCCGGCATGCTGTCCTTCAGCCGGTAGACCACGTCGTAGCGTAGCGGCGGCACTTCCCGATTCTCGCGCGGACTTAGGCCTTTCAGCCACGCTTTGCGCGCATGAACGATAAGGCTAGCGCACCCCGCGTCCGCTACCTGATTTGCGAAATCGTACAGCTCAGCAAAAGACTCCCGCTCATCAATGCCTATGCGGCATTTCACCGTGACCGGGATTGGCGCGGCCGCATCCATCGCCCGCACACCGGTGGCAACCAGCGCCGGCTCCGCCATCAGGCAAGCGCCGAAGCGGGCATTCTGCACCCGGTCGCTCGGGCAACCGACGTTGAGATTGATTTCATCATAGCCGAAGGCAGCAGCTATCTGGGCACACTCAGCCAACTCCGCCGGATCCGCTCCACCCACCTGTAGAGCAACCGGATGCTCGGTCGGATCGAACGCAAGCAGGTCCGTGCGGCCGCCGTGCACGATGGCGCCGGTGGAGATCATCTCGCTGTACAGCAGCGCGCGGCCGCTGATCAGGCGCAGAAACACCCGATCATGCCGATCCGTACGCTCCATCATGGGAGCGACACTGATGCGGCGATCCGGCTCGGTGGCGTTTTCCCTCTTTGTCATAGCCTACAAACCCATAAACGACCGTCGGCGCCCAATTTAGGGCCTCACTTCAATACCTCCAAGGCCCGAAAATCGATCGCTGGTGGCGTGCGGTTAAGCAATCGGAAACATCCCAAGGGAATAATCAATTTTACAACTTTTGGTAGAATTTCCTTGCGATCAACACTATCATCGGCACCCTGCCTTGCGCAGCCGGCCAGACCGCGAGTCTTGGTGGTCGAGGACAGCCCGGATTTAACTTGGCTGTACCATCGTTATTTGAAGGACGAGCCGATCACATTGGAGCATGCAGCCACCGGCACCGAGGCACTGGCCGCCCTCGATGCCAACCCGCTAGCAGCGGTATTGCTGGACCTAAATTTGCCCGACATGGACGGGCGCGCGATCCTGGAGCGGATTGTCGCGGCCGGTCTACCCACCTCGGTTCTGGTCATTACCGGGCAGGACGATGTGGATACCGCGGTGGCGGCCATGCGCGCTGGGGCTTACGACTTCATGAGCAAACCGGTGACGCCGGAACGCCTGCTGACCTCCCTGCGCCATGCCCTGGAGCGGCAGCGACTATCCCAAATGGTCGAATGCTATCGCCGCGATTTCGATCGTGATCGCTTCGAGGGCTTCATAGGCGCATCGCTGCCCATGCAAGCCGTTTACCGAGTCATCGAAAGCGCCGCACGCAGCACCGCCACCGTCTTTGTCACAGGCGAAAGCGGAACCGGTAAAGAGGTTTGCGCGCATGCCATCCACGCCTGTTCGCCGCGCGCCGACAAACCCCTGATCACCCTCAATTGTGGCGCTATCCCACGCGATTTGATGGAAAGCGAGATATTCGGCCATGTCAAAGGCGCCTTTACCGGCGCCGTGCAATCGCGCACGGGCGCCGCTCGCCTGGCGAACGGCGGCACCTTGTTCCTCGACGAAGTTTGCGAGATGGACATCGCCTTGCAGGCCAAATTGCTGCGCTTCGCGCAATCGTCAATGGTTCGCCCGGTCGGCGCCGATCATGCTGAGCGTGTCGATGTACGCCTGATCTGCGCCAGCAATCGCGACCCCTTGCGGGCGGTGGAAACCGGCCAGTTTCGTGAGGATCTGTACTATCGCCTGCACGTCATTCCCGTGCAGCTTCCACCTCTGCGCGATCGGGACAACGACGTTCTGCACCTCGCGCACCATTTTCTGGCAACCTTCGCCGCCGAGGAAGGCAAGGAATTCACGACCTTCGCACCCAACGTCGAAGCGGCGTTGGCGGCCTATCACTGGCCCGGCAATGTGCGGGAGCTGCAAAACGTGTTGCGCAATATCGTCGTTCTCAACAGCGGAACGGAAGTTACGCGAGAGATGCTGCCGCCACCGCTTGCCGCCGTTGCCGCCGCAAACCCGCCATTGCCAAGCCGCCACGAAGGCCCGGGGCGCCCCGCTCCGTCCGCAATTCGCCCCTTGTGGCTGGCAGAGCGGGAAATTATCGAGGATGCCATCGCCCACTGCGGCGGCAATATTGGCAAGGCCGCGGCCCTCCTTCAAATCAACCCGTCCACAATCTACCGAAAACGCACAACCTGGACTCAACGCACCAGGCGTTGAACTGCTATTGCCGCCGCCCCAGAGCGCAACGCAGACGGTTCCATTTGGTCGGATTATGCTCTAGGTTTGCCGCCCTCGGAAACCGGCGCGACGGACAGCGAGTGGGGTGGCGGTATACATGATCAAGGCGATAACTTTCGACCTATGGGACACCATGGTCCACGATGATTCCGACGAGCAGGCGCGGAGTGCACGCGGCTTGCGATCGAAACGGCAAGAGCGTCGGCACCTGCTTTGGCAAGCATTGAGCGAGATACAACCGACCGATCGAGACCGGGTCGAGCTGGCCTATGACGTCGCCGATGCTGCCTTCAACCACGTCTGGCACCAGCAACACATCACCTGGACCATCGGCGAGCGCCTAACGGTCGCCATGGCCGGCTTGGGACGAAATCTGCCCGAAGCCGCCTTTGCCAAGTTGGTCAAGGCACACGGGGAGATGGAGATCGAAATCCCGCCGGATGCGATCGAAGGCGTGGCTCACGCCTTGGCTGATCTGGCCAATCGCTACAAGCTATGTGTCGTTTCCGATGCTATCGTTACCCCAGGCAGCGGCCTGCGCGCGCTGCTGCGCTTGCATGATCTGGAGCGATACTTCTCCGGCTTTGCTTTTTCCGACGAGGTCGGCCACTCCAAGCCGCACCGCGCCATGTTCGACTCGGCCGCAAGTCAACTCGGCGTCTCCGTCGAGGAGATGGTGCATGTGGGCGACCGGGATCACAACGATGTGAAGGGGCCGCAGGCGCTGGGCATGAAGGCCGTTCTCTTTACCGCCACCCGCGACCGCGACAAGGACAACACGACGGCGGACGCGATTTGTGCCCGGCACAGCGATCTACCGGAGGCAATCGACCGCCTGGCGAAAGCCTGACGGCGCAAAGGAGACTGAAATCCGATGGGCTCTCAACCGCGTTTCATCGTCGTGGACGGTTACTCCCGTGCCGGCCGTGAGGATCTTGCGGCCGGTGGCGCCAGCACGGCAGGCGACCTCTATGCCCGCATGCTCAAAAGTTGTGCGCCCGACAGCGAGGTGGATATCGTCTATCCCGCCGATCCGGGATCGAGCCTGCCAAAAGGCGCGGCGATTGCTCAGTACGACGGCATTGCCTGGACCGGGTCCAGCCTAACCGTTTACGCGGATGATCCCCAGGTCACACCGCAAATCGAGTTCGCCAAGGCGGCCTTCGAGGCAAAAGTCCCTTCCTTCGGTAGTTGCTGGGCGGCGCAGATCGCCGTGGTGGCAGCCGGAGGGCTTTGTGCCGCCAATCCGAAAGGGCGCGAAATGGGCATCGCCCGCAAGATTGCGCTGACCCCGGAAGGGCGCGCTCACCCTCTCTACACCGGCAAGAAAGCTGTTTTCGACGCGTTCATTAGCCACGACGACGAAGTCACGCATTTGCCGCCCGGCGGTTTGCTGCTCGCCTCGAACCGCTACACGAACGTCCAATCGGTGGCGGTTACCCATCAAGGCGGTGTTTTCTGGGGCCTTCAGTACCACCCGGAATACGACCTGCACGAGCTGGCCCGCCTGTGCTACTGCCGCAAGCAGAAGCTCGTCGACAAGGGCTTCTTTCTCGGCTTGGACGAGGCGCAGACCTTCGTCGATCAGCTCGAAGCCTTGCACCAGGATCCGAACCGCAAGGACATCGCTTGGCTGCTGGGCATCGATGAAGACGTCATGAACGAAGATATCCGCCGCGCCGAGGTTCGTAACTGGATCAACCTTCTGGTGCTACCCAGCATGCGTCGATGAGACCATGAACGCGGCCCCGGCGGCGCGCGCCTGGCAGCGCATGCTCAGCGGCCGGCGGCTTGATTTGCTCGACCCGTCACCGTTAGATATAGAGATCGATGATATCGCGCACGGTCTCGCGCGCGTTGCCCGCTGGAATGGGCAAACCTCGGGCGAATGTGCGTTCAGCGTCGCCCAGCATTGTTTGCTGGTCGAACAGGTGACGGGCAAGCTGGCCCCAAAGACACAGCGGCCCTGGCGCCTGGCGGCACTTCTGCACGATGCACCGGAGTATGTAATCGGCGATCTCATCAGCCCGTTCAAAGCCGCGGTGGGTCTGGACTACAAGGCGTTGGAACAGGCACTCCTGCGGGCAATTCACGTGCGCTTCGGTTTGCCGGCAGAGTTACCGGCAACAACTACGCATCTGATCAAGCGCGCCGACCGGATTGCCGCGTATTTGGAAGCTGTACAGCTTGCCGGGTTTGGTGAAGCCGAGGCAAAACGTACCTTTGGCCGGCCGCGACGAATGGAATCTGTGCGCCTGCGCCCGGTCTCCGCCGACGAGGCGAAGGCCCGATTTATGGCCCGCTTCACCGCCCTCGGCGGTAACGCGCGGAAACCACAATAGGCCCCCATGAATCACCTTGCGAACAGCTTGCTCAGCGAACAAAACTAAAGGCTATGGCAATGACATCCCCCCTGACTTCGGCGCAGATCGAGGCCTTTCACCGCGACGGGTTCGTGCGGGCTCCGGCTTTTTTCGATGCCGGCGAAATGCGCCGAATTACGGATTGGATTGATGAGATCACCGCTTGGCCCGAGGAACCGGGCCGGCACATGGTGTACCATGAGGCAAGCCTTACCGATCCCGACACCCGCGTTCTTCAGCGCATCGAGGATCTAACGCCATTTCACGAGGGGTTTCGCGCCCTCTATTTGCGCGGCCGCGTGCAGGACGCGGTCTCTACTTTGTTGGATGAACCGGCAACCTTGTTCAAGGACAAGATCAACTTCAAGCTGCCCGGCGGCGACGGTTTTAAGGCGCACCAGGATGTGCAGGCGGGTTGGAACGCCTACGCCAAATACTGCATCACCGCCCTGATTTCCATCGACGCCGCGACCACCGAGAACGGTTGCCTCGAAATGGCCGCCGGTTGGCATCGCAAGGGCTTGGTCGGCGACGAATGGACGCCGCTGGGTGAAGGCGAGACGGCCGGCATGGAATTCAACCCCTACCCGACCGCACCGGGTGATGCGATGTTTTTCGATTCATATACCCCGCATCGCTCCGGACCCAATCTGACAAGCTCGTCTCGGCGGGTTCTCTATGTCACGTACAACCGAGCCTCGGAAGGCGATCACCGCGCCCACTATTTTGCCGACAAGCGCAAAAACTTCCCGCCGGATATCGAGCGCGATCCAAGCAAGACCTATATCTTTCGGGTCTGAAGCGGCGGCTTGGCGCGTTTCACCCAGTGGTATCCTTCCCAACCGGCATCGGCATTCTCTCGTTGGCCATCTGGCTGTACCTCATCGCCTTGCGCGGTGGCTATTGGCGGGCCAGTGAGCGCCTTAGCAAAACCCACGCCGCGCCGCCTGCCTGGCCGGCGGTTATAGCCACCGTTCCGGCACGCAACGAAGTAGACGTGATCGGCCCCGCCATCACCTCCCTGCTGACACAGGATTATCCGGGCCGCCTCGACGTTGTCCTGGTCGACGACCACAGCAGCGACGATACCGCGCGCCGTGCCCTGCGGGCGGCCAAGGACACTGGGCGGGCGGACGCTTTGAGCATCGTCCAGGCACGCCCCCTACCCACCGGCTGGTCCGGCAAGCTGTGGGCCCTAGCGGAGGGCGCCGAGCACGCGCAGGACGCCGATTTCCTCTGGCTCAGCGATGCCGACATCGCCCATGAGCCGGACAATCTACGCCGCTTGGTTGGCAAAGCGCTGGCCGAGCGGCGCGATTTAGTCTCGCTGATGGTCGCCCTCTCCTGCCGTGGCGCCTGGGAGCGATTGCTTATTCCGCCCTTCGTCTATTTTTTTCAGATGCTCTATCCCTTCCCATGGGCCAACGATGTGCGCAAACGCACCGCCGCGGCGGCCGGCGGCTGTATCTTGTTGCGCCGGGAAGCCTTGGAGCAGGCTGGTGGCTTTGCCGCCATCAAGGGTGAATTGATCGACGATTGCGCCCTCGCCCGCCTGATCAAGCACAGGTCTCCACCGGGTGCGAGTATCTGGATCGGCCTGGCCACGACGGCCCACAGCATCCGCCCCTATCAAGGACTTGGCGGAATCTGGCGCATGGTGGCGCGCACTGCGTATACGCAGTTACGCCATTCGCCGGTGGTGTTGGCCGGCACGCTTGTCGCCCTGGTCCTGACATTTCTGGTACCCCCCGCGCTGGTCCTAACCGCGTCGGTGCACGGCGATGTACCGGCGGCGCTCGCCGGCCTTACCGCCTGGGCGCTGATGACCGCGTCCGCCTGGCCGACCCTCACCCTCTATCGCCAGCCAATTTGGCTGGCCGGGTTATTGCCGGTCGCCGCTGCCTTTTACAGCGCCATGACCTTCGATTCGGCACTGCGCCACTGGCGTGGGCGCGGCGGCATCTGGAAGGGCCGCGTGCACCCGGCCACGGTGGAAGAACGGCAGCCCAAGCTGTAGACTAAAGAATGAGCGAAGCCATCGAGACTCCATCGGGCAAGGGCGCGGCAGACGAGAACTTTCCCGTCGGCTCGTGGCTGTTGCCGGCGCACCTGCGCCCGCACGTGGCCGTTTTCTATCGCTATGCCCGCGCCATCGACGATATCGCCGACAACCCAGCACTTGCGCCCGAGGATAAGATCAGGCGCCTATCCCGTTTCGAATCAGCACTTCAGGGCGGCGGTGACCACGATCCGGCGCTAACCACCGCCATCCGCATGCGCGAGAGCCTAGTCGAAACCGAGGTACCCACCCGCCATTGCCTCGACCTGATTGCCGCTTTCAAGCAGGACGCCATCAAGCTGCGCTATGACGATTGGAACGATCTCATGGGGTATTGTGCGCTGTCCGCCAACCCGGTGGGGCGTTATCTCCTCGATCTGCACGGCGAGCACACGGACGGTTATCCCGCATCGGACGCCCTATGCAGTGCCTTGCAGGTTCTCAATCACTTGCAGGACTGCCAGGAGGACAAGCGCGACTTGGACCGTGTCTACCTACCGCTCGATTGGCTGACCGAGGCTGGAATTGATGTTACGGCCGTGGACTTAAGGGCCAGCACGCCGGCCATGCGCCGCGTCATCGACCAATGCCTGGACGGGGTGGACGATTTGATGGCGGTCGCGCGTGAGCTGCCGGGCCGTCTCGCAAGCCGTCATCTGGCCATGGAATCGGCGGTTATCGTGCGCCTGGCCGAGCGGTTGACAGCGCACCTTCGCACCGGCGACCCATTGGCCGGGCGTGTGGCCCTGCGCCGGCGCGATTTTGCCGCCTGCGGCCTGCGCGGTGCCGGTGGTGAATTATGGCGTCGGATGCTCGGCCGGTGAGCAACGCCGAGGCGCTAGACCACGTCCACGCGATCGTCGCCCGGTCAGGCACGTCCTTCCTGTGGGGCATGCGCATCCTGCCGGCGCCCCGGCGCGAAGCCATGTACGCCATTTACGCTTTTTGCCGCGTTGTCGATGACATCGCCGACGAGCCGGACCGGACAGAGAACAAGCTGGCGCGCCTGGACCAATGGCGAGCGGAAATCGACCGCCTGTACGACGGCCATCCTACCGAGATCATCAGCCGTGCTCTGCAAGGTCCGATTTCCGACTACGCCCTGCCTCGCGAGGAATTCCTGGCGATCATCGATGGTATGGAGATGGACGCCCGCGACGCCATCGAGGCGCCGGGTCCCGACGACTATACCCTCTATTGCCGGCGCGTTGCCGGCGCCGTCGGCAGGCTGTCCATCCATGCCTTCGGCGATACCAGCCCGGCGGCCGAGGAGTTAGCGGTTGTTCTCGGCGAGGCGTTGCAGACCACGAACATCCTGCGCGATCTGGCGGAAGACGCCGCACGTGGTCGCCTCTATCTACCGAGCGACGTGCTCGATGCGCATGGTATCGATGCCCGCACGGCGGAGGCCGTCCTTGCCCACCCGGCGCTACCCGGTGCTTGCGCCGACATGGCGGCGCGGGCGCAAGATCGTTTCCACCGGGCGCGAACCCTGCTGGCGCGTTGTAACCGCCGACGGATGCGCCCGGCGGCTTTGATGCTTGCGGCCTATGCGCGCGTCCTGGCCCGGCTCGAAGCCCGTGGCTGGACCCGGTTGAACGAACCCGTCCGGCTCTCGCGCGTCGAGAAACTCTGGGTCGTTCTTCGCCACGGCCTGCTCTAGGGCACTGAATGGCACGAGTTCACATTGTTGGCGCCGGCATTGCCGGCCTCGCTTGCGCGGTACGCCTGCTGCGCCAAGGGCACGCGGTTCATGTGTACGAGGCGGCGGCGCATGCGGGCGGCCGCTGCCGGTCATATCACGACGCAAAGCTCGACCGCGTCATCGACAACGGCAACCACCTGTTGCTGGCCGCCAACCACGCGGCGCTTGCGTATACCGACGAGATTGGTGCCCGCCAGACCCTGCAGGGACCACCCCACGCCGCCTTTCCCTTCATGGATTTGCACAGCGGTGAGCGCTGGACCGTGCGCCCGAACGGCGGGCCCCTGCCCTGGTGGCTGCTGTTGCCGCACCGGCGCATCCCGCACACCCGCCCCGGGGCGTATTTGGCCGGCCTGCGCCTTGCCTTCGCCGGGCCGGATGATACGGTCGCCGACTGTCTCAACCGCGATGATCCCTTGTGGGAGCGGTTCTGGGAGCCCCTGACTGTCGCCGCCTTGAACACCGCGCCCGAGGAGGCTTCGGCACGCCTGCTGTGGCTGGTCGTGCGCGCGACCTTTGCCCGTGGCGAGGCCGCCTGTCGGCCCTTGATCGCCCGCCACGGACTGGCCGCCAGCTTCGTCGATCCGGCGTTGGCGACTTTACGCGCCGGGGGCGCCGAGATCGGCTTCAACCGCCGCCTGCGCGCCATCGCCTTCGCCGGGGATCAGGCACAGAGTCTCGATTTTGGCGACAGCCAAGTAGATATTGCAGACGGCGACCGCTTGGTCCTGGCCGTCCCGCCAACCGTGGCCGCCACGCTGTTACCCGATCTTGAGGCGCCGCAGGAGATGCGGCCCATCGTTAACGCCCATATCCGCTTGCCAGGCCGCCCGGCATTGCCGCCAGGCCTATCCGACGATCTGCCCTTGATCGGCCTGATCGGCGGCGCTGCCCAATGGCTGATCGTCCGCGACGATGTGGTGAGTCTCACCGTCAGCGCCGCGGCCGGCCTGGCCGACGAGAGTGGCAACGACCTTGCCAACCGGCTGTGGGGTGATGCGGCGGCAGCCCTCGGCCTGAATCCAGCGGACGTCCCGCCCATACGCGTCGTCAAGGAGCGCCGCGCGACCTTTGCCCAAACACCCCAGGCGCTACGCCGGCGCCCACCGGCGCGCACCCGCTGGCGAAACCTGCTCCTGGCCGGCGATTGGACGGATACGGGCTACCCGGCCACCATCGAAAGCGCCGTCCGCTCCGGCTGGGCAGCGGCGCGCGCCTGCGCAAAATCAAGATAAACGTGCAATTTTTTGTGAACATACAACCGATGCGACCCACTTGCGTGAACCGGTTGGCTTTATTAAGTAAAGTCACTAGGATTCTTGTGTATTCCCCGTATCGAGTCGATTTCCCAATCCATGGCTTTCTTCGACCGACTTTCTGAAGCCCGCCGGGCTGCGCACCGCGATCATCAGACCGCGGAAGCACCCGATGAGACGCACGGCGAACCCGGCGATCAGGCGCCGGCCCTCAAGCAATTGCCGGACGATCTGGTTTCAAGCAGCGCGCTTGATCACTTGGTGCGTACGCAACGCCAAGCCTTGAAGGACATGCAGCGCCCGGACGGCCACTGGGTTTTCGAATTCGAGGCCGATGCGACCATTCCAGCCGAATACATCATGCTCCAGCACTTCCTCGGCGACATCGACGAGGCGCGCGAGCAGCGCATTGCCAATTTCCTGCGCGGCATCCAGAACGAACAAGGCGGCTGGCCATTGTTCCACAAGGGCGATATCGACCTGAGCGCGACGGTGAAGGCGTATTTCGCCTTGAAGCTGGTTGGCGATGACCCGGAGGCCCCGCACATGGCGCGGGCGCGCGAGGTCATTCTCGCCCGCGGCGGCGGCGCCCAGTGCAACGTCTTCACCCGCATCGCGCTTGCCCTTTTTGGCCAGGTGCCCTGGCGCGCCGTACCGGAAATGCCGGTCGAGATCATGTTGCTGCCGCGCTGGTTCCCGTTCCACCTGTCGAAGGTTTCGTACTGGTCGCGCACGGTGATCGTACCCCTGCTCATCCTCATGGCCCACAAGCCCCAGGCGCAAAACCCACGCGGCGTGCGCATCGATGAGTTGTTCTTGCGTCCTCCGAAAGACGAGCGCTTTCCGATGAACGCTACGGGCGATGCTTTAGGCGCTTTTTTTGCCGGCCTCGATACGGTTTTGCGCACGGCCGGCCGCCGGCTGCCGCGCGGGAGCCGGAAGCGAGCCATCCGCAAGGCGCTTGATTTCATTACCCCACGCCTTAACGGCGAGGACGGGCTGGGCGGCATCTTCCCGGCCATGGCGAATGCGGTCATGGCCTTCGAAGCGCTCGGCCGGCCACGCGACGACGCTGAGTTCGTCATGGCGCGCAAGGCCGTCGACAAGTTGTTGCTCGATCGCGGCCCCGATCAAACCTATTGCCAGCCGTGCCTGTCGCCGATCTGGGATACGTGCCTGGCGGCGCATGCCATGCTCGAGGCGGGCGAGGACCCGGATTCGCCGTCGATGCAGCGGGCGATCGACTGGCTGCTCGAGCGCGAGATTACCGACGTCCTGGGCGATTGGGCTTGGCATCGGCCGGGTCTGCAGCCAGGCGGCTGGGCCTTCCAGTACCGCAACGACTATTACCCGGATGTGGACGATACGGCGGTCGTGGTCATGGCCCTGGACCGCACGGGCGATCCGCGCTGCCGCCCCGCCATCGAGCGTGCCACTGACTGGGTCCTGGGCATGCAGAGCAGCAACGGCGGCTGGGGCGCCTTCGATGCCGAAAACGAGTATTACTATCTGAACAGCATTCCCTTCGCGGATCATGGCGCGTTGCTGGACCCACCGACGGTGGATGTCACCGCCCGCTGTATCTCGATGCTGGCGCAACTCGGGTTTTCCCACAGTCATTCGGCGGTCAGGCGCGGCCTGGAATTCCTGCGTAAGGAGCAGGAGGCGGACGGCTCATGGTTCGGCCGCTGGGGCGTCAACTACGTTTACGGCACTTGGTCGGCGCTTTCCGCCTTCAACGCCTGCGATGAAGATTTGTCGGCACCGCACATCCGCAAGGCCGTCGCCTGGCTGCAAGACCGGCAACGGCCGGACGGCGGTTGGGGCGAGGATTGCGCAACCTATTGGCCCGAGACTAGCGACCTAGCCAAGGAGTCCACCGCTTCACAGACCGCCTGGGCGCTGCTTGGCCTGATGGCCGCCGGAGAGGTAGAGAGCAAAGCTGTCCGGCGCGGCGTTGCTTATCTGGAGGCGTCACCGCGCGAGGGCTCGAAATGGCATGAGCCTCTTTATACTGGGATCGGCTTCCCGCGGGTCTTCTATCTGAACTACCACGGCTACAGCGCGTACTTCCCGCTTTGGGCACTAGCCCGCTATCACAATCTGCGGCGGGACAACGAGCGCCGCGTACGCACCGGCATGTGACACGTTTCGCCGTTGTCACCGGGCTTGCCGCGGAAGCCAAACTCATCGAAAAGGCGCACGCACGCGCCGGTCGCCCCATCCCAGCGCTC
>JAJFGP010000049.1 GCA_021776055.1 Kiloniellaceae bacterium
TGTCAGTCGGCCTCACATGGCCCTTGGAAATCTACCCCCGGCGGAATACGCTGCCGGGACAACAACTTCGATGCCCCCGATCGGGGGCATCGCCGTCGGAAACTAACGCTGAGCGTGGACCACCAAACCCAAGCGCTTCAACGCCGTCGGAAGCTAACGCTGAGGGCGGACCACCAAACCCAAGCACTTCAATAACCGCCGGACTCTAACTTAACCGGTGGACTACCAAAATCGGGCAGATCAGCAAGCCTAGATGCTCTTGCTTTTCGCTTCGGCCAATATCCAGTCGCGGAACAGCTTCGCCGGTCGGCTGAGCGGAACCTCTTTGGGGAGGAGCAGATAAAATGCTTGCTCCGATCTGAGCACCGAATCGATCGGACGGACAAGCGATCCGCGGGCCAGAAAATCTTCCGCGAGCCGCCCGCCACCGAGTGCAATTCCCTGACCGTTCAATGCCGCCTGGACTAAGACCAGATAGTTGTCAAATTCGATCCCGCGCCCCGGCGACGCACTCTCGACTCCAACGGTTTTGAACCAGACGTCCCAAGTCACCCAATTGCGGTCATGCTCGATGAGGTGAAGCAAGGTCTCTTTGAGGAGGTCCTGCGGGCGTCGCAGTGGTTTTCTATCCTCTAGATAGCTTGGCGCGCAAACGGGGAAAACCTCGTTATCCAACAAGTCAATCGAGTCGACGTTCGGCCAGCGGCCACGGCCGTAGCGCACAGCTAGATCGATTCCCGCAACGACCAGGTCAGAGACTGGCGCCGAGGCAACCAGTCGAAGTTCGATCTCCGGGTGAATCGCGCGGAATTTCGCGACTCGCGACATCAACCAATAGGATGCGAAGGTCACACTCGTCGAAACCGTGACGTCCCCTTTGTCCTTTGTTCTAATCAAATCCACGGCTGTATTGGCAATGTGCTCGAGGCCCATGGTCACAGCTGTTTGAAACCGGCGTCCCGCCGGGGTCAGCTGCAATGCTCTTGGCTGACGCCGAAACAGAGTGGTGCCGAAGTAATCCTCGAGAGTTTGAATCTGTCGGCTGACAGCTGCCTGCGTTACGCCGAGCTCTTGCGCTGCATGGGTGAAATTGAGGTGCCGGGCGGCAGCTTCGAAGACCACGAGACTGTTCGGCGGCGGTAATTTGCTGCGTAAACTGACCATCAGAAAAAATCATGGTTAATATGATATTTGGTGCAGTTTACAGTGTTTTTTCGCCATGTTGCAATAGATCAAGTCATGAGCGAAGCGCTTGGCAATCGATGCCTCCAATAGGACTAAGCCAATAGGACTAAGATAGATGGGTGTGCTGGTCAATTCGGAAACCAGGGTCGTTCTTCAGGTTCATACGAGCCGGCAGAAGCGATTACCTTCGTCGTACGACCGCTTCTTTACATCGAATGTCGTCGGTCATGTTTCTTCCGGCGGATGCACCGCGAAGAATATGAATAATTGGCTGCTGGAAGACGTTCCTGCATTTCCGACGCTTGATGCGGCAGTCCTGGCCACGGGCGCCAATGCGTCGATTATCATCGCAGAATCGGAACTGGCAATCGATGCGATAGCGGATGCTATCGCCGCTCAGATCCCGCTCGTTGTCGTGGTCTCATACGATATTTCCCAGGAACACCGACAGCGCGTTCAAAAGCTTTTCGACGCGAAGCGGACCTTGCTTATCGGTCCCGGGTTTCCGGAAATCGTGACTCCTGGTGAATGCCATATTGGGGCGATTCCAAACTATATCTGTGCCAAGGGAGGGATCGGCATCTTGTCCGAGACTGGGACCTTATCGTCAGAAGTTGCCTTACAGACGACGGCGCTCGGACTGGGCCAGTCGACAATTATAAATCTTGGCCGGGATCCTCTTGACGATGCCAGTTTCTCCGCTTGCTTGGAGCTCCTTTTATCTGACGTTGCGACCAACGGCATCGTGCTAATTCTTGAGGAGTACAGCCAACTCAATGGCGAAGCACTCGCGCTTCTCGACTCAAGGGGCCACGAAAAGCCGGTGGTGGCACACTTTGCGACGCGCCACCGCGGTCTCTGCGAACCTCCCGTCGAGTCCAAAAATCGTGCCTCCTTCACAGAAGGTGTGACAACGCGAACGATTCAGGCGCTCAAGAATTCAGGCGTGATCGTCACCGACATGCCGGCAAACATCGGTATTGAGATGAAAACCGCACTGGATCGGCGGCGCCACGTCTTTCCAAGAGTCGGCGGGTTCCATGACTTTGCTTCGGCCATGCGACAGGTAGAGCAGGACATTTACTAGACTCGCCACGAACGCGAGAAAGCGTACCAAGTCACGTAACCCAGACCAAACACGAAGGAAACAGATCATGCCCGGACGGAACGCTCTATTTATCCCTGGTCCGACAAACATGCCAGCCGCTGTTCGCCGCGCGATGGATGTTCCACTCGAGGACATGCGCGCTCTCGATTTTCCGGAGCTCACGCTCGGCCTATTTAAAGATCTGAAGAAGATTTTTAAAACCGAAACCGGGCAGGTTTTCATGTTTCCCGGCTCCGGCACCGGTGGATGGGAAGCTGCGATCACAAACACACTATCGCCCGGTGACAAGGTGCTTGCCGCGCGCTTCGGTCAGTTCTCCCATCTCTGGGTCGATCTTTGCCAGCGGCACGGGCTTGAGGTTGAGGTGGTCGATGTCGAGTGGGGCGAAGGTGTTCCCGTAGATATCTTCGGTGAGCGTTTGGCCGCCGACAGCGAACACCAAATTAAAGCCATCCTCGTGTGCCAGAATGAAACCGCGACGGGTGTGACCAGCGATGTTGCCGCGGTGCGCCGGGCGATGGATGGAGCGGGGCATCCGGCCATGCTCTATGTCGATGGCGTGAGTTCAATCGCCAGCATTGATTTCCGCATGGATGAGTGGGGGGTGGATCTTGCCGTAAGTGGTTCCCAGAAAGGATTCATGCTGCCAACCGGTCTTGCGATCGTCGCGGCCAGCCAGAAGGCGCTCGCGGCCTACGACTCGGCGAGGTGCCCGCGCTGCTTCTTTGATTTCGGCGACATGATGCGGACAAACAAAGATGGGTACTTTCCCTATACACCGGCAACGACCCTGATGCATGGCCTGCGGGCGTCCATCGATCTTTTGCTCGAGGAGGGCTTGGAAAATGTTTTCGCGCGCCATCATAGGCTGGCCGAGGGTGTGCGCCGGGCTGTCGATGCCTGGGGGCTGTCCCTCTGCGCCAAGGAGCCGAAGTGGTACTCCGATACGGTAAGCGCGATCTGCGTGCCCGAGGGTTTCAACGGTAACGAAGTCGCGAAGCTGGCCTACTTGCGATACAACCTGTCGCTCGGCCTGGGGCTTTCCAAGGTTGCCGGCAAGGTCTTCCGGATTGGGCATTTGGGCGATCTCAACGACCTCATGCTTTTGACCGCCATTGCCGGCGCCGAAATGACGATGCGCGATATCGGCATTTCCGTGGATCTCGGCAGCGGCGTCGCCGCGGCGCAGGAATACTACCGGCAGACGGCACGCCCAGTCGACATGCCACTCGCGGTCGCGGCCAGCATGTGACCAGCGATCTTTTGGCTGTCGGGCGGAATATTGGACCGTTTGACAGAGTGCCAATTTAGCCAGCGAGATACGCTGACACTGTTCCTGCGCAATACGGAACCTTTTTGGAAAATTCGATAGCCATGGATATCCACGAGTATCAAGCCAAGGCACTCCTCTCAACTTTTGGCGTGCCGATTCCGCGGGGTGGCCTGGCCTATAGTCCCGAACAGGCCGCCTACCGCGCTCGTGAGATTGGCGGCGACTCATGGGTGGTAAAGGCACAGATACATTCCGGTGCACGAGGCAAGGCTGGCGGGATCAGGTTCTGCCAGGACGAGAATGAGGTCTGGGATGCGGCAGATGCTCTGCTCGGCAAACGCCTCGTCACGCAGCAGACCGAGCCAGGTGGTAAAGTTGTTTATCGGCTGTATGTGGAGGCTGTCACGAAGGTGGCGCGGGAGTTTTACCTCGGCTTTGTGCTCGACCGGCAGACAGAAAGAGTCATGGTGGTTGCTTCAAAAGCCGGCGGCATGGAGATCGAGGAGATTTCGCGAGAGCGGCCCGAGACCATCGTGCGCGTAAGTGTCGAACCGGCCGTCGGGATGCAAGCTTTCGAAGCCCGAGAAATCGCATTCGCGTTGGGGCTTGAGGCCGGATTGGTCGCTCAGGCAGTCGAAACGATCCTGGGGTGCTACCGCGCGTTTCGCGATCTGGATGCAACCATGGTCGAGATCAATCCCCTGGCGGTGACAGCCGAGGCTGGACTAATTGCCCTGGATGCAAAAATGGCGTTCGACGACAACGCTCTGTTTCGGCGGCCGGAGGTTTCCGAGTTACGGGATAAATCCCAGGAGGATCACCGGGAGACGCGCGCCATGGACCGAGGCTTGAGTTATGTCGGGCTCGACGGAAGCATCGGCTGCATTATCAATGGAGCAGGCTTGGCGATGGCGACCATGGATATGATCAAGCATGCGGGCGGTGAGCCCGCGAATTTTCTCGACATCGGTGGCGGCGCGACGCCGGAGCGTGTGATTAAAGCCTTCAACCTCGTACTTTCCGATGCACAGGTTCAAGCCATCCTGGTCAACATTTTTGCCGGGATCAACCGCTGCGACTGGGTGGCCCAGGGAATCGTTCAGGCCCTGGATAAGGTCGACATGGTGGTGCCCCTGGTGGTGCGTTTGGCGGGTACGAACGTAGACGAAGGCCGCCGCATTCTGGAGGATAGCGGCCGTCCGATCATCGCAGCCACGACTCTGGCCGAGGCGGCGGAACAGGCCGTCGCCGCCTGGCGTGGCGCTCAGGCTGGCGGGAATGTTATGGGAATGGCGTCATGAGCATCCTTCTGGACCAGACGACGCCGGTGATCGTCCAGGGCATTACTGGAAAGATCGCCAGTTTTCACATCGAGGAAATGGCCGCCTACGGCACCAAGGTTGTTGGTGGCGTGACGCCCGGCAAGGGCGGGACGGTTCATCTCAGTCAACCTGTCTTCAACTCGGTCAAGGACGCGGTGCGTGATACCGGTGCGAAGGCCAGCCTCCTCTTCGTGCCGCCGCCTTTCGCGGCGGATGCGATCATGGAGGCGGCGGATGCTGGAATTGAGGTCTGTGTGTCAATCACCGACGGAATCCCGGCCCGCGATATGATCCAAGTAAAACGCTATATGCGCCGCTACAAAAAGGAGCAGCGCATGCGCCTGATTGGGCCTAACTGCGCCGGTGTCATCACGCCCGGTGAGGCCATGATGGGGATCATGCCCGGTCACATTTATATGCCTGGGCGTATCGGCATTGTCGGCCGTTCAGGTACGTTGGGGTATGAAGCGGCATCGCAAATGAAGGCGCTTGGTATCGGTGTTTCGACAAGTGTCGGAATCGGCGGTGACCCGATCAACGGCAGCTCTTTCAAGGACGTGCTCGAACTTTTCGAGGCCGACTCGGAGACCGATGCTGTGGTGATGATCGGCGAGATCGGCGGTCCACAGGAATCGGAGGCCGCGACCTTCATACGCGATCACATGACCAAACCCGTGATCGCATACGTGGCTGGACTTACGGCGCCCAAGGGGCGGCGCATGGGCCATGCCGGTGCGATCATCTCGGCCTTTGGCGAAAGCGCGGGCGAGAAGGTCTCGATCCTCCAAGAGGCTGGTGTCATCGTGGCCCCCACGCCATCGGACATCGGCGCAACCGTGGCTTCGGTTTTCGCCAAGGCCGCCTGAGGCGACCTGGTATGATGGGAAAGCCGAAAGCCCGCATAACCCGCCGTTGGCCGCGGAAGGTCGAGCGCAGACTGGCCGAGATCTTTGATCTCGAACTTAATCATGATGACGAACCGATGTCGGCGGCGGCTCTTCAGGCCGCTTTTTCGAGCATGGATGCTGTTCTAACCACGGTGTCCGACCGGATCGACGCCGGGGTCTTGTCGGCGGAACCCCTGAAGACACGCTTTATCGGTAATTTCGGCGTAGGCTATAATCACGTCGATGTTGGCACCGCGAAAGCCCGCGGCATCACGCTCACCAATACGCCGGACGTCTTAACCGATACCACGGCCGATCTTGCCATGATGTTGATCCTAATGGCTGCCCGGCGCGCCGGCGAGGGAGAGCGGCATCTTCGCGCGGGCGATTGGCACGGCTGGCGTCCAACTCATATGATGGGGCGCCAAGTCACGGGGAAGACGCTCGGCATTATCGGCTTCGGCCGGATCGGTCGAGCGGTGGCTCAGCGGGCGCACCACGGTTTCAATATGCCGGTCGTTTACTACAACCGTTCGCCTGTTCCACCGGCGTACAGCCAATCTGTTGGCGCAACGGCCTGTGGCTCCGTCGACGAGGTTCTTAAGCGGGCGGATTTTGTCTCTCTCCACTGCCCGGGGGGAGCGGAGAACCGCCATCTGATCGACCGGGGTCGCCTGGCCTGCATGAACAAGGGCGCGTTCTTGATCAATACGGCCCGGGGTGACGTGGTCGATGAAGCTGCTTTGATTGAGGCGCTTCAGGCCGGACAGATCGCGGGTGCCGGGCTGGATGTCTATGAAGCCGAGCCAAAAGTCTCGCCTGGTTTGTGCGGTATGGAGAACGTCGTGTTGCTCCCTCATTTGGGCAGTGCGACCGAGGAAACCCGTACGGCCATGGGCATGAAGGTCCTTGAGAACGCCAAGGCATTTTTCTCAGGCAACGAACCGCCCAATCGAGTGGCCTAAAGCTTTGTCTGGCATAGGTGCACGACGTGAGACCAGGGCCTATCGGCCCAACGGACCGGACTTGGCCATCGACGGCTATCTCCAGCGCATCAGTGGCCTCCTGTTCCGGCATCTGATCAATATCGTGCGGCGGCGCCAACCGGACGTCGAAGCGGTTCTAACCGGTGACGTGCAACTGGAGGAGGTGCCACGCGATCTACTCCTGCGATCGCTGCAGGCCTTTGGGATCTGGTTTCAGCTACTTGGTATCGCGGAGGAGAACGCCGCCGTTCGTTCGAGGCGCCATCTCGAAAGTAGTGGCGGACCAGACCTGGTTCCGGGAACTTTTGCCCAGGTTTTGGCCAAGGCGGCCGCCAGTGATGTCACTGCCGAAGAGATTCAGTCGCTTCTCTGTCACGCCGTGATTGGCCCGGTCTCCACGGCTCATCCGACCGAAGCCAAGCGAGTTACTGTTCTAGAGATTCACCGGCGTATTTACCTTTTACTCGTCGAACTCGAATCGTCGCGCTGGACACCGCGCGAACAAGACGCTTTGAACGCGAAGTTGCGGAACGAAATTGATTTGCTGTGGTTGACCGGTGAAATCCGCCTGGAAAAACCGACGGTTGAGCAGGAGGTTCATTGGGGGCTGCATTTTTTTAACGGAACGCTTTTTGGATGCGTGCCAGAAGTTATTGCCAAACTCGAAGAAGCACTTGAGCGCCATTACCCCGAGGCACGCTTCTCGTTTCCCGGACCGTTCGCGTTCGGATCATGGATTGGCGGAGATCGGGATGGCAATCCCTTCGTGACCAGCGCAACAACGCGTGAGGCGCTCTACGCGAATCGCTGTGCCATCTTGCAGCGATATCGGCAAGAACTAGACGGCCTTCTCCATCGCCTCAGCATCGCCGCCCACAACTTGCCCATTCCCAGGACATTTCTTGCTGCTTTGGACAATAAACTGGTGGCTAGCGGCCAGCGCGAGTCAATTATCTCCCGAAACGCCGGCGAAGTATTCCGCCAATTCTTGGTCTGCATGTGCCACCAAATGGACACGACCATTCAAGCCATGGAAACGCGCGAAAAGCACACCGCAAGCATACGGTATGCATGCGCTGACGAGTTGATTTCAGACTTCCAAATTCTTGAGTCTGGAATGATAGGCGCCGGTTGCACCTCGCTGGCCCGCAATCTGGTGCGTCCTGTCCGCCGGCAGGTTGAGGTTTTTGGATTTCGGACGGTTTCGCTCGATATCCGGGAAAATGCGACCGTAATCAACAATACACTTCAGGAGATCTGGCGCCTGTGCCAGGACGCTCCCGACTCTGCGTTACCGGAACCGACAGGCGAAGACTGGCGATCATGGATCTTATCGGAATTGGCACGCCCCCTTGACGAGCCGCTGGATTTCACCGGTCTTAGCGATCAAAGTGCCGAGACCTTGGCCACATTCCGGTTGATCGAAGAGACACGCTCGGAACTCGATAGCAAAGCGGTGGGGCACTTTGTCCTCAGCATGACGGAGAGCGCGGACGACATCCTAGGTGTCTACCTTTTGGCAAAACACGCCAGCCTGTTCGCTGATAAAGCCGGAATCGAGACTTGCACGATCAGGGTAGTTCCCTTGTTCGAGTCGATCGCCGATTTGAATCGGGCGCCGGAAATCATGCGCGATCTTTTATCCGTTCCTCTGGTAAACCGAAGTATCCGTGCGCTCGATCAATCGCAAGAAGTAATGCTGGGCTATTCTGATTCCAACAAGGACGGTGGTTTCCTTTGTTCGAGTTGGGAACTCTTCAATGCACAGATCAAGCTGACCAAAGTCGGCCGCGAATTGGGCGTGCCAATCACTTTCTTTCACGGCCGCGGCGGGCCTGCTAGCCGTGGCGGCACCCCGCTCGGACGCGGGATTGCGGTCCAACCGCCGGGCTCAATCGATGGGCGTATGCGATTGACGGAACAAGGCGAAGTGGTCTCGGCGCGCTATGCCAACCGCTTGACCGCGGCCTTTCATCTGGAGTTGTTGGCGGCAAGTGTCATTGGACACAGCCTACGGCCACAGGAGCCGTGCGGGCAAACAAGCGATCCGGCGTTCGCCGACGCGATGGATGCGCTTTCTGGCACATCGATGACCGCATACCAACGCCTGGTAGAGCATCCGCAACTTGTCACCTACTATCAGGCCGCCAGCCCTGTCGAAGAATTGGCGTGGCTCAAACTTGGCTCGCGGCCGGCGCGCCGTTTCGGCAACGGAAGCCTGAGCGATCTCCGGTCCATACCGTGGGTTTTTGGCTGGAGTCAGAACCGTCATCTGATCCCTGGCTGGTATGGGGTCGGCGCGGCGTTGGAGGAATTTATCAATATCCGGGGACCAGCCGGAGTGCGCCTTCTAAAGCATATGTTCGAGAACTTTCCCTTTTTCCGCCTGATCATCGATGAAGTTGAGAAGACCATGTCCTTGGTCGACCTAACGGTGGCTCGGCGCTATGCCGAGCTTGTGCTTGATGCCGATGTCCGTGACGAGATCTTCGCCATGATCGAGGGCGAGTTCTACCGCACGAAAGGCATGATCTTGCGTATGACGGGCGAGAGTGAGTTGTTGCAGCGCTTCCCAAATCTTCGTCATCGTCTCGACAGCCGTTTGCCCATGCTCAATCGGGTCAGCATCGAGCAGGTGGAACTGATCCGCCGCTTCCGTGTGCCCAAGCAGCAGGCAATGGCACAGAACGAAGATTTTGTGCCGCTCCTACTGTCGATCAACTGCGTTGCCGCGGCCTTGGGTTGGACCGGATAAGGTTGATTCAACGACTTGACGCTGATGCGCCAAGCGCCGTTTTTCGGATGTATGTTTTTCGATCTTCCTCCTTCTCTCGATGATGGCCCGGTCACGGCCGCAAGCTCGAGCGGCCGCATAACGGACGGCGGAACGAACTTTATTGCGAAGGTGATGATGATGTGATGGGGCGTCGATCCTCGGATTCCATCAGGGCCCGCGGCAAACAGAATGCTGCACCAGCAGGCTGGATCGATTGCGAATTCGGAATTGAGAGAATATAGATGGCTGACCTGTGTTTTCACTATTGACCTTCGACCCTCATGGCCGGGTTCCTTCTGGATATCCGGCACGGTATTTTGCGAGGTTCTCTTGAGTACCTATCGGTTCGGGGCAGATCTGGCCGTATCGGCGAGTCTGCCGAAATTCAGGCTAAATGCGCGAGAGGCGGTATGCATCGGCGTGCTCACGTCATTGACGGGTGATGCCTCGGCGTGGGGTCGACCGGGTCTTGAAGGGTGCCGGATCTGGGCAGATTGGACGAATGCGCAGGGCGGGCTCAAAATTGGCGATCAGCGCCGCCGGGTCGAAATTGTTGCCTATGACGACCAATACGACCCAGCCCGGGCCGTGCTCGGCGCGAAACATCTGGTGCTGGAGAAAGACGCCAAGATAATCCTGATGCTCGGCGGGGATACGGTGCCGGCGATCAGCGATTTTCTGGCCCGAAGCAAGATGCTTGCAACCACGCTGCTGCCAAGTGACTTGTCGCCGGACACTCCGTATCTGATTGCACCCTGCGAGGTGCATCCGATCTATGTCGTTACCGGCGTTGACTGGCTCGCCGAGAACCGGCCCGAACTCAAGAGGGTCGCACTATGCGCGCAGAAGGACGCTTTGGGCTTGCCGTCGCTGGCAACCTACCGGGCGGCGTTCGAGGCGGCAGACATCGCAATCGTCGAGGAGATACTCTACCCGGGCGCGCCGCACGATGCCGACGCGATGGTCGAAGTTCTCTTGGATGCCAATCCCGACATCCTCTGTTGGGATACGGCGTATGAACCCTTCGTTCACGCGCTGACCGAAGCCGCGTATCGAAGGGGGTTCTCAGGACAGATTCTATCGTGTACATGCGACAACTATCCGGCGCTCATCGAGAAGACGAGCCGGGATTTCATGGAAGGCTTCGTCTTCCAGTTTCCTGATTTCGACGATCCGGCACTCAACGACCCACGCGTCAACTTTCCCCGCCCGAGCGAGTTCTACTCCGAGTTCAATCGGCGCTTTCCGGGCGAGTGGAGCGCGGTGTCGTGGGAATATTGCGCAATCCTGGAGATGTGGCGCAAAGCCGTGGAACGCATACAGACCGTCGCGCCGAACGCGGTATTGTCGGCGATGAAGATGGGGGGCGTCAGTCGAAACGTATTCGGAGAGGCACGGTGGTGGGGGCGCGATCTGTTCGGCATCGACCATGCGCTGGTCGGGTCGTGGCCTGTTGTCCGCATCCAGAACGGCCGGGCGCGGATCGTCGAAATACGGTCGGTGTTGGAATGGTGGGACCGGCATGGGGATCTGCTCTTGCGGCATATGCGCGCCTGCGGACAGATGTGGGATCAGCGGCTGGAGCGCCGCGTAACCGGCATCGCCACATCGGAAGATCACGCTCCGCGCATCAGGTCCTGATGAAATTCGGCCAGCGAGAGTTTGAGATATTCGACGGTCGCCTCGATGTCCCGGCTCTCGATAGCTTCGCACAGTGAGCGGATTTGCAGACGGTATTCCTTGATTCGTCCCGGCGTTAGCGCATTGCGCCGTTGCGCTGCCCAGTCGGCATTGCGGTTGACATGATTGACCATGGTGTAGATCGCGATGAGGAGCGGATTATGCGTGCCCCTGGCAATCTGCATACGCAACTCGTCGTCAAGCGCCGAGAATTTCGCGCCACCAACTGAAACGAGATCGATCTCGCGCTGGATCTCGTTCAGGTGCTGGATGTCGCGCGATGTCATGTTGAGCACCGCGAGGCGGGCGATCTCCGGTTCGACGATCGACCGAACGACTCCGAGTTCGAGTGGGCTGGTGATCTCCCCGATTTCCCCGAGGTCGAGAACGGCGAGTTCTTGGGCCGGTGGAGGTTTCGCAACCACTGCCTCGTCGGCAGTCCGGTAGCACACAACCGAGCCGCTGCCGACCCGACGTCGAATGACACCATAGTGCTCCATGAGGCCAAGCGCCTGCCGGATCGTGTTGCGCGATAGGCCATACGCCTCGGTCAACGCGCGTTCCGCCGGGAGACGCGTGCCGTAGCTGTGAACTCCGTTGATGATCTCGGCAAACAGCGTATCCGCGAGTTTCCGTGTGCTGGCGGCCACGGGTTTCTCGATTTCGTTATCCAAATCCCAGGGTGGGCGTACCGACACGTTCATGGTGCTCGATAATCTCCGTCAGTTAGGACATCACTCGTCTAGGACTCCGCCTGTTCCGATGTTCAGGCGCTTAGTGGTGCGTCTCGCTAAACTCGAACCGTGTTCCACCGCTCCGGTTTTCTAGTTCAATTTTTCGCCGTCTACTGCATTCGGTGACGTAGTGACGCCGCATCCAGCTCAAAATTGGGCTGCTCTGCAAATTTCGTGCTGGCGGTCAGTCTATTGATTTCCCCTCAAAAATGTTGCGCGGCTCGCGCTAATTTCATCCAATAATACCCAATTGTTGGCAATAATCAAATAATTTTCGTTAATCTGGCACTTTTGCTTGAAATTGAATTTTTCCAGAGGTAACATTTCGAGTATAGGCGTCGTCAATAACGATTTTTGGCTCAATTTTGGCCCAACCAATTTGGCCCAACCAAATCGAGGCAAGGTTTCGATGGAATATCGGGGCCGCACGGGAATCGAAGGGCCATGCGACACTAGGGAGGTAACGACATGCTTACCACGATTCTCAAGAATGGCCTGACGCGGCGGAAGCTTCTTGGCGCAACCGCGGCTGCCGTCGGTTCCGCCGCAACGGCGTCGCTTCTGCCGAAGGCTGCCTTTGCCGCCGGCAAGGTGATCAAGATTGGTTTTCTGGCGCCGTTGACCGGGCCGGTCTCGGCCTGGGGCAAACCAGGCCTCGACGGCTGCCAGATCTGGGCCGAATGGGTCAACGCCGCGGGCGGCATTAAGCTTGCCGACGGCAACCACATGGTCGAGTTCATCGGCTACGATAATGAATACGACCCGGCCAAAGCCCGTACCGGCGCCACCAAGCTGGTGCGCGAGGACGAGGTCAAGTTCATCATGATGCTGGGCGGCGACACCTGGCCCGGCGCGCAGCCGGTGGCCGACACGACCGGCATGCTGTTCTCGACGCTCCTGCCCTCGGACCTGTCGCCGGACACCACGACACTGCTGGCGCCCGCTGAGGTGCACCCGATCTACAACGTCACCGGGGTCGAGTGGCTGGCCGAGAACAAGCCGGACTTGAAGACCGCCGTGATGTGCGCCCAGGACGACGCGCTAGGCCTACCCTCGGTGGCGACCTATCTCGCTGCCTTCGAGGCCGCGGGTATCGAGATGCAGGACGCGCCTCTGCTGTTCGACCCGGCAACCACCGACTTCGCGCCAGTCGTCACCAAGATGCTCTCCACCAACCCGCAGATCGTCTGCCTCGACACCGCCTATTCCGACTACGTTCATCCGATCTGCGAGCAGTTGTTCCAGCAGGGCTACAAGGGCCAGATCATTTCCTGCACCGCGGACTTCTACGAGCAGATCCTCGAGAAGACCTCGGTCGAGTTCATGGAGGGCTTCATCTTTCAGTTCCCGGATTTCGACGATCCGGCGCTCAATGCGGACTTCATCAACTTCCAGGAACCAAACCGGTTCTACGAGGAATACAGCAAGCGCCACCCCGGCGAATGGGGCGCGGTGAGCTGGGAATACGCCTCGATCATGGACCTGTGGCGGGCGGCGGCCGAGAAGGCCGGATCGGCCGAGCCCGATGCCGTGCTCGCCGCCATGAAGGAAGGCGGCAAGGGCAAGCACATCTTCGGCGACGCCGAGTGGTGGGGCAAGGACCTGTTCGGCATCGACAATGCGCTGGTCGGCAACTGGCCAGTGGTTGTGATCGAGAGCGGCAAGGCCCGGATCAAGGGCTTCAAGTCGATCCCCGAATGGTACGCCAAGCATGGCGACCTCATGAAGAAGCATATGGCTGCTTATGGCCAAATGTGGAACCAGCGGACCTGACGCTGTCTGATGCATTGCGGTGCGGGCCCAGGCCCGCGCCGCCCCTGATCCGACAACATCTGATCCGGTGAAGCGATGGTCGAACTCCTCGCACAGACCGGCCTGAACGCGATCTACGCTGCCAGCTACATGTCGCTGGTGGCAGTCGGGCTGGTGCTGATCTTCGGGGTCATGGGGGTGATCAACTTCGCCCATGGCGAGCTGTTCATGCTGGGCGCCTATACGGTGGTCGCGCTCTATGCGGATTTTCAGTTGCCGTTTCTGTTCGCCGTCGCGGTGGGGCTGGTCTTCGTCGGCGTGGTCGGGCTGGGCATGGAGCGGGCCCTATTCCGGCCCTTGCGCGACAATCCGCTAGGCGGGTTGGTTGCCTCGATCGGCTTCCTGATGATCCTGCAGGCGCTGGCGGTGATGGGCTTCGGCGTGCGTATGGAGCATGTGCCCCCGGTGACCCAGGAGGTGATTGTCTTTTCCGAGAAAGTCCGCCTGGCGGTGCCGCGCCTCTTCGTCATCGTCGCCGCAGTGGTGCTGTTGACCGCGCTTTGGGCCTTCCTAAAGAAGACCCGGTTCGGTTGGGCGCTGCGGGCCAGCGCCCAGGATCCTGAGGCTGCGGCGCTGCAAGGCATCTCGATCAATCAGACCTCGCGCATCGCCATGTTTATCGGTGCCGGGCTGGCCGGGATCGCCGGGGCGCTGACCGCACCGCTGGTCTCGGTCAACCCATATATGGGGCATTCGGTGATCGTCTCCGCCTTCATCGTCATCATCGTCGGCGGGATTGGCTCGCTGGAGGGCGCGGTGGTCGCGGCGGTCGCCTATGCCTTCGTCCACACCATCGTCACCACCTTCTGGGACGGGGTGATCGCCGACATCGTCGGGCTGTCGTTGATGCTGGTCGTGCTGATCGTCAAGCCCACCGGCCTGTTCGGGACCGCCGACCGTGCGTAACAGGGCGCTGCATATCATTGGCTGGCCGGCGCTGGCCGCCGCTCTGATCGCCCTGCCGTATGGGTTGAGTTTCTCGCAGCAGGAGGTCCTGGTCTTCTTGACCATCAATGTACTGTTGGTGGCCTCGTACCGGCTACTGACACTCACTGGCGAATGGTCGCTGGGTCATGTGGTGATCATGGGGGTCGGGGCCTACGCCTCGGCGCTCTATACCAAGGAGCTCGGCATCTATGTGCCGATCTCGATGATACTGGGCGCCTGCACGGCAGCGCTGGTCGCGATGCTGCTCAGCTTCCCGCTGTTCCGGATGAAGGGGTTTTACTTCCTGATCGGCTCGTTCGCCGCGGGTGAGATCATCCGGCTGTTGTGGAAGCGCTTCCGCGACCCGTTCGGCGGGCCCAAGGGGATCAAGAAGATCGACCCGATGCCGGATTTCGACATCGGCATCTACAGCTTCGATTTCTTCGAGCCGATCAGCTACTACTACCTCGCGCTGGTGGTAGTCGGTATTTGCCTGTGGATCATGTGGCGGATCGAGCGCTCGCCGGTGGGGCTGACCTTCCACGCGGTGCACTGGCAGGACAAGCTGGCCGAGGCGGCGGGCGTGAATGTGCGCGCCTACCGCACGCTGGCCTTCGTCATCGCCTCGGGGTTTGCCGGGCTCTCTGGTGCGCTGCTGGCCCATTACATCGGCACCGTCAATCCGAACAGCTTCGATATAGAGATGATGGTCTTCGTGCTGACCTGGGCCATCGTCGGCGGCACCGCCACCTTCTACGGGCCGATCATCGGCGCCATCGTGCTGACCATCCTGAACGAGGTCGTGCTGCGCGAGATGGGCTTCGAGCAGATGCGGCCGCTGATCTACGGGCTGTTGCTGATCTGCTCGGTGCTGTTCCTGCCGAAGGGCCTTGAGAGCGTGGTGCAGAAGGTATTGGCGCGCAGGAACGGCTCTGGCGCCGCGGCAGCCGGGGAGGAACAGGCATGACCGTCCCCTTCCTGGAGATTTCCGGCCTAACCAAGCGCTTTGGCGGGCTGACCGCCGTGGACGGGCTGGGCTTCAAGGTGGAGCATGGCGCGATCCACGGGCTGATCGGCCCGAACGGGGCGGGCAAGACCACCACCTTCAACATGATCTCGGGCTTCTACAAGCCGACCGCCGGCCAGGTGCGCCTGCGCGGCGAGGAAATCTCGGGCCTCAAGATGTACGAGGTGGCGCGGCGCGGCGTGGTCCGCACCTTCCAGCATTCGACGCTCTTTGCCGAGTTGACGGTGCTGGAGAATGCGCTCGTCGGCACCCATATGAGCTTCCGCCCCAACGTCTTCGCCGCCATCATCGGCTGGGACGCCGAGGACCGCCGGGGGGCGCGGGGGCGGGCCGAAGAGGCACTGGATTTCTTCGGCCTGCTGGGCCACGCGCATGAACGCGCCGGCGACCTGCCGCACGGCCACCAGCGGGCGCTGGGCATGGCGGTGGCGATGGCGGCGCACCCGGACGTCATGCTGCTGGACGAGCCCTTCACCGGCATGAACCCGGAAGAGACCAACCGGATGATGGCGCTGATGTTCAAATTGCGCGACTCCGGCGTCACCATCCTGATCGTCGAGCACGACATGCATGCGGTCATGGGGCTGTGCGACCGTATTACGGTGATGAATTTCGGGCGCTTCCTGACCGAGGGCGTGCCGCAGGAGATCCGCACCCATCCGGACGTGATCAAGGCCTATCTGGGGGGCGTGCGCCATGTTGCTTGAGATTCGTGATGCCTCGGTCAACTACGGCAAGGTTTCGGCGATCCGCGGCATCTCGATGAATGTGCCGGACAGCGGCATCGTCACCATCATCGGTGGCAACGGGGCAGGCAAGACCACCACCTTGCGGGCGATCTCAGGCTTGGAGCGGTTGAAATCCGGCGAGATTTGGTTTGATAGTGAGCGTATCGACCATCTGCCCGCCGATCGCATCGTGGCGCGCGGCATCGCCCATGTGCCCGAGGGGCGGCGCATCTTTCCCGACTTGACTGTCGAGGAAAACCTGCGCACCGGCGCCTTCCTGCGCCGCGACCAGGCGGCGGTGGAGGCCGATCTGGAGGTGACTTTTACTCGATTTCCCCGCTTGCGCGAGCGCCGGGAGCAACTGGCCAAGACGATGTCTGGCGGCGAGCAGCAGATGCTGGCGATCGGCCGGGCGCTTATGACCAAGCCCCGGCTTCTGTTGATGGACGAGCCGTCGATGGGACTGGCGCCGATCATCGTCGAGGAGATCGCAAAGATTATTCAAGAGATCAGCGCCGAGAGCGCGCCGGTGGTGCTGGTCGAGCAGAACGCCGAACTGGCCCTCGACTTGGCCGATTACGCCTATGTGCTGGAGACTGGAAATTTGGCGATGGAAGGACCCGCAGATGAGCTCCATGACAACGAACATGTCCGCGCCGCCTACCTCGGGGTCTGAGTTGGCGCCTGGCGGGGACCGTGTTTTGACCGGAACCGCCGCCGAACATGCTGCCGCCGAGAGTGCCGCCGCTCTGAGGGCGGGATGGCGAGCTGCCGATCTTGACTGGGAGCGGCTTCAGGAGGAGGCCAACGCGCTCTATCGCGCCGGCGATGCGGCGCGGGCGGTGAAGCTGTGGCGCCGGGCCGGATGGATCGCTCTGTGGCGGTTCCGTGCTTCCGATCCGCGCCGGGCAACGACGCTGGCCAACCTGGCGCTCGCCGACGGGTTGGCGGGCCGCGAGGCAAGGGCGCGTCGGCGCTACGCCAAGGCGCGCCGGATCTGGAGCAAGGTTGATGGCTTTATCGCCACGATGCGGATCACCCGGCGCGCCCGCTCCTCGCTGTTCCACCTGCGCATGGAGGCGAAGCACTGGGACACCTACCAGCATAACATACACACCCGCATGACCGCCTTCGCCCGCGAGACCGCCGAGGCATTGGCGGCGCTGGAGCGGGGAGAACCGGTGACCTGTCGGCTCTACGAGCGCTGGCGGGGGGAGAAACCGGCGGTGTTCGACGACACACGTAAACTACTTGCCGCCGCCTTGCTGGTCAGTGTTGGCGAGAAAAAGCCCACGGAGGTCAAAGGCTAATGCAATGAGCCGCCTTGCGCGGCTGATTCAAGGGAGAAGACAAGATGACAAACAAGCGACCGACCCAACACGACATCCTTTTCGAACCGATCAAGATTGGTCCGAAGGTGATGAAAAACCGGTTCCACCAGAGTCCGCACTGCATCGGCGCGGGTTCCGACAAGCCCGGATTCCAGGCGGCGCATCGCGGCGTCAAGGCCGAGGGCGGATGGGGCGCAATCAACACCGAATACTGCTCAATCCACCCCGAATCCGATGACACCCATCGCGTGTCGGCCCGAATCTGGGACGAGGGCGACGTGCGTAACCTGCGCGCCATGACCGACGAGATCCACAAGCATGGCGCCTTGGCCGGTGTCGAGATGTGGTACGGCTCCTCACATGCACCTTGCATGGAGACGCGCTGCACTCCGCGCGGACCTAGCCAGTATGCCTCGGAATTCGAAACCCTGACCTACTGTCACGAGATGGACCATGACGATATCCGTCAGGTCCAGCAGTATTATGTTGACGCCGCCCTGCGCTCGCGCGACGCCGGTTTCGATATCGTGAACGTCTATGGTGGCCATGCCTATCTGCCGGTGCAGTTCCTATCGCCCTACCACAACAAGCGAACCGACAAGTACGGCGGCGCGTTCGAGAACCGAGCCCGCTTCTGGGTCGAGACCCTCGAGCAGGTGAAGAAGGCGGTCGGCAACGACTGCGCCATCGCCTCGCGCTTCGCCATCGACTCGCTCTACGGCACCGCCGGTGTCGAGGCCGAGGTCGACGGTATCAAGTTCATTCAGCTTGCCGACGATCTCGTGGACGTTTGGGACATCAAGATCGGCGACATCGCCGAGTGGGGCGAGGATGCGGGCCCGTCGCGTTTCTACCGCCAGGGCCACCAGATCCCGTGGCAGAAATTCGTCAAGCAGCACTCGAAGAAGGCGGTGCTGGGCGTTGGCCGCTTCACCGATCCCGAGAAGATGGCCGAGGTGATCCGCAACGGCGAGCTCGACATCATCAGCTGTGCTCGCCCTTCGATCTCGGACCCCTTCCTGCCGCAGAAGATCGAGGAAGGCCGCATGGACGACGTGCGAACCTGCATCGGCTGCAACGTTTGCATCTCGCGCTGGGAGATTGGCGGCCCGCCGATGATCTGCACACAGAACGCGACCGCGGGCGAGGAATACCGCCGCGGCTGGCACCCGGAGAAGTTCGCTTCGGCCAAATCCGACGACACCATCCTGGTGGTCGGTGCCGGACCAGCCGGGAGCGAGGCCGCGCGCGTGCTGATGGAGCGCGGCTATGTGGTCCATCTCGCCGACAGCTCCGACAAGGTCGGCGGCCATCTCAACACCGTGGTGACGTTGCCCGGCCTCGGCGAGTGGGGCTACCACCGCGACTATCGCGAAGTGCAGCTCGCCAAGCTGGTCAAGAAGAACCGCGACAGCCAGCTGGCGCTTGGCGGCAATGCCCTGACGGCCGACGATGTTCTGAGTTATGGCGCCGACAAGGTGATCATCGCCACCGGGTCGTCCTGGTGCAGCGACGGCAACAACGCGCTCAGCCATGATCCGATTCCAGGTATTGATGCCAGCAAGCCGAACCATGTGACGCCGGAGCAAATCCTGGTTGAGGGCAAGGAGATCGGCAAGCGGGTGACGATCCTGAACGCAGATCCGTACTTCATGGGGCCCTCGCTGGCGGAACTGCTGGCGAGCAAGGGCCATGAGGTGACCGTGATCGACGGCGTCGGTTTCGGCAATTACATGCACTTCACGCTGGAGGCGCCGAACATGCACCGTCGCCTGCACGAGCTGCATGTCAATGTCGTCGGCGACACCTGGGTGAGCAAGGTCGAAGACGGCCGGATCGAGATCTACAACATCTGGGGCGAGGGCTCGCGGCGTGAGTATCGCGGCCCTGGCGTGATCCCCCGCAAGGAGAACCGGACCCACGAGTGGCACGAATACGACACCCTGGTTCTGGTTACTGGGCGTTCGTCGAATGACGGTCTGTTCCGAGAGCTCAAGGCCCGCAAGGGCGAGTGGGCAGCGAAGGACGTCAAGGGTGTCTACGTGATCGGCGATGCCTGGGCACCGAAGCTCATGGCCGACGCGACTTTCGACGGGCATCGCATCGCTCGCGAGATCGAGGAGACCAACCCGCAACTCCCGCTGCCCTACAAGCGCGAAGCCTCGGTGTGGGGCGCAGCCTATCAGCCGGGCGGTGAGTTCCGCCAGGAGTGGAAGGTCTAGCGGCCACCACGATCATGGCCGGGGCGGTCGAGCACACGCCGCCCCGGCCCGAGTGCCCAGGAGCGGTGTCGATAGGACCGGGAGGAACGGCGACGATGATCGGCCCAGAGCACGACCCGCAGGAAGTGACTCGCATTCTGTTCCAGGATTTTCCGGTATGGATGATGGTCGCCTTCTATGTCGCCGGGATCGCCGCCCTCGGGTCGTTCGCCTACGGCACCTACGCCCAGATCCGCAAATACCGCAGGGGCGCGCGCTCAGGCGCCTGGTCGCCGTTCTGGCCACGCTTCATCGAGATGGTGCGGACCGTTCTCTCGCATCGCACGGTCAAACGCCGGGACACGGCGGCGGGCATCACCCATGCCTGGATCTTCTTCGGTTTTGCACTGCTCTTCATCGGCACTAGTGTGATTACGCTGGAATACGACATTCTCGAACCATTGACGGGTCTCAGGTTCTGGCACGGTTCGTTTTACCTGGTGTTCTCGCTGATCGTGGATATTGCCGGCGTCGCTCTGATCGCCGGGCTTCTCTACATGATGTACCGGCGCAAGTGGCTCGGCCTTCCGAAGCTGGACTATGCACGCCCGGATCGCACGCCTAAAGAATCCGACTACGATCGCTCGTTCTATCGCCGCGAGGACTGGGCCTTTCTCTGGACCTTGATCCTGATCGCCATTACCGGGTTCCTGCTGGAGGCGTCGCGATTGCTTTGGCTACAAAGTGACTCAACTGTCTGGGATTATCGCTGGTGGTCACCAGCGGGTGCCGTAACCGCCTATGTCCTTCAGGGAATAGGGGTCGGGCCAGATAGCGGCGCGAATTTCCGTATGGGGTTGTGGTGGTTTCACGGGCTACTGGCCTTCGCTTTCATTGGTCTCATTCCCTACACCAAGGTGAAGCACATCTTCACGGCGATGGGGTCACTTATGGCAAAAGACCCCGACGCTATGCGCCGGTTGCCGATGGCCGATATCGATCAGGAAAAGATCGGAATCGTCGATCTTATCGACCTAAGTGACAAATATCTCCTGAACCTCGACGCCTGCACCAAATGTGGCCGCTGTCACGAAGCCTGCCCAGCCAACAATTCCGGCTACCCGCTGTCACCGCGCGATCTGGTGCTGAGCCTGCGCGAGTTGGCCAACGACAAGCTGTCTGGGGCGCGCTTTCCGGATGAGCCGATCAAGGTGACTGGGGAAGGCGTCAACCGTATCCGGCCCGAGACACTGTGGTCGTGCCGGACCTGTGGAGCTTGCACCGATATCTGCCCGGTCGGTGTCGAGCATCTGCCGATGATCGTGCAGATGCGCCGCGCCCTGATCGAGGAGGACGAGTTCGACCCGATGCTGCAGCCCACCCTCAAGAGCCTGCAGAAATCCGGCAACGCGCTCGGCGAATCCAAGCGCAAGCGCCCACGCTGGACCAAGAAGCTCGACTTCACGATCAAGGACGCACGGGTCGAGCCGGTCGACGTGCTGTGGTACGTGGGCGACTATGCGTCGTTCGATCCGCGCTCGCAAAAGGTGACGCTCGCTTTCGCCAAGATCCTCCATGATGCCGGGATCGATTTTGGCATCCTTTACGAGGACGAGCAGACGGCGGGCAACGATGTGCGTCGCATCGGCGAGGAGGGTCTGTTCCAGGCGCTTGCCGAGGCCAATATCGAGCTATTGAACGAATGCGAGTTCAAGTCGATCGTCACCACCGATCCGCACACCTTCAACACGATCAAGAACGAGTATCCCGATCTGGGCGGGACTTACCCGATTGAGCACGCCAGCGCGATGCTGGAGCGGCTAATCCGCGAGGCCAGGATTCCGACGCCGAAGAAACTGCCCTACCGGGTTACCTATCACGATCCATGCCATCTCGGCCGCCTCAATCAGGGCTACGAGCCGCCGCGCCAGGTGTTGTCGAAGCTCGGCGTCGATCTGGTCGAGATGCCGCGGTCGAAGGGCAACTCGTTCTGCTGCGGCGCCGGCGGCGGGCGCATATGGCTGCCCGAGCCGCCGGAGTTGCAGAAACCGGCCGAGATCCGCGCCCGCGAGGCGGCCGGGATCGACGGGCTGGAGGTGCTGGTCGTCAACTGCCCGAAATGCCTGAACATGATGGAGGACGGCGTCAAGGGAACCGGAAACGAAGGCAATTTCCGGGTCATGGAGTTGATCGAGTTGGTTGCCGAGGCGATGGCGGAGAACGCGCCTGGCGCGGACGAGGCGGAAGCGGAGCCGATCGAACAGGTATGACCTCAAGGGCGGGAATAGCGGCGATGGCTTCTCGGGCCGAGTTACGGGCGTTGGTCGACCGACTGCTCGATGCAGGCG
>JAJFGP010000050.1 GCA_021776055.1 Kiloniellaceae bacterium
TGTCAGTCGGCCTCACATGGCCCTTGGAAATCTACCCCCGGCGGAATACGCTGCCGGGACAACAACTTCGATGCCCCCGATCGGGGGCATCGCCGTCGGAAACTAACGCTGAGCGTGGACCACCAAACCCAAGCGCTTCAATTGAACTGTACTCAGCAAATACATCGCCAGAAAAAATGGGTGGATGTATATCTGTATACGCCGAAAAAGATTGGGGAGATGCTCTCGCGCCGGCGCCGACTCACATTCTATGGGGTCGATAGAAAATGCTGTTCTCCTCCTGCAGCTCTCGGATGTAGCGCACGATCGCCGCAAGCTGCTCGTTCGAAACCTGGAGTTGTGGGGGCATGTTGCCGAACGGCCAATGATGCTGCGGCACGCCCTGCTTGGCCGCCCGGAAGAAGGCTTCGTCATTGTGATGGCCGGGGTTATAGATGTCGTGGACCAAGGGCGGACCCTTATCGGTTCCCACCGCATTGCTTCCGTGGCATTGCGCGCAGGCGGCATTGAAGGCGTCGTTGCCTCGGGCCGCAAGAGCGGAAAAAATCGGGACACGAACACTATCGCCCGTTGCTTCTTCGGGCCAGATCCAGCGCGCCGCCATGGTGCCGACGCTTGCGAGAAGTATACCGACAACGAACACCGGCATCAGCCAATCGCCAATTTTCATGACTCGGTCAGCTCCCCCAACATACGCTAGTGGCCGGGGAGCTCCTTTCTGCTCCCCACGCCTCTTCGCACAACAATGACAGCCATACCAATTTCAATCTCCCTAACCCTTGGGTTCGTCGGTCTCGTGCTCATTCTCATGCTCGTCGCTTTCCTCTTCGCCCATATGCTTCATCAGATCCTTGATGCGATCGGGGACATCACTCTCGGAGAATTTCTTCTGTTCGTCACCGTTATGAACGAAGGCAATGATGTCGGCCAACTCATCCCCAGTGAGATCAACAGGCTCGCCAAGTTCTTCTCGTTGGAGATAAATCATGGCCTCGGCGCCACGCCACATTTTCGCGGCGAAATCGAACGGGCTCATAGCGCCTGGCATGGTTGCGGCATCCAGCGGCGGTGCGTCTTCGCCGCCGATGCCATTGATAGAGTGGCAGACCACGCAGCCCTTGCTAGCAAAAAGCTCTCGTCCGCGCGCAGGGTTCATCATCGGCATCATGAGCATGGCCCTCGAGCCGCCTTCCATCATCGAGCCGGCTTGGCCATGTGTCGAGGCTACGCCGTCCTTGGCGAAGCCGGCATTGGCCAAAGCGGCCAGTCCGACTACGAAAGCGAACGTACTGAATCTACGCATATTTTCCTCCTTCATACGGTTGAGGCGTGGGATAAACCGGGGTGTTTCTGCGACATAGCGCCGATAGGCATCTCCGAACACGGCCGCGACCTCGCGTTCCTCGTGTACGGCAAGCCGCCAATACATAACGACAAGGATCGGGAACATGACGAGCGTTAGGATGGTCGGCCACTGCAAGAGGAAGCCGGCCATGACCAGAACAAAACCGGCGTATTGTGGATGACGAACGTAACTATAGGGGCCATTCGTCGCCAAGACGCCGCGGGTTTGCGCATCGTGAAGCACCCGCCAAGCAGCCGAAATCAGGATGAACCCACCACCGATGAACACGAAGCTGAGGAGATGGAAGGGACCAAAATGCGGGCTCGCCTTCCAACCGAACATCATCTCGAGAAGATGTCCGGAGTCATGCGAAAACCAATCGATGTTCGGATAGCTACTCTGCAGCCAGCCGGACAGGAGATAGATGGTGAGCGGAAAACCATACATTTCGGTGAACAAGGCAACGAGAAAGGCGCTGAAGGCGCCGAACGACCGCCAGTCGCGTTTAGTTCGCGGCTTGAAGAAGCTAAAGGCGAACAGGATGAATATGGCCGAGTTGACCATTACCAGCAGCCACAGCCCATAAGCCGGTGCGTCGCTGCTCATTTGTCGCCCTCTTGAGTGCTGTCATCGCCCGACCCATGCTTTCCGCCTTGACCGCCGTGCATGAAGAAATGCATGCCAAGGCACGCACCGAGGATGAGGATCAGCGGCAGATATCCCAGGAGATGCGCCGAATGCTCCTGCCACAGGAAAAATCCGGCAACCGCCAAGAAGCCTATTAGAGCCAAGCCCGAGCGCGAGAACAGAAAAGCTCGAAAACTGCTAGGTTCGTGTGCGGTCATTGTGTGCATCCTCGCGCGCGTCGCCTTGTTTCGGGCATGTGCCCCTGTCAGCTACCAGCGCCTTGAACCATCTGATGCCCCTTGCCACCGATCGGGATTTCCCCAAGCACGGAGAGGCTTTTCTGATCCACGACCCACATCTTAGGATCGTCGGCACTCGAGACGTAGAGCTTGCCGGTGCCGCGAACCGCCGCCAGGTGGTAGGGCGCCGGTGCTAGCGCGTTACTGCGTACGGCGCCCGTGGCCAAATCCACACTCGCCACCTTCTCATCATCGAGCACGGCAACGTAGAGCGTCTTGCCGTCGTCCGAAAGGTCAATGCCGTGGAGGGTCGAGCCGACAGGGATAGTCTTCACGATCTGCCGCCCCTTGAGAGACAGAACGGACACCGTGCCGTCGTCGACGTTGTTGACATAGAGGGTTGCACCGTCCTTGGACAGCACCACATGCTCGGGACTCGCACCAGCGGCCGCGCTCCACTGGACAGTCCATTGAGAAGTACCAACCGCGCTGATGGTGCCGTTACCCGCATTGCTGACATAGACCTGACTGCCATCGGGGCTAAATGCGCTGTAGTTGGGCAGCGGCCCGGTCGCAACCGTCGCCACCACCGCAAATGAGGTCAGATCGATCGCACTGATCGCCCCTTCGTTGGGATGGGTGACGACAGCGTATCGCCCACTCGGACCGACCGCGACATGATGAACGGCGCCGGGCACGTCGATGCGGCGCACGATCGATCCATCGGTTGTTTGCACGATCGAGACGGTGCTGACGACCGACCCTGTCTTTTGCGAGTCGGCCGGCGCGTCGCCATGATGTGCGGCATGTTCTTCCTCGGTCACTCCAGCAGGCTTTTCGGGTGCGACGCTGCCCGACTCGCGCTCATCGAAGCTACCGGCGACGAGAAAACGTCCGTCCGGTGTTCCCGCGAGGCCATGAACAGCCGGCACACCATCTATCGTATCGACGATCTTGTCCTGTGCGGTATCGACGACGACGATCTTGCCCTCTCCGCCAAGCGGTACGTACATGAAAGGTTCGGCGACGGCCGCTTGCATTCCCAACAGAAAGGCGGCCATGCCAGCCCAAGCTGCGGGTTGAAGAACTCTTTTTGCTTTCACGGTTTATCTCTCCATTTCGACATGTGTGGATTGCCGCGCCACGACGAGCGCTCTCTAAATCTTGACGGATCGCAGTCGAAGGGCGTTGCTGATCACAGATACGGATGACAGGCTCATGGCCGCGGCCGCGAAGATCGGTGAAATCAGAATACCGAGGAACGGGTAAAGGATCCCCGCCGCCACCGGTACGCCGGCGGCGTTGTAGACCAGCGCAAAGAACAGGTTTTGCTTGATATTGCGCATGGTCGCACGGGAGAGCCGCCGGGCCCGCACGATGCCGTTGAGATCGCCCTTGACCAACGTGAAGCCCGCGCTTTCGATGGCCACGTCGGCGCCGGTGCCCATGGCGATACCGACATCCGCCTGGGCCAGCGCGGGGGCGTCGTTGACGCCGTCGCCGGCCATGGCGACCTTGCGGCCGTCGGCCTGCAGTTCCTTGATGATGCGCGCCTTGTCCTCCGGCAACACATCGGCGCGGATCTCGTCGATGCCGAGCCGCCCGGCCACGGCCTTGGCCGTGCGTTCGTTGTCGCCGGTCGCCATGATGACGCGGAAACCTTCCGCGTGCAGCGCCTTCAGCGCATCCGGCGTCGTCTCCTTGACCGGATCGGCAACCGACACGAGGCCGGCGATCTCAGAACCGATGATGACGAACATTACCGTCTCGCCCTCGTCACGCCGAGCATTGGCAGTCTCGGAGAGCTTGCCGCCATCGAGGTCCAGATCGGCGACCAGCTTTGCGTTTCCGAGTGCCACCCGCTCGCCGTCGATGATGCCCTTCACTCCTTTACCGGTGACGGCCTCAAATTCATCCGCCTTGGCGAAGGCGACCCCACGCTCCTCGGCCCCGGAGACGATTGCCTCGGCCAGCGGGTGCTCCGAGCCCCGCTCCAGGCTCGCGGCCAGGCGCAGCACCTGGGCCTCGTCATGACCGGCCTCAGGCAGGACGGCAACGAGCTTTGGCTTGCCGACGGTTAGGGTGCCTGTCTTGTCCACGATCAGTGTGTCGACTTTGGCGAAGCGCTCCAGTGCCTCGGCATTCTTGATCAGCACGCCCGCCTGCGCGCCCCGGCCCGTGGCTGTCATGATCGACATGGGCGTCGCGAGCCCCAGCGCACACGGACAGGCAATGATCAGGACGGCAACCGCCGCTACCAACCCGTAGGCAAGCGCCGGGGCCGGTCCCCAGATGGCCCAGACGATGAAGGCCAGAACCGCGATACCGATCACGGCCGGCACGAACATGCCGGCCACGGAATCGGCGAGCTTCTGGATGGGTGCGCGGCTGCGCTGTGCGCTCGCGACCATCTCGACGATCTGGCTGAGCATGGTGTCGGCGCCAACCCGTTTCGCCTCCATCACCAGGCTGCCCGTGCCGTTGATCGTGGCGCCGATTACCTTGTCGCCCGCGACCTTCTCGACCGGAATCGGTTCGCCGGAGACCATCGACTCGTCGATCGACGAGCGGCCCTCGACCACTACGCCATCAACCGGAACCTTATCGCCCGGGCGCACACGCAGCCGGTCGCCAACCTTGACATCCTCGAGCGGAATCTCCTCCTCCCGCCCGTCCTCGCGGATCACGCGGGCGGTCTTTGCGGCAAGATCCAGGAGCGCCCGAATCGCCGAGCCCGTGCGCTCGCGCGCGCCAAGCTCCATCACTTGGCCGAGCAGGACCAGAACAACGATCACCGCGCCGGCTTCGAAATAGACGCCGACGTTGCCCTCCGCATCTCGGAAACCGTCCGGAAAAATCTCCGGTACGAGCACGGCGACCACGCTGAAGAGGTATGCCGCGCCGACGCCCATGCCGATGAGCGTAAACATGTTCAGGTTGCGGCTGATCACGGATTTGACGCCGCGTACGAAGAACGGCCAGCCGGCCCATAGAATGACCGGCGTACCCAGGATAAGCTCGATCCATAGCGTCGCCCGTTCACCGAAGATGTCGCGAACGAAGCCGAGCCCCACATAGGGGCCCATAGTCAGCACCAGAAGCGGCACGGTCAGCACGACGCCGACCAGAAACCGGTGCTTGAAATCGACCAGCTCAGGATTCGGCCCCTCGTCGCCAGTCGGTATCCCCATGGGCTCAAGCGCCATGCCGCAGATCGGGCAGTCGCTTGGCGCGTCGCGTACGATTTCCGGATGCATCGGGCAGGTGTATTGGGTGCCCTTGGGCTGGGCCTTACGCTCACGCTTGTGCGCTCCGGATAGAAAGTGCTCCGGATCGGCCGCGAACTTATCGTGACACCCTTGCGAGCAGAAGTGATAGGTCTCGCTCTTATGCTCGTGGCTGGGTTTGCCCGCATCCATTTTGACCGTCATGCCGCAAACCGGGTCTTTGGCCGTTATGGCGTCGACCAACTCGGCCGGCTGGCTGTGAACATGGTTGCTGTTCTTATCCATAGGTCCGCTCCGACTTCCCGGTTTCAATGACTGCATCGGTATTCCAGATTGTAGAGCAAAAATATCGCCTCATTCGGACAGCGACCGCTTGCGCTCCTCGAACTCCGCCTTGTCGATCTCGCCGCGCGCAAAACGCTCCGCCAGAATATCGAGCGCCGTTCCGCCCGAAGCCGAACCCGCGCGACTTTGCGCCGAACCGCTACCGAGCCAACGCACGGCGAGGACGATCAGGACGATGATCGTGCCCCAAAATGCGATCATCATGAAGCCGCCGAACATCATCCCCCCCCAGCCCCAGCCATCGTGCCAGCCACCGAACCGGCCGGCATCAGCCTGCGCGAGCGCCGGTAGCGATATCAGCGTAGCGAAGGTCGCGGTCAATACCGCCTTCAATTGTCTCTTCATGTTTCTCTCCATTGTTAGCCAAACTTGCTTGGCCTGGTATTTACGGGTGCCGACGCCAGGACGACCTGTATTCGCCGGCAATGTCACGGATTTTGGCGCGTTTAATCTCCCTAAGCCACCGGACAGCAGGCGTGTTCCGGCTGCGGAGCGCAGTGCAAACTCGGTTCCGGGCCGACGGCCTTGGCTGTTACTTTGGCGCCGCGGTGATGCATCAGGTTGGCCAGTGCCAGGCCCGCGAGGCGCGCCTCCGGCGGGTCGGCGCGCGAGCTTAGTGCCACGGGCGCCGCAAGTCCGACGACGATACCGGCGGCCACCGCCCCGGCCAAGTATTCCAAGTTTTTCGCCAGAATGTTGCCGGAGACGAGATCGGGGACCAGGACAATGTCTGCCAAGCCCGCAACATCGGAGACGATCCCCTTTTCTCTGGCGGCTGCCACGGAAATAGCATTGTCGAAGGCCAGGGGCCCGTCGACCAAGGCTCCGCCGATCTGGCCGCGCCGCGCCATCAGAGTCAGGCAGGCGGCGTCCAGCGTGGAGGCGATCGCTGGATTGACCGTCTCGACCGCCGACAGCACTGCAGCCTTCGGCGTCTCGATACCGAGCAGGTGGAACAGTTCAACCGCATTTTGCAGGATCTGTGCCTTGGCACTGAGATCGGGCGCGATGTTGATCGCCGCGTCAGTGATGCCGAGAAGTTTGGGGTGCGTCGGGATGTCGGCTACAAACACATGGCTGACCCGGCGACCGGACATGCGCAGGCCGCGCTCCTTGTCGAGGAGCGCGCGCAGGAGCACGTCAGTGTGAATGTTTCCCTTCATGACCGCATCGGCCGCGCCGCCTCGGACCAATTCGACCGCCGTTGCCGCCGCGGTCGAGTCGCTTGATGCCGGGATGATCCAACCGTCGTGTGGCGGCCAGTCGAATTCCCGACATGCGTTTTCGATCGCTTCAGGGGCACCAATCAGGCGCGGTTCGACGATCCCAAGCGCATGCGCCTCCCGCAGAGTCTCGATCACCAACCCTTGCGCGGCGTCCACGACGGCAACCCGGATTGGCTCAAACTTCTTAGATTGATCAATGAGGTCCTGCAGAGTGCCGAATCGCTCCGTCATCGCTTACGCCTCCCTCACCACGGGCCGCTCGGCAGACACCTGCCGAACGTGGCGCGCGATCATGAGCTCTTCGTTTGTAGCGAACGCCTCAACCACGACAGCGCTTGAGTCGGCCGAGATAATCGGCTCGTTCCGCTCGTTCCGTCCGTGATCCAGATCAAGTCCAAGGTACGATAGGCCCTCCAGTATCCGGGTCCGAACCGCCGGCGCGTTGGCGCCGATGCCACCCGTGAAAACCAGTCGGTCGAGGCCACCCAAGGACGCCGTCAGCGCGACCAGGTGCTTCCGAGCCTGATAACAGAAGAATTCGATCGCCTCGGTCGCCGCCGCGGAGTCCGGTCGCGCCAGTAACTCCTGCATATTGCGGCTGAGGCCGGAGACGCCCAGCAGTCCCGATTGCTTGTAGAGCAGTTGCTGCACCTGCGCAGCCGTCATGCCTTTTTCGGTAAGCAGGTAGAGGAGGATGCCGGGATCGAGATCGCCCGAGCGGGTCCCCATCGGCAGACCTCCGAGTGTGCTGAAGCCCATCGTCGTATCCGCACTGCGACCATCCTTGATCGCTGCCATCGACGAACCATTGCCAAGATGGGCGACCACGATGCGCTCGTTGGTCACGGTTGGGCCATGCCGGCGTTGCAACTCGGCCATCACGTACTCGTAAGACAGGCCGTGGAAGCCGTAACGATGGATGCCCTCGTCGGCGTACGACCGCGGCAAACCCGTCAGTTGGGCGAGACGCGGCAAAGAGTGATGGAAGGCGGTATCGAATGAGGCGACTTGCGGCAGATCCGGCCGAACGCTGCGAACCGCGGCGATCCCGGCGAGATTGTGCGGCAGGTGCAGGGGCGCCAGCGGACTCAACCGGCGCAATCTTGCGAGCAGGGCGTCGTCAACCGGCACGGGGCAATCGCAACCAACCCCACCGTGTGCCACTCGATGACCGATGGCCACAAGAATGACACTGGCCGAGTGTTGCGCCAGCGCGTCCAACAGCATGCGTAAAGCCTGTGCGTGATCCGGGATGGCCCGTGTCTCGTCAACGATACCGCTGCCGCCTTCGTCGGCGATGTGGAACCGGCCTTCGGCCAAGCCGATACGCTCGATCGCTCCAACCCAAAGGCGTGGTAACGACTCCTCGTCGGCGAAAAGCGCGAACTTGACGCTCGACGAACCGCAGTTAATGACCAGGATCGCGTGTTGTGATGACTCGATGCGCATCGGCGTCTTGGAGCCCGCCGGTTCCGTGTCGCGCGCAGATTCCACAGACGTCTCGGAAAGATTCCGATCGTCGCGACGCTTGCCGGTATGAGGATGTTTTCTTTCCATTCTCTTTGCTGCTCCAACAGTCTACAGCGCTGCCTGTTGCGACTCAGTGAACGGCGGTGGACCGCCCCTGGAGGGTGCGAGTTGGGAATATCCAGAAGTGACTAGCAGATCCGGCAACTCTTCCTTGAGAGCCGATACCACGGGATCGAGCTCTATGATCTGTTCACTGTGAAACACACCACCGGAGCCGGATGCCCCCGACAAAACCTGCCGCGCGGTCTCTGCGGCTGCGACGGCCGTCATTAGCGCCTCGTTTCGTCCGACGATGCCGAGTTGAAGTGCCCGATTTCCGTTCTTGCACTTCCCCATCGCACGCACAGACAC
>JAJFGP010000006.1 GCA_021776055.1 Kiloniellaceae bacterium
TTGGGATTGACCCCGTGCATCAGTTTGATCTGCCCTTTGACCCGGCCGTACGGTGAGATCACCCAGACCCAATCGTCATCGACCAGGCCCAGGGTCGCCGCTGTATTTGCGTGCACAAACAGCCGGTTGCGTGTCGTGATCTGACGCAGCCAGGCATTCTGCCCGCCCCAGCTATGGTACATGTGCATTGGCCGTTGGGTGACCGCGTGCAGGGGGAAGTCCGTTCCGGCAAAGGAATCTTCCTCGAACGGCGGATACCAGATGGGCAGCGGGTCGAAGTATCGTTCGATACGCGCGCGCAAGGCCTCCGGCGGTTGCCGATCGCCGTGTCCCCGCGCCGCCAGGCGGAACTTCTGTAGCGGCTCGGAATAAAGCTGCATGACGATCTGATCGGCGTTGGGGATCCAGCCCATCTTCTGCGCATAGGCTAGATAGGGACCGTTGGCGTGTTTGTAGTAGGTCTGTTCCGGTGGCAAGTGATGTTGCCAGAAGCTGCCGTTGTCGATGTACCGCTGCAATTGATCGGGGTTTGCCGCGCCGCGCCCGTGGCTTGTGCCGTCGCCGCGCCAGCCGGCCAGCGGGCCGATACCTGGTGCGCGCTCGTGGTTGGCCATGTAGTCGGGGTAACCGCCAGGGTAGGCCGGACTGCCATCCTCCTTGGCAAAGCCAGGTAGCTGTAGGCGCGCACCCAACTCGATCAGCACATCCTGAAAGGGCCGCACGTCCCGGTCCGGTTTGACCACCGGATGGCGGATGGAATCGGCCGGACCCTCGGCACTGCAAATGGGCCGGTCGAGCAGGGAAATGCAATCCCAGCGCTCCAGGTAGGTCGTATCCGGCAACACCAAATCGGCATAGGGCACGGTTTCCGAATAGTAGGCGTCGGAATAGATGATCTTGGGTATCCGGTAGCTGCCGTCCGCGTTCTTGTCGGTCAGATAGCGCAGCGTCTCGGGCACGTTCATGGCGCTGTTCCAGCCCATGTTCGCCATGTACATGAACAGCACGTCGATGGGGTAGGGATCGCCGGCCCAGGCGTTGCGGATGACCATCTGCATCATGCCGTGCGCGGCCAGCGGATATTCCCAACTGAACGCCTTGTCGAGGCGCTGTGGCGTACCGTCCGCCGTGACCAGTAAATCCTCCGGCCCGGTCGGGAAGCCGAGCGGCATCCCATCGAGCGGGGTATCGGGGCCGGCCGCGGGTCCCGACGGCTTGGGTCCCGGCGGGCAGGGGCGCGGGAAGGGCGGCTTGTAGCGGAAGCCGCCGGGCACATCGATAGTGCCCAGCAACATCTGCAACATATGGATCATGCGGCAGGTATGGAAGCCGTTGGAATGGGCGGATATGCCGCGCATGGCGTGCATCGAGACCGGGCGGCCGATCATCTTGTCGTGGCGGCGGCCGGCCCAATCGGTCCACGGGATGTCCAGCTCGATCTGCTGGCGAAAGGCGGCCTCGGCGATCTCCGCGGCGATACGGCGAATCTGCGCGGCCGGTATTCCGGTCGCGGCCGCCACGGTCTCCGGTGCGTACTGCTGGTCGAGAAAGCGCGCCGCTAAAAGCTGAAAGGCCGGTACCGCACGGTGACCGTTGGGCAGATCGCAGGCACCCACCAGGCGCGGCGATGCGTCGGCATCCGAGGCGCGGCGAAGCGCCTGCTGCTTACCGTCGTAACACAACGGCGTGCCATCGGCGGCGCGCGCGAAACGGCCGTCCTGGGCATCGCCGGGTGCTTGGATGACCAGCCACGGCGCGTTGGTATAGCGGGCCAGATAGTCCCAGTCGATCTGCTCGGCCCGCAGCAACTCGTGGATCAAGGCGCCGACGAACAGGCCGTCGGTGCCGGGGCGGATGCCGATCCACTCGTCGGCGATGGCGGAATAACCGGTGCGGGTCGGATTGATCGAGACGAATTTCGCGTCACCACGCGTTTTCAGGCGGCCCAGGCCCATCTTGATGGGGTTGGAATCATGATCCTCGGCCACACCGAAAAGCAGCAGATAGCGGGTGTGGTCCCAATCGGGCTCGCCGAATTCCCAGAACGAACCGCCGATGGTGTAGAGGCCGGCGGCGGCCATGTTGACCGAACAGAATCCGCCATGCGCCGCATAGTTCAGGGTGCCGTACTGCTTCGCCCACCACCCGGTCATCGATTGCGATTGATCGCGGCCGGTAAAGAAGGCCAGGCGGCTGGGATCGTGCTGGCGTGTCTCGCCCAGCCAGCCGGTGGCGACCTCCAGGGCTTCGTCCCACTCGATCTCGCGGAACTCGCCGGAACCGCGCTCACCTACCCGCAGTAACGGTTTACGCAGCCGCGCCGGCGAGGTGTGCTGCATGATCCCAGCCGAGCCCTTGGCGCACAGCACGCCGCGATTGATCGGGTGGTCGGGATTACCCTCGATGTAGCGGACCTTGTCGCCCTGTAGATGCACGCGGATGCCGCATCGGCAGGCGCACATGTAACAAGTGGTGCACTTAACTTCGTCCGCGACCTTAGGCGAGGTGTCGACGCGCGGAGTCGGCGCAGGGGTAGACGGGGAACTCACGCCTCCGGTTCCGGGCGCTTGTCGCCGGTGATCATGGCGCGGACCAGGTTCTCGCGATGGGCGATGCTGGTGAACAGGACGCCGCCTATATGCAAGAAAACGAGGGCCAGCGTGACGTCGGAGAGCACTTCGTGCAACTCCTCCCAAAACTCGTCTCGGTCTTCGCCGTCCTCAGCCTCGTCGCCGTTTTTGCCGTTGTCGTCATCGGCCATCGCCGCCGGAACGGCCTGTGAAGCGAAGGAGGCGAGAGGACCACGGTTGTTCTCCAAGGCATAGACCATCAGGCCGCTGTAGACCGTCGCCGCCAACATCACTAGCAAGGCAAGGATCATGGCCCCGCCGGCCGGGCTGTGTCCGATATAGCGGCGCGCCCGGAAAGCGAACAGGTCGCGGACATAGCTTATGACCGTACCCGGCCGGTAGATAAAGTCGGTGAAGCGCGCATGCCGCGTGCCGATGAGGCCCCAGACCACGCGGAGCACGACCACCCCGCCGACCAGGTACCCGGCCCAGGCGTGTAGGCGCAACAGATCGTCCTCGGTGAAGTAAGCCACGAAGAAACCGACGACGATGGTCCAGTGACCGATGCGGATCAAGGGATCCCAGACTCGGATCATGGCTTGGGCAGGTTGATGCGCCGACATGGGCTCTCTCAATGCAGTAGGGGCGGACCCGTCGAGCGTTAAGCCATTGCCGCGTTTGGCGCAACGCCTTCTTGTTAGATTGCGTAGCCGACAGGCATGGCGGTGGTGTGCTTGATCTCTTCCATGGCGAAGCTGGAACTTACGCCCGACAGGTCGGCGGATTTGATCAACCGTTTGTAGACGGCGTCGTAGCTATCGATGTCTGGCACCACGATCTTCAGCAGGTAATCCACGTCACCGCTCATGCGGTAGAATTCCACCACTTCATCGATGTCGGCCACCGCCTTGGCGAAGCTCTCCAACCACTCGTGGTTGTGCTGGTTGGTCTTCAAGTGAACGAACACCGTCACCCCCACGTTCAGCTTCTTGCGATCGAGCAGGGCGACCCGCCGTTGAATCAGGCCGGATCGTTCCAAGCTCTGGATGCGCCGCCAACATGGCGTTGTCGAAAGCCCGACCTTTTCGGCGATCTCCGCCACCGGCACGGTAGCGTCGGCCTGCAGAATTCGCAGAATCTTTCGATTGATGTCGTCCATGAGAATTTAATTCCATGTATCGACTAAATAATAGTATTCAATGCTATTTTTATAGTCAATCTTTAGCATAAATGAAAGCCATTTTTCACGACCCCGAGATATAGTGCGTCTTCCCCTGGACGCGCGAGAAGAAGGACAAGACCCCCATGCTCAAATCGGCTTTTACCGACCATCCGGCCTCTGTCGGCGAGACGTATGGCCAACACATGGGGATGGCCATTAGTTTTGCCGGGCGCATGTTTCTGGCCAGCTTGGCCTGTTTGATCCATGGTTTTCTGCCGTTTCTTTGCGTACGCACGGGAAGTGCGGCCATTACGGATTTGCATTCTCGCATGGTCACCCATCGCGACCGCCGGACCGCGGAGCAGCGCGAACCGGCTTCTTCCCGCGCCGCCGCGGCGTAACATCTTCTAATTCCCTTTGAGTTTGGCGGCCGGGCGCCCTCGGTTTCGCTTACTCCCCTGGACGTCGCCTCGATTCCGAGGTGAGTGATCACGCATTCTTTTGTCCAGTTTGATCGCCCTCAGTCGTATTGTCAGTGAAACGGCGATGAGGGGAATTCGATGAAAGACTACTTACTGATGCTTCGAGATCACGAGTGCCGCTGGGTGCAGTTCTCGCCGGATGAAATGCAGCGAATCATCCAGAAGTTCGCGGCTTGGAACGACTCGTTGCGGCGGGACGAGCGATTGCTCGGGGCCGGTAAACTATCCCAGGATCTGGGCCTGACCGTGCGGGCGCGCGGCGATGAGCTTGTAGTGGACGGGCCGTTTTCCGAAGCGAAGGAAGCGATTGGCGGATATTACTGTATTCGGGCGGAGTCAGTTGAGGAGGCTGCGGCGTTGGCCAAAGGCTGTCCTATCCTAGCCTATGGCGGGACGGTTGAAGTGCGGGAACTGGCGACCGTTCTGAAACCTTAGTGCTGTTCGCGCATGCCGCAACAGGAAGAAAACGCGCCGCTGTTCGTCGAGGATTTTTTTCGCGCTAAGTGGCGTGAGATCATGGCCGCCATGACCCGGCGGTTTGGCTCCGCGCGTTTCGGCGAAATCGAAAACGCCGTCCAGGATGCGATGGAACGGGCCTTGGCAACGTGGCCGGTTGCCGGCGTGCCGGACAACCCCGGTGGCTGGCTCTATATGGTTGCCTGCAACCGGGTTCTCGATGGCCTGAAGGCCGAAACCCGTGGTCGAGAGAAGGCGCCGTCCGTCAAGCAAGTGCTGTACCCCGACGACGAGGCGGTGCCCGTATGGTTTGGCCCGCTGGAAGACGATGTTTTGCAGCTCATCTTTGTCTGTTGCCATCCCCGGATGAACGCCCGCGAAAGTGTGACCATCACGTTGCGCTACGTTTGTGGCCTGGGGTGCGGGGAGATTGCCGCCCTGATGTTGTCGACGGAGCAAGCCGTCCTCAAACGGCTCAACCGGACGAAGGCTAAGGTGCGAGACCATCCGGCACCGTTCGAACCGCCGGGCAAGGCCGAGCAGAAGGAGCGGCTAACGCGGGTTCTTCAGATAGTTTACCTGCTGTTTAGCGCCGGCTATTCCGCCACGCTGGGAGAGCGCCTGGTGCAGCAGGAGCTTTGCCGTGAGGCGCAACGGCTGGTCGATCTGCTGCTGGCCAGCCATGTGGCGGACGATGGGCGCGTCTGGGCGCTTGGCGCATTGATCGCGTTTCAAACCTCGCGGCTGCCGGCGCGGGTGGATGCGGGCGGCAGCCTACTGCGTCTAAACGAGCAAGATCGGGCCTTGTGGGATCGAGAGCAGATCGCCCGCGGTATGGTGTGCCTTGCGCAATCGATGTCAGGAACGGGGCGCAGCCGATATCATCTGGAGGCTGCGATTGCGGCCTGTCATGCGGCCGCGGTGTCTTTCGAGAAGACGGATTGGCGGCGCATTCTGGCGTTCTACGACGATCTTCTGGAATTAGCGCCTTCGCCCATTGTCGAGATGAACCGTGCCGTGGCGGTCATGATGGTCGATGGTGTCGATGCCGGGCTTTTCATTCTCACTGCTCTACGCGACAACCGGAAGCTCAGGACCAACGGACTTTTCTACAGCCTGCTAGCGGATTTTCACAGGCGTGCCGGGGATATGACTAAGGCTTCCGAATTTTATGACCTTGCCTTGACGCAGTCTCCAAATGCCTCCCTACAGCGGTTTTTGACGGATCAGATGCTGGCCTGTTCTGTCGAGTGAGCAGCTTTTCAAATTAGATGTCCACTCAGGCCAGCGCGGCTCGTCTTTCATATAGATGGCTGGGTAAATTCAGCCGCGCCCAATCCTATGGAGGAAAGAGAGATGACAGAGATTAAAATTGCCTGGTTCGAAATTCCGGCCGCCGATCTGGACCGGGCGGCTAAGTTCTATAAAGAGGTCACGCAGGCGCAACTGGCGCCGATGGATACCCCCAGCGGTAAGATCATGGCGTTCTTTAACGGGGAGATGCCGGTTGGCTGCCTAACCACTGCGGCCAAGGCGTCCAAAGACGGCATCCGCATTTTCTTGACCACCGCTGACATTGAAGCGGCCCTAGGGCGGGTTGAAAGCGCCGGCGGCTCGGTCGCCATGGGAAAAACGTCGATCGGCCCATTTGGGCATATCGGCATGTTCGTCGATAGCGAGGGCAACTCGATCTCGCTTCACAGCGACTAAAACCGGCGGGTGATTGGCAAGAAAAGGGGGCGAAGCCTATAGCTTCGCCCCCCCCAATTTTTACGTCTAGGATGGCTGGGTCTTCTTAGAAGCCCATGCCGCCCATGTCCGGGGCACCGCCGCCGGGCATGGCTTCTTTCTTCTCCGGCTTCTCGGCGACCATGGCTTCCGTGGTGATCAACAGGCCGGCGACCGAGGCCGCGTCCTGCAGAGCCGTGCGCACGACCTTGGTCGGGTCGATAATGCCGGCCTTGATCATGTCCACATAGGTGCCGTTCTGGGCGTCGAAGCCGATGTTGGTGCCTTTGGTCTCGAGCAATTTACCGACGACGACGGCGCCTTCGGAGCCGGCGTTCTCGGCGATCTGCCAGACCGGGGTCTTCAGGGCCCGGCGGACGATGTCGATGCCGACCTTCTGGTCGTTATCGTCCGGCGCCAGCTTGTCGAGCGCCTTGATGGCGTTGAGCAGAGCCAAGCCGCCACCGGGGACGATACCCTCCTCGACAGCCGCGCGGGTCGCGTTCATCGCGTCCTCGACCCGGTCCTTGCGCTCCTTCACCTCGGTCTCGGTGGCCCCGCCGACACGGATGATGGCCACACCGCCGGCCAACTTGGCCAACCGCTCCTGCAGCTTCTCCCGGTCGTAGTCCGAGGTGGTATCCTCGGTCTGCGCCCGGATCTGCGCACAACGGCCCTCGATCTCTTTCTTCTTACCGGCGCCGTCGATGACGGTGGTCTCTTCCTTGGTAATCACCACCTTCTTGGCACGGCCCAGCATCTCCAGGGTCACACCTTCCAGCTTGATCCCCAGATCTTCCGAGATCACCTGGCCGCCGGTGAGGATGGCCATGTCTTCGAGCATCGCCTTGCGACGATCGCCGAAGCCAGGAGCCTTCACCGCCGCGACCTTCAGGCCACCGCGCAGCTTGTTCACCACCAGGGTCGCCAGGGCTTCGCCCTCGACGTCCTCGGCGATGATCAGAAGCGGCCGGCCCGACTGCACGACCGCTTCCAGTAGGGGCAGCATCGCCTGCAGACCGGAGAGCTTCTTCTCGTGCAGAAGGATGTACGGGTTCTCCATCTCCGCCAGCATCTTGTCGGCGTTGGTGATGAAGTACGGTGACAGATAACCACGGTCGAACTGCATGCCCTCGACCACGTCCAACTCGGTGGCCAGGGACTTGGCTTCCTCGACGGTGATCACACCCTCGTTGCCGACCCGGCGCATGGCCTCGGCGATCATCTCGCCGATTTCCAGGTCGCCGTTGGACGAGATGGTGCCGACCTGGCTGACTTCTTCCGAGGTCGAGACCTTCTTGGAGCGCTTGCGCAGATCCGCGACGACCGCCTCGACGGCCATGTCGACGCCGCGCTTGAGATCCATCGGGTTCATGCCGGCGGCAACCGCCTTGGAGCCTTCGCGCACGATGGCCTGGGCCAGCACGGTGGCGGTCGTGGTGCCGTCACCGGCGATGTCGTTGGTCTTCGAGGCAACCTCGCGGACCATCTGGGCGCCCATGTTCTCGAACTTGTCCGATAGTTCGATTTCCTTGGCGACGGTGACACCGTCCTTCGTGATGCGCGGTGCACCGAAGGACTTGTCGAGGACCACATTGCGGCCCTTCGGCCCCAGGGTGACCTTTACCGCGTCGGCCAGAATGTCGACGCCACGCAGCAAACGCTGGCGGGCATCGGCGGAAAACTTGACTTCTTTCGCAGCCATTCTCGATTACTCCAGTTCTTTGTGTAGTAGCTTAAGCGGCGGATCTGAGTTTCTTGGCGCCTTCAACGACGCCCAAGATGTCCGCCTCTTTCATGATCGCCAGGTCTTCCCCGTCGATCTTGACCTCGGTCCCCGACCACTTGCCGAAGAGGATTTGGTCACCGACCTTGACGCTGAGCGGCACGATCTTGCCGTTCTCGTCGCGGGCACCCGGGCCAACCGCAATGACTTTGCCCTGCATGGGCTTTTCCTTGGCGGTATCGGGGATGATGATTCCACCTACGCTCCGCTCATCTTCCTCGGCGCGGCGGACCAGGACACGGTCGTGCAAAGGCCGAAATTTCATGGACTTCCTCCAAACTTCATGTAAATACAGTCACTTAAGACGTTTGTTAGCACTCAATGGTCTTGAGTGCTAAACGTGAGGTGGAGATAAGACGAGAGCCCCTGGGAAGTCAAGGGCCGCGGTGTGAAAAAAGCCACGTCAGATACCCCCTGGGGAGGCTTGCCGGCCACATTGCCTGACCCTATGCCGTATGCCACCCTGGGACCCATCTGGGCCCATCTGGGCGCTGTCTGGGGGGCTGGCATGGCACTATTGACCACAACCATCGGGGCTTATCCGAAGCCGGATTTCCTGCCGGTCCCGGACTGGTTTCAGGGCGGCGGGGGGACGGATACCCAGCGGCCGACCCAAGGGTACCTGGAGGCCGTGGCGCACATGGGCGACGAGGCGGAGGCCCTGTTCACCCGTGGCACCCGCCAGGTCATTGCCGACCAGGTGGAGGCCGGCATCGATGTGCCCACCGACGGCGAGATCCGGCGCGAAAATTACATCCATTACCACTGCCGACACATCGCGGGGATCGACTTCGAGCATCTGACTCCCAAGGCCGTACGGGGTGGCAGCTATACGGCGGATCTGCCGTCGATCACCGGGCCAGTGCGGGCGCGCGACCATTTCCTCGCCGCCGATTGGCACCTGGCACAATCGTTCACCGACAAGCCGGTAAAGATCACCTTGCCGGGGCCGATGACCATCGCCGATACCACCGCGAATTTGGCCTACGACGACGATGAACAGCTTGGCGCCGATTTGGCCGAGGCTCTTAATAGCGAAATCAAGTCCCTGGCCGAGGCCGGCTGCCGCTGGATTCAGGTGGACGAGCCGGTCTTCGCCCGCCAGCCGGCGCGGGCACTGCGCTATGGCGTGCGTCATCTGGAACGCTGCTTTCAAGACATTCCACCCGGCGTGATCCGGGTAATGCACATGTGCTGCGGCTATCCCGATTGCCTGGACCGGGAAGATTATCCAAAAGCGGACCGCAACGCTTATCTCGAGCTTGCCGAGGCAGTCGATGAGACGTGTATCGATGCGGTCTCCCTGGAGGATGCGCACCGTCACAACGATCTTTCGCTCCTCGACCGATTCGCCAAGACCAAGATCATTCTCGGGGTCGTCGCCATCGCTAAAAGCCGCATTGAGACAGTGGATGAGATTAGGGCGCGTTTATCGGCGGCGTTGAAACATGTGGACGGAGAGCGCTTGATCGCCGCCCCTGATTGCGGCTTGGGTCTACTTGGTCGTGACCTGTCGGTTCGTAAGCTGACGAACATGTGCGAGGCGGCGCGCAGCCTCTAGAGGCAAGCAAATGACACCAGCAATCTGGGGCCTGCTGGCGGCGGTCAGTTGGGGCAGCGCTGATTTCATCGGTGGCTTGGCCAGCCGTGCTATCGGGCATCGCAGCGTACTTCTCGCCATGTTTGGCGTTGGCGCCCTGGTCCTGGGCGCGGTCATTTGGCTGGGCGGATTGCCGTTGGTTTGGCATGCGGATGGGCTGTGGCTGATCCTGGTCTCCGGCATCGGCGTCATGGTGGCAACGCTGTGGCTGTATCAGGCGCTGGCACGCGGGCCGATTACCATGGTGGCGCCTATCGTCGGCACATATCCCGCCTTCAACGTGGCCTTCGCGGTGGCCCTCGGTGCGCGTCCGTCGCTCATCGCCTGGGCGGCCATGGTGGCCGTGCTTGGCGGCGTCGTGCTGGTGGCGCGCAGCGCCAAAACGGTCACCGATCCGACCACAGATCCGCCGGGGCGTCTGCGCGGCACCGTTCTGATGTCGCTTGGTGCCGCGTTGGGTTTTGCGATTTCCGTCGCCGCCGCGCAGGAGGCGGCGCTGATCTACGGCGAGTTGCAGACGGTTTGGCTGGGGCGGTGTGTCGGTGTTCTTGCCTGCGCCGCCGTGTTTCTGGTGCTGCGCCAGCGGCCGCACCTGCCCATGCGATGGTGGCCGTATCTTGCCGCTCAAGGATTGCTGGACGCTGGTGCCTATGTGGCTTTGCTGGCCGGCAGCGAGGGCCCGCGGGCGACGATTGCCGTGGTCATCGCCTCGGCCTTCAGCGCCGTCACCATTTTGCTGGCGCGCGTTTTTCTGCGCGAGGCCATAAGCCGGGCCCAATGGCTGGGCATCGCCACCATCATCGCCGGGGTCATGGTGCTATCGTCAGGACGTTGAGGCGGCGAGCGTGACCCTCCGCTGTGGCGCGTGTGGCTCACCCCCCTCCCCACCTCCCCCCATCAAGGGGGGAGGGGTAGCCCCTATCGCGGCATGCTCATTTCTCCCTCCCCCTCGATGGGGGAGGGCCGGGGT
>JAJFGP010000051.1 GCA_021776055.1 Kiloniellaceae bacterium
CAATTCGATTTGAAAACCAAGTTCCATGTTTTGAAACGCGATCATAGCCTCTGCGCCCCGCCACATTCTGGCGGCGAAATCGAAGGCGTCTATCTGCGCCTGTAAGGGGTTAGCGTCCAGGCGAGGTCCAATTTTTCCGCCGGCACCATTGACCGAATGACATAAGACACATCCCTTGTTGACGAAAAGATCGCGTCCGCGCTCGGAGCTGGTAAAGGGCAGGTGGTAACCGCTCGGAGTTTTCGAGAAGACTTCGGAGGCTCTGACCGGTAGAACAGCCGAAAGGCCACCGTACGCGACAGCCAAAGAACCGAGCACAATGGCCGCCAAAAACCGGATTTGTCTAATCATCTGACCAGTCTCCCTATGTGCCGCAGGCGCCCTTATTGTGGCATTATTAGACGAGGTCGTTTGAACTCACCCAACAGCACCTTGGCCATCACACATGAAACCCACTTGCGCCGGCGCGGCTCTAATACCAGCCGGGTAAGTAACGCAGCAGAGTCAAGACACGACGGGCTTTGCGAAGGTACCCTCCGATGGGCGTCCTGACGTGTCGGACAACAGGTTAGTGCGTGGTGACCTCGGCCAGGACCTCACCTGATAGCTCGTGCTTCCGGTGAGCAAGATCGTCTACGCTCAAGAATCCCACCATCCGTTTCTCACGGTTCATTACCGCCAAGCGGCGGACTTTCTTACCTTCCATCAGGTGGGCGGCGTCTTCGATTGCCTGGTCGTCGTAGCACCAAATTATTTTCTCAGTCATCACCTTGCGCACCGGTGTACCAGCGGGGCTGAGATTCTGGGCGACGCCACGGCAGGCGATATCACGATCGGTCACCATGCCGATGAGCCGGTCATGCTCCCCGACGAGTAAGGAGCCAATCTCCATATCGTGCATCTTCTTAGCGGCATCCAAGAGAGTGGTCTCGGGGCCAATCCATTCAGCTTGCCGCACCATTACATCTTTAACGAGCATCATAATACCCTCCACGGTACTTCGGGCCTTGGTTGGAACGCTTTGGTCGGTGCGGACGCGCGTTGCCTTCAAGCGATACGCATGCCCGGGCGGGCAGATGATGTCGGATTGGCGACAATCGCGCGTACGCACGTTGGTGTCTTTTGCCATGTCAAATCATGTTGTTCGTTGATCTAGATCAACGAACCGCCAGGCGCGCAATCGAGGAGGCAATCGTCTCACAATCAGGTGATCTGACGTCCTTTTCGGCACCCATTCCACGAGACACGCACTGACCCGTTTCCGATTTGGCCTACTGGCCGAAAACGGTCTTCGGCGCAATTCCGAACCGGCGGCGTCCCGTGAATATCAAGCCCGCTCGTGTTGACACAGATCAAGATGCCCATCGCGCCCCAGGGGTAGGCTTCCTCCTGGTTTGGGAGACGCAACAGTTCGGAGGCAGCATTTTCCAGGTTCGCATACATGGCAGAGGTGGTCAGGGCGTGGTTTCGGCTGCCGAGATGTTGTCCGTCGCCGCTTTTCTCGAGGGTTACCACGCCCAGGCCTTCCCGAGCTTCGGTTCGGAGCGGATGGGGGCACCCGTCGTTGCCTTCTGTCGACTCGACGACAAGGAAATCCGCCTGCGCGAGCCCGTCATGACGCCCGACGCCCTGATCGTTCAGGACCCCACGCTGCTGCACCAGGTGGACCTCTTCAATGGCCTGGATACGCGAGGTTACCTGGTCGTCAACACCCGGCGCAGTTACCGGGACCTCGGGCTTGGGGACTATGTGAAGAAATTCCCGCCGCATCACATCAGCACCGTCGCGGCGACTGAATGGGCGCTGGAGTATATCGGCCGGCCATTACCCAACGTCGCACTACTCGGCGCGTTCGCGGCGATGACGCGGCGCGTGACGCTTGAGTCGGTCATGGCGGCGGTCCGCCAAAAATTCCCCGGGAAGCTCGGTGACGACAATGCCGCGGCCGCCGCCAAGGCGTATGATTCAATCAGAACCAACTAGGCGATACGGATCGAGAGGCTGAAGATGTTCGAGCAGATCGAAGGTTCACAAGCCGTCGCCAAGGCAATCGCCCTCTGCCGCCCGGAGGTCATCTGCGCCTACCCCATCACGCCCCAGACCCATATCGTCGAGGGCTGTGCCGAGATGATTCGTACGGGCGCGATCCAGAACTGCGAGTTCATCAACGTCGAAAGCGAGTTCGCCGCCCTCTCGGTCGCGATCGGTTCCTCGGCCGCCGGTGCCCGGACCTACACCGCGACGGCCAGCCAGGGCCTACTGTTCATGGCCGAGGCAGTCTACAACGCTGCCGGGCTCGGCCTGCCGATTGTCATGACCATCGGCAACCGGGCGATCGGCGCGCCGATCAATATCTGGAACGACCACAGCGACAGCATGGCGCTGCGCGATGCCGGCTGGATTCAGCTCCACGCCGAGACCAACCAGGAAGCCGCCGACTTGCATATCCAGGCTTTCAAGCTTGCCGAACGGCTGAGCGCGCCAGTGATGGTCTGCATGGACGGCTTCATCCTGACCCACGCTTACGAGCGTGTCGCGATCCCCGACCAGGCTCAGGTCGATGCCTTCCTGCCGCCTTACCAGCCGCGCCAGATCCTCGACCCCGCGGACCCCTACACGATCGGGGCCATGGTCGGCCCCGAAGCCTTCATGGAGGTGCGCTATCTGGCGCACGACAAGCTGCTGCAGGCATTGAGCGTAATCCCGGAGATTCAGCAGGAGTTCAAAGAGGTCTTCGGCCGTGAGTCCGGCGGGCTGTTCCACGGCTACCGGGTGGAGGATGCCGAGACCGTGGTGGTGACCATGGGCTCGCTCGCCGGCACGGTGAAGGACTTGGTCGACGAAGTGCGCGAGAACGGCGCTAAGATCGGTGTGATTACGCTGTGCAGCTATCGGCCGTTCCCGCTCGACGGTCTGCGCCACGCCCTGCAGGGTGCCGCCAAGGTGATCGTGCTGGAAAAGAGCTTGGCGCTCGGCTTTGGCGGCGTGCTGGCCGCCGACGTGCGCACGGCGCTGCACGGCCGCGACACCCACATCCATACCGTGATCGCCGGACTGGGCGGCCGGCCGATCACCCGCAAGTCGTTGGCCCGGATGTTCGCACGGGTCGAGCGCGACGACCTAAAGGACCCACATTTCCTCGATCTCGACCTCGATATCGTACGCCGCGAGATCGACAACCAGCGCAGTCAGATCACCGCCGGGCCGATCGCCGAGAACATCCTGCGCGAGATCGGTCCGTGCGGCCCGAAAGCGGTTTGAGGAGGCCCCAGCCATGTCCGACATGACCGCCGAGCAAAAGGTCAAGTTCTACCAGAAGGGCACTTTCACGGCCGGCAACCGCCTGGTCGACCAGGCACGGCGCTCGGTGCAAGCCAGCATGGAGCGCAGCAATGCCATCACCTCGGGCCACCGCGCCTGCCAGGGCTGCGGCGAGGCGCTGGGCGCGCGCTATGCCCTGGACGCCGCCATGCGCGCGACCGAGGGCCAGCTGATCGCGGTCAACGCCACCGGCTGCCTGGAGGTCTTCACCACGCCCTACCCCGAAACCTCCTGGCAGGTACCCTGGATCCACTCGCTGTTCGGCAACGCCGCGGCCGTGGCCTCCGGCGTCGCCGCGGCGATGCGCGTCAAGGGCCGCGAGCAGGTCCGAGTGGTCGCCCAAGGCGGCGACGGCGGCACCACCGACATTGGCTTCGGCTGTCTATCCGGCATGTTCGAGCGCAACGATGACGTGCTCTACATCTGCTACGACAACGAGGCCTACATGAACACCGGCGTGCAGCGCTCCTCGGCCACGCCGCCGACCGCGCGCACGGCGACCACGCCGGCGGTCGGGCCCGAGCCGGGCAATGTCTTCGGCACCGGCAAAAACCTGCCGCTGATCGCCATGGCTCACAACATCCCCTACGTCGCCACCGCCTCGGTCGCCAACCTTCACGACCTGGAGCGCAAGGTCGAGAAGGCCGTGGCGATCCGCGGTGCGCGTTACATCCACATCTTCGTGCCCTGCCCCCTGGGCTGGGGCTCGGCCAGCCACGACACTATCCGCATCGCGCGCTTGGCTTCCGAGTGCGGGCTGTTTCCGCTGTTTGAGGCGGAGCACGGCGAGGTCACCGGCAGCATTCCGATCCGCCGCAAGGTGCCGGTCGAGGAGTACCTCAGGCCGCAGAAGCGCTTCGCCCACTTGTTCAAGGACGGCGGCGGCGAGCGAATCGCCCGCCTGCAGCGTATGGCCGACGCCAATATCAAACGCTTCGACCTACTACGTGAAGCGGAGGAGGCACCGCTTTGAGTAAGCAGCACCCCGACGTGCCCTTCGCGATTACGCTCGACATCGGCTCGAGCCTGGCCAACCGGACGGGGAACTGGCGCACCGAAAGGCCGGTCTATCTGGATCGCCTACCGCCTTGCAACAACGCCTGCCCGGCCGGAGAGAACATCCAGGCCTGGCTCGGCCAGGCCGAGGAAGGCGATTACGAGGCGGCCTGGCGGGAGGTGATGCGCAATAACCCGCTACCGGCGATCATGGGCCGGGCCTGCTATCACCCCTGCGAAGGCGCCTGCAATCGGTCGGCGCTCGACGAGGTGATCAACATCCACGCGGTCGAGCGCTTCCTCGGCGACCAAGCAATCGAGAAAAACTGGGGGCCGGCGGTCGAGGCTGCTCCTTCGGGTAAGAAAGTATTGGTTATCGGCGCCGGCCCAAGTGGGCTCTCGGCCGCCTTTCACCTACGCTGCCAGGGACACACCGTGACGATTCACGAGGCCGGACCGGTGCCCGGCGGCATGATGCGCTTCGGCATCCCGGCCTACCGCCTGCCGCGCGATATCGTGCAGGCCGAGATCGACCGGATTCTCGCCATGGGTGTCGCGCTCGAGCTGAACCATACAGTCGAGGACATCCAGACGGAGATGAAGAACGGCGGTTTCGACGCCTGTTTCCTCGCCATCGGTGCCCATCTCGCCAAGCGGGTCGACATTCCGACCCCGGACGCCGGCAAGATCCTCGACGCCATTGGCCTGCTGCGGGAAATGGAGACCAGCGACAATCCACCGCTACTCGGCCGCCGGGTCGTGGTCTATGGCGGCGGCAATACCGCCATCGACGCGGCCCGCACCGCCAAGCGCCTGGGCGCCGAGCAGGCCATCATCGTCTATCGCCGAACCCGCGAGATGATGCCGGCCCACGATTTCGAGGTCGACGAGGCACTGGCGGAGGGCGTGATTCTCAACTGGCTGACCACGATCAAGGAGATCGACGACAGCGGTTCGTTCGTGGTTGAGAAGATGGTGCTCAACGACGAAGGTTGGCCGGAGCCAACCGGCGAATTCGACACCATCGAGGCCGACTCCCTCGTCCTGGCGCTCGGCCAGAATGTCGATACCGGCTTCATCGCCAAGGTGCCGGGGGTCGAGATCGCCAAGGATGGCGTGATCCAGGTCGGGCCAGACATGATGACAGGCTTCGAGGGCCTGTTCGCCGGCGGCGACATGGTACCGAGCGAGCGCACCGTCACCGTGGCGGTCGGCCACGGCAAGAAGGCGGCGCGGCACATCGACGCCTGGCTGCGCGGCGAGCGCTACGAGCATCCGCCGCGTCATGAGCTAGCCGACACCGACAAGCTCAATACCTGGTACTACGCCGACGCACCCAAGACCGTGCAGCCGGAGCTCGACGTCATCCGCAGGCAGACCAGCTTTGACGAAGTCCACCACGGACTCGATGAGACCAACGCACTTTACGAGGCCCGCCGCTGCCTCTCCTGCGGTAATTGCTTCGAGTGCGACAACTGCTATGGCGTCTGCCCCGACAACGCAGTGATCAAGCTCGGGCCCGGCAAGCGTTTCGAGTTCAACTACGATTATTGCAAGGGCTGCGGCATCTGCGCGGCTGAATGCCCGTGCGGCGCCATCGAAATGATCCCCGAGACCGTCTGATCTCAAGATTTACATGACCCCCGGGCAATTATTGGTCGCTACCACTGACGAGGAGTACGAACCCATGAAAGTCGAACTCGTGCTTGTCCCAGTCGAAGACGAAGAACCCCATCACAAGCTGCTGTTCGAAATGCCCGGCGTGCCGCGGGCCGGCGATTGCGTGATGATCTCGCGACCCGGCCAGTCGGGGAGTACGGAGTTCATCGTCAGCCGCACCTGCTGGACACTCGACTATCCCGAGGCGGGGTCGATACACCATGCCGGCGAGCCTATCATTGGGACGACAAGCTCAGTGACCGTCGAATGCGAGTTTGTGGCAGGGCCTTATTCGTCCGAGGAGCACAAGAGCGTTGCAGTGGGCGGCGTGACCTAATCCCTCGGATGCGTTACATCGCCGCTCTCAATATCTCTATTTGTGCTCGACCTATTCCTTCGCGACGTCGTTGATCCAACTAAGACCCGCCATCGCCGCCGGGAAGCCGAGCGTGGTGATCGCTAGCGCGGCGATCTGGCGCAACTCCTCGGCCGTCATACCCTCCTCCACAGCTTGGCGTGCATGCGAGTGAACGGCCCCTTCTGACCGGGCTCCGATGGAAAGCGCCAGCTTGATCAAGCGCCGGGTGCGCGCGTCGATCGGCCCCGATTCGGCGCACGCCTTGCCCAGGGACTCGTATGCGTCCCAGACTTCCGGAAATTGTTTAGCAAAGACTCCGGCTCCGGACGGAGGCAGTTTCTTCATGGGGATCTCCTGTGCGGTTTCGTTCACGGGCGCGGCGCCCGAGAGTATCCTGAGCGCCTGACCGGCAAAAGGATATATCCGTTTCTGGCAATCCGGTCTCACGAGACAACAGGGACCGGCATGAATAAAGCAACAGATTTCGCGTCGTCCGCTACGCCGATCTCGGGATGCGGCGGATTGGTCGATTCGACCGCCCGGCTTCCGAGAAGCGTCAAATTCGGTCGTTCACAGAGGTCGCTACGGTTGACCGGTGTGGCCCTGCAAACGGACATCGCCCGCCACCTGAGAGTTTGAACAAAACGCTAACATTTTGAGGTTCGCTTGCAGCAGCTTGCGGCAGGCAGAAAGGGGCACAGTAGGATTTACAAGGGCTTAGAAGGGCAAGAATAGTACCAAGAAATTAACGACCACCCAGTTGATTGGTCGCCAAGTCATTGATTTAAAATGGTCGGAGCGGCAGGATTCGAACCTGCGACCCCTTGGCCCCCAGCCAAGTGCGCTACCAGACTGCGCCACGCTCCGTTGCCGCCCGATAGGGCGTTAGTAGACTTTTGTTGTCTCGGTTATACAGCCTGGGCAGTGCGCCAGGCAATGCACTTGGCCCGCAACCGTCTTGTCCGCCCCGCGCTAGCCAGCGGCTTTGCGCAGCGTATCCCGCAGTTCGCTCAACTCTTCAACGACGGCTCGCAGAGCCTTACGATCCATCGAAATCGGCGGGCCGGCCACGGCGGCGTCGATCTTGCCCTGCCCCTCGCGCAGAAGTCGCTGAACGCCCTTGATCGTATACCCCTCGGTATAGAGCAAGGCACGTATGCGGCGGAGCAAATCCACGTCCTCGGGCCGGTAGTAACGACGGCCACCGCCGCGCTTGAGCGGCCGCACGGGCGAGAACTTCGACTCCCAGAAGCGCAGGACGTGTTGCGGAACATCCAACTCCTGTGCCACTTCGCTGATCGTGCGAAATGCGGCTGCCGACTTTCCCCCCGACCGACTCGCTGGACCCGAATGATTCGCTGGTTCCGAAAGATTCGCTGTCATGGTCAGGCAAAAACTCCAGGGCAACGGCCCGCGGAATCAAGCAATCAGCCGCGAGACCGGGTCAATGATTTATCGATCCGATTCTTTAGAACATGCGAGGCGCGGAAGACAAGAACCCGACGCGGGAGAATTGGCACTTCCTCACCCGTTTTCGGATTGCGCCCAATACGCCGTCCCTTTTTGCGCACGCAGAAGCTGCCAAAGGACGATACCTTCACCATCTCACCACGCACCAACGCACCGGAAATTTCACCAAGGACGGATTCGACGAGATCAGCCGACTCGTTACGCGACAGACCGACCTCCTGATAGACGGCTTCGCTCAGGTCTGCCCGAGTCATCGTCCGTTCAGCCATAAAGTCCCCCTGTACAACTTTTTTTGTTGTCGAACGTTACCTTAACCCATGCAAAGGGTCAAACATACAACAACTACCGGAAGATGAGATAAGTGCTTAATGCACGGTAGTGTGGCCGTCGTGCAAATGCCCGCCCGCAAACGCTCCCATTTACCAGCGCAACAGCGCCGAGCCCCAGGTAAAACCACCCCCCATGGCCTCCATGAGGATCAAATCGCCTTGTTGGATGCGCTTATCGTGAACCGCCTGGCAGAGCGCCAGGGGAATTGAGGCCGCGGATGTGTTGGCGTGCCGGTCGACGGTGACGACGACCCGGTCGCTCGGCAGGTTCAGGCGCCGGGCCATGGCCTCGATGATGCGCAGGTTTGCTTGGTGCGGCACCAGCCAATCGATATCTCCCGGGGTCAGACCGTTGGCTTCCAGGGCCGTATCGATCGCCTCGGCCATGCGCACAACCGCATGGCGAAAAACCTCGCGCCCGTCCATCCGCAGATGACCGGCGGTCCCGGTAGTCGATGGACCCCCATCTACATACAAGGCGTCGTGATGCCGCCCATCCGAATAGATGTGCGTTGAAAGAACGCCGCGCGCCTTTGACCCGCCGTTGCTTTCGACACCCTGCAGAACGACCGCCCCCGCCCCGTCGCCGAAGAGGACGCAGGTAGACCGGTCCTGCCAGTCCAGAATGCGGGAAAAAGTCTCGGCACCGATCACCAAGGCGGTGTTCGCTTGGCCGGCGCGGATAAAATTGTCGGCCACCGCCAGTCCATAGACAAAGCCGCTGCACACGGCCTGCACATCGAAGGCAGCGCCGCGGGTCATGCCCAATTGGGTTTGTATGCGTGTGGCCGTGGCCGGAAATGTCTCGTCCGGGGTCGACGTGGCGCAAACGATAAGATCGATCTCGTCCGCCACCATACCGGCCATGCTCAAGGCCGCATCCGCTGCCTTGACGGCAAGGTCCGAGGTATATTCGCCCTCGGCCGCGATACGGCGTTCGCGAATACCCGTGCGCTGCACGATCCATTCGTCGGTGGTATCGACAGTCTTGGCGAGTTCCGCGTTTGTCATCACGCGAGCAGGCAAATACGAGCCGCAGCCCGCGACCAGGGAACGACGCGCCATTATCCGGCCGCGGCTTCCGCCGAGCCGGCCGGCCGCTGGACCAGCGCTGCAAAATCGGCGCGGGTCTTCTCGATAATGCCGTAACGGGCCATGTCGATGGCGAGGCCGATGGCGTTGGCGAAGGCTAGAGCGTCGGAGCCGCCGTGGCTCTTGATCGCCACGCCGTTCAAGCCAAGGAAGATTGCCCCGTTGTATCGTCGTGGGTCCAAGCGCTCGCGCAGCTTGCGCAGAGCCCGGCGTGCCAGAAGATACCCCAGGCCCGCCACGAACGAGCTGCGGAACGTGCGCCGCATATATTCGTTGACCAGCTTGGCTGTGCCCTCCGCTGCCTTCAGGGCGACGTTGCCGGTGAAGCCGTCCGTGACGATGACGTCGACCGTGCCCTTGGCGATATCGTCGCCTTCGACGAATCCGACAAACTCGCCCGGCAGATTGGCCTCGCGCAAGGTCGCGCTGGCTTCCTGTAGCGACTCGTGTCCCTTCAACTCCTCCGACCCGACATTGAGTATCCCAAAAGTCGGATGCGCAATTCCCAGCACCGTGCGCGCGAAGGCATTACCCATGACCGCAAAGTCGACCAGATTACGCGCATCGCATACCAGATTGGCCCCTAGATCGAGCATCAGCGACTCGCCGCGCAAGGTCGGAAAGAAGGCCGCCATCGCCGGCCGGTTTACCCCCGGCAACGTCTTGAGCACGAACTTCGACATGGCCATGAGGGCACCGGTGTTTCCCGCCGAAACAACGCCGGCGGCCCGGCCATCCTGTACCGAATCGATCGCCAACCGCATGCTGGAGGCGCGGCCGGCGCGCAAGGCGACCGCCGGCTTGTCCTCGGCGCCAACGACATCGTCCGTGTGAATGAGCGTGGTGACAGCCTTGAGCCGCGGCATCTTCTCAAGCAGGGGAGCGATCCGGTCCTCGCGACCGAACACGAGGTAGCTTACCTGCGGATACCGGCGTAGGGCGATGTTGGCGCCACTGATCACCATGCGCGGCGCTGCGTCGCCGCCCATTGCGTCGAGTGCTATGGTCAGGCGATCGCTCACCTCGTACGAATTCCTGTCCTATAGCCGTTCAAGGCCGCCCGGTGCGACTGAGGGAGAGCCCGTCAGGCTCCTGCGATTTCGACGACCTCACGGCCGTCATAATAGCCGCAAGCCTTGCAAAGATGATGCGGACGCTTTAGCTCGCCACAATTGGGGCATTCGTGGTGCGCATTGGGCGCCAAGGCGTCGTGCGCCCGCCGCATATTTCTGCGCGATTTGGATATTTTGGACTTTGGGACGGCCATCTGACGACTTTCTAAAGCATTCCGGTGATCTTACCGCGGCTTCTTAGCCAAATTCCAGCCCTGCGGCAAGCTTATGTAGGGCTTGCCCTGGGTCGGCGGATAGCCTACCCGCCGCCCTTCAGGATCTTGAGGGCCGCAAAAGGTCCCTCAGACTTCCCGGCCTCCTCACGGGCTTCCTCGGATCCCGCAGGCGACCGTATGTCGGGTGCCCGCGGATAGGGGTCCAGGGCCAGCGCGACCTGCTGCACGACGGCCTCACCCAGATCGAGACCACGGGCACCGATCGGTTCGGGTGGGTCCTCCGCTTCGACGTCGATGATCTGCTCCCGCGGCTGCGGCGTCTCCGATGCCAGGGCATAGAGTTGATTGAATTCCTCGCTCAAGCGCGCCGGGACGGGCTCCAGGCTCGCCACACAGGCTTGGGTCACGTCCGCCGTGAACCGCCCGCGCACACGAATGCCCCCTTTGCCCGGCAGGCGTTCGACGCTCAGATCGGCGCTCAAACTATCCAGGGCCAGCAAATCGAACCGGCGGACCAGCGCCGCCCGCTCCTCCTCGTTCGCCGCGATCTGTTTGACCACCGGGGTCGCGCCGAGACCGTCAACGGCCACCAAGCGGGAAAACTCAGGTGTTGGGTCAAGAAATTCGCTCATGCCGTCTCGCCACCCTGCCCTTCCGGCGGCGGGCCGAAAGTCACTGTTCCCGCCATCAAATCCGTCAGGTCCTGGTCATCCAGCCCAGCCGCCTCCCGCCGTATATAGGCGGTCATAGCGGCCATCACCGACTCGGGCGTAGCCTCGACCGTGCCATACAGATTGCGCGTCATAGCCGCCCGGAGCATGTCGCCCGAGCCGTCCAAGCCGGCCTCGTAAGCGGCAATACGGCCATAGAAGCCGCGCGCCATCTCCTTGACCCGGCGACTGACCCCGAGATCCCCGACCCCCATCTCCCGCAGGCTGCGGTCCATATCCTGGACCAGCGTATCAACCAGCGTCTGCGCCAGGTCTGCCCCACTGCCCCCACCCCGATTGAGCCGGCGGAGCACCAGGAAGGCATGCAAGGCCACCAGCTCAAAGCGCCCGTCCAGGCTATCCGGTACCCCGCACGCTGTATAGAAGGCGGGTTGCCGGGCCTGACTGACGATCGCCTCGTAAATGCCCCGCGCGGGCACGGCCAGCGGGTCGCCACCGAAGATCCGCCCGATTTGTTTACCAATGCGCATAACCGCCACTCTGCTGTGTTTTGCCCTATACTAACCGCTCTGCATTGAACTTGGGGCACGATCTTGGGGCTTGAAATGGCACCCCAAACCGTTCTATTCAATCAGTCAGGATGGGTGGGAGGTTAACGAATTCCGATGCATAAGCTGGAAACTTCACAACTACCGACAAGTTGGCGTTGGGCGCGGCGCCTGATTTTTGTCAGCGTACTACCCATTGCACTTGCTGCCTGCGAACAGAGTATTGATGTTCGCGGCAACCTGCCGGAGCCGGAGGACCTCTCCAAGCTCAGCCCCGGTGTCCATTCGCGAGGCGACGTCGCCAGCTTGCTTGGATCGCCGTCGACGATCTCGACCTTCCAGGATGACAAATGGTACTATATCGGTCAGAAGACCACCCAGTTCGCCTTCTTCGCGCCGGAAGTCCTGGAGCGTAAGATCATCGAAATCTCCTTTGACCCGGCCGGGGTCGTCGCCAATTCCAAAATCTATACGCTTGAAGATGGCCAAGAGGTCGACCCCGTGGATCGCATCACCCCCACGGAAGGGCGCGAGATTACTTTCTTCCAGCAGCTTATTGGCAACATCGGCAAATTCACCACCAAGTCGGAATAACCGCCGCCCGCGACGCATCTGATTCACCCAGAAAAAAGCCCCGGAAGGATCGGTCCTTCCGGGGCTTTTTCTATTGCCGTCTCGCTAAGAAGCCAAAGCGGCCAGCAACAGCAAGGCGACGATGTTGGTGATCTTGATCATCGGGTTCACGGCCGGACCGGCGGTGTCCTTGTCGGGGTCACCCACCGTATCGCCGGTGACGGCTGCCTTGTGGGCTTCCGATCCCTTGCCGCCGTGATGACCGTCCTCGATGTACTTCTTGGCATTGTCCCAGGCCCCGCCGCCGGCGGTCATCGAGACAGCCACGAACAGGCCGTTGACGATAACGCCCAACAGCATCGCCCCGACGGCGGCCAGCGCCGCTGCCTGCCCGGCGATCCACA
>JAJFGP010000052.1 GCA_021776055.1 Kiloniellaceae bacterium
CAACGAGTTGGATGAGATTGCCACCTCGATTGCCTCGGCGGTGGAGGAGCAGGGCGCGGCGACGCAGGAAATCGCCCGCAACGTCCAGCAGGCGGCCGCCGGCACCGGCGATGTCTCCAGCAACATCGGCGGCATCGCCCAAGCAGCCGGGGAGACGGGGGCCGCGTCCGGCCAGGTGCTTACCGCCGCACAGAGTTTGTCGAAACAGTCCGCGGAGCTGCGCACCGAGATCGACAACTTCCTCGAGCGGATCCGCGCCGCGTAGAAAAGGCAACAGGTATGTCCCGGACGAGTCGGTTACCGCTGGCACGTCCGGGACGACTTGTTGGCCGTCTGCTTCGCACTAGTCGGGCAGGCTCCAAGAAATGCATCGCGAGATATCGAGCAGAGGAAACTCTGCGGTCTTCACGCCGTGATAGCGAAACGATGTGGCCAGCTCGGACAGAACGCGGTTTCGATTGCGCCGGGAAAAGCTACCCAATGGCGGATTGTCCTCTCCTGAGCTTATAATGTGTCATACTTGGTCCATTCGTTCGGGAACACCGCGGGGGGCGGCTGGGGCGAATTCGAGGTTTTCTTCGCCTCGACTGAAGGTTGGTAACCGTCGGCGGGGGCGGCGTATATGGTTTTCTTGCGGCTCGATTATACGTCGGCCGAATATGCCCACCGGGTTGCGCAATGGCGCAGCACAGGGGCAAGTGTGCCGGGGGTCGGGGCGGTGAAATCCCGGCTATTGGCAGCGCTCGTCGCCGTGTCCGTCGTGTGCACTGTGGTTGCTGGCTACTTCGTTATCGACGTGACATTTGAAACTGCGGTCGCGGCGAATTCAAGCCTGCCTCTCGCCAACGTTTTTTCCGGCTTGTCGGTTTGGCGACAATCGCATTTAGCGCCATCGAAGGATAGTGAGCACCCGGGTGATTTGCGTCCCTCTGGTGGCGATGATTTTGCGAAGTCGGGAACAAGACCGGCGAATCTAGGAGATAAAAATTATCCGCTCGCGCTCTATATTGCTCAAGCGCGTGGGCTGGCGCTTCATGGCGAGCAGATTGCACGCGCGCCAGGTACAAAGAATGCGTTCGTTGCCGTGTATCAGGGCTTGGCTTCGCTGGAGGTGCGATACGCCGCCTATCAGTCATTGGTGCGCCAGGCCAGTGAAATCACGACCGACCGCCGAGTGAATCGCGATTTGGTGTCGCGCCTTCACGCATCTTCGGATGAACTGGATGCACAGTTCGAGACGTTGCGCCTAAGCATGGTCGCGCTTCTCACCGACACCACACTGCGGTTGCGCCAACAACAGAAGATCGCTGTGCCGGTTTCCATTGTCTCTATTTTAGTTGTCTTGCTCGCTGGTATTCTCGCCTTTTCTGTGATCCTGGGTTCGCCGCGACGGTCTTCTGTGCCGGCAGGTGCGCTGTGGACACCCAAAACCGTTGAGCTAGGTCCTGCGGGAAGTCACCGTGCAGCGCCGGGGAGTGATGCTATTTTGCCGGCTGTCGCTAGCACTCTTCTCGATGGCTTTTTTTTATTCGATGCGGATGGCGTCATCGAGTTTGCGAGCGCAGCAACGGAGGCGATCTTCAATCTGCGCGCAGACAACCAAGTTGGTCGCGAAATACATGATCTGATCCCGGCGTTGGGTCGCCGCCATACTGCGCTGTTGGCATCCCGCGAGACCGGGCCACACGTTGGCCGCATAGCAGATCGAAACGGCCATATGATCGGTAAGCGCGTTGACGGTTCCGATATCCCAGTCCAGGTTTCGATCGGTGGGGTCGTGATTGATGGCGTCCAGAAATTTGTTTGCTGCGTGCGCGATCTGACGCGGCAAACGGAATCGCAACGGGCGGCAGAGGCGCTTCAAGAGCAGGTTGTCCAATTGCAGAAACGTAGTCTGCTCGGTGCCCTCGCCACGGGTGTCGCGCACGACTTGAAGAACGTATTGATGCCCGTCATCAGTCTGACGGAGCTTACCGTCGCCAAGCTACCGCATGGCTCCAAGGAGGCTACCAACTTGGCCAAGGTATTGGCCGCGGCGAACCACGCACGCGATCTCGTACGCCAGATACTCGTCTTTGAGGGGCGGGATCAGACCAAGAAGCAAATGCTGCGGCTCGACAAGGTCGTTCTTGACGCGGTTGCGTTCCTGCGCGCCACCCTGCCAACATCGGCGTTGTTGGAGGAGAACATCCCCGCCAACGCACACTTGATTCTTGCGGACCCGACTCAGATTCACCAAGTCGTTGTCAATCTTGGCATAAACGCCAGCGACGCCATGGCGGAGACAGGCGGTGTTTTGCGGATCGATCTTTCGCAAATCGAGATTGCGGATGAGTCGCTTGCGGCTCAGGGTAATCTTGTCCCCGGGCAGTACCTTTGTATCAGCGTATCCGACACGGGCCGCGGCATTGGCCCAGAGAGTATCGACCGGATCTTTGAACCCTTTTTTACAACAAAGACCGTTAGCCAAGGGGCGGGCCTCGGACTATCCGTGGTCGCCAACGTCGTTGAAAACCATGCCGGTGCCATCACCGTCCATAGCCAGCCTGGGCGGGGCACCACCTTCAGGGTTTATTTCCCGGTCAAGCAGGTCGGCTAGAAACTAACCGACCTGCGGTGCCGCCTTAGCCGCCGCCGACCGCCTTTTTACCGACCTCCGCGGGGGCGGGGCTTGCCGCCGGCTTGAGCGAGGCGATGCTCGCAGAGGTGGTGGTGTCGACCGGTTTCTTGGTCTCTATGCGGCGGCAGTTGCCTTCCATATGGGCACCGGCCTCAATCGACAGCGTTTGGTGAATAATGTCGCCGTTGACCTTGGCGGTTTTTGCCACGGTGACGGAGGGCGCTTCGACCTGGCCGTTGATGGCACCGGAGATGTGCACCGAATCAGCGTTGATGGCTCCTTTCACCTTAGCGCCTTCGCCGATCGTGACGGTGCGGCTTTTGATGTCGCCCTCGACGACGCCTTTGATCTGGATATCGCCGCCGCTCACCAAGTTGCCGATGACCTTGAGATCGGCACTGATGATGGAAGTCTCTCCGCTGCTGCGCGGTGTGGCATGGCTGTCTCGGACTGGTTGAATTGGGGTTTCGGACCCCTTACCACCTTGTGAAAACATCGAGTTCTCCCTTGTTGATTTTTTTATTCGGTACTCATTCGTTGTCGAGATTGCGATCGATATGGGGGCGCCAGGGGCGGCGGCCCTCCAATTTGGCGCCTGGCTCGATTGTCAGTACGTTGTGAAAGACGCTGCCGACGATCCGGGCGTTGGTTGCCGCGATAACGGTGTTCGCGCGGACCGGGCCGATCACCTGGCCACGGATGATGGCGGACTCGGCGATCACCGCGCCCTCGACGACACCGGTTTTTAGAATCTCGACCGAGCGGCTGTTGATCGTCCCCTTTACGGTGCCTTTAACCTCGATATGGCCGTCGCCGATCAGATCGCCGATCACCGTGAGATCGCCATTGATCACCGTATAGGCCTCGCCGACAGCCAAAATTTCCCCGGACGCCGGCCGTCTTGCGTTGTCGTCACGGGCGGCGCCGAGGTTCAGAAACATTGCTCCAGGCTCCGAATGGCTACATCCCCACGTGCGCCTCCGGTCCGGCGCAACCATAGCAAACCCCGGGGAGGTGCCCTGTGTCAATTCTGTGCGCGGCCGGCTCGTGTACCAGCAGACCCAAGTGCTCATGTTTGCCCGACATTTGCCACAGCCAGCGAAAGGAATCCTTCACTGCGGCGGGGCTTTTATGGGGTGAGGGGAGGCATACACCCCCCTGGCAAATATCAGCGCGATTCAATTCCCAGCGAGGTCTTCGGCATGACACTCCTCCCGTCCCGTTCCGGCAAATCCCGTTTTGGCGCCCTGCGCAACAATGAAGATAGGGGCGAGGTGCAAATCGGCGCCACTTTCGCCCGTCTCAACGCGACCCAAGTTATGGAAACGGCTTGCGTTCTCGGCGTTGCCGAGCATGAGGGCGGTATTCCGCATGTGCGCTATAACTGCACGCTCCACCGCGCCGACCGCATCTTCGAGGACGGCCCGCGCACCTTGGCTTTGCCGGCGTTCCTCGCCCGTTTCGAGCGCGCTCTGTAGATAGATTTTCGGCACGGCCCCGGTTCCGCCCCGGACTGGGCTGCGCCAAAGGTGCTGCCGCGTTCTTGTAGCGCGGCAGCACCCTCGCTCTTCCTGCGCGAGGCGTAATTTCAATATATCTGCGAGTTGACAGTTGTTCGCGTCCGGGCCTAGGCTTGGACAGGGCCGTAATCTGCTATCGCGAATGATCGCAGCGGCTATAAACAAAGAGAATTCAATATAGTAAGGGAGGTTTCTTGTGAAACGCATGCACCTGGCGGCCGCCGTCGGCTTGGCCGTATCGATCGGCTTGGCGACGGGAGCTCACGCCAAGACCCTCGTTTATTGCTCGGAAGGCAGTCCGGAAGGGTTCAACCCATCCCTGTATACGTCGGGCACCACATTCGACGCCTCGTCGCGCAATGTCTTCAACCGCCTGGTCGAATTCGAGCGCGGCACGACCAAAATCGTACCCGGGTTGGCCGAGTCATGGGACGTCTCCAGCGATGGGCTGGCGTACACGTTCCGCCTGCGCAAGGGCGTCAAGTTCCACACCACCAAGGGCTTTACACCGACGCGTGATTTCAACGCCGACGACGTCCTCTATAGTTTCGACCGGCAACGCGATCCCGATCACCCGTACTTCAAGGTCTCCGGCGGTCAGTACGAGTACTTCAACTCAATGGACATGCCGAACCTGATCAAGGCGGTCGAGAAGGTTGACGACAACACGGTGAAGTTCGTGCTCAACGTGCCCGAGGCGCCCTTCATCGCCAACATGGGCATGGATTTCGCGTCGATCCTGTCGGCCGAGTACGCCGACGCCATGATGAAGGCGGGCACGCCCGAGAAGGTCGACCTCGACCCGGTCGGCACGGGGCCGTTCCAGCTGGTGGCCTATCAAAAAGACTCGCAGATCCGCTTCAAAGCTCACCCGGACTATTGGGCCGGTAAGGCGAAGATCGACAATCTGATCTTCTCCATCACGCAGGATGCCTCGGTCCGTTACCAGAAGCTGAAGGCCGGCGAATGCCATGTCATGCCGTATCCGAACCCGGCCGATATCGAGGCCATGAAGAACGATTCGGACATCAACCTGCTGGAGCAGGAAGGCCTCAACGTCGGTTATCTGGCCTTCAATACCGAGAAGAAGCCCTTTACCGACAAGCGGGTCCGTCAGGCCCTCAATATGGCCGTTAACAAGCAGGCCATCATCGACGTCGTCTTCCAGGGTGCCGGCAAGGCGGCGACGAACCCGATCCCGCCGACCATCTGGTCCTACAATGGCGCGGTGAAGGACTATCCATATGACGTGGCGAAGGCGAAAAAGCTTCTCGCCGACGCCGGCGTAAGCGGACTAAAGACCAACATCTGGGCCATGCCCGTACAACGTCCCTACAACCCGAACGCCCGGCGTATGGCCGAACTCATTCAGGCCGACTGGGCCAAGGTGGGTGTCGAGGCCGAGATCGTCTCGTTCGAATGGGGCGAGTATCTGAAGCGCTCCAAGTTGGGTGAGCACGATACGGTACTGCTCGGCTGGACCGGCGATAACGGAGACCCGGACAACTTCCTCTTTGTCCTGCTCGGCTGTGAGGCCGCCAAGGACAGCGCCAACCGGGCCCGCTGGTGCCACAAGCCGTTCGACGATCTGCTGGTCCAAGCCAAGCGGACCGCCGATGTGGCGAAGCGCACCAAGCTCTACGAAGAGGCGCAAGTCGTCTTCAAGGAAGAGGCGCCCTGGATCACCATCGCCCATTCGGTGGTGTTCAAGCCGGTGCGCAAAGAGGTTATCGATTTCAAAATCGATCCCTTTGGCGGCCATGTCTTCTATGGCGTGGATATCAAGGGGTAGTCGGCGGACAGGCGTATTCGCTTAGTCGTGTAATGGGCGGGAGGGGACCTAGACCCCTCCCGTTCCGCCGCCTTTCCCGCGCGCCCGTATGGTTCGTTTTTTACTCAATCGCCTGCTCATGCTTGTCCCCACGTTCATGGGGGTGACGCTGGCGTCTTTCGCGTTCATTCGCCTGATTCCCGGCGACCCGGTGGAGCTTCTGGTCGGCGAGCGCGGCATCGATCCGGCACGCCACGCTCAGTTGCTGCACGATCTCGGTTTCGACCGGCCGCTGTGGGAGCAGTACCTGGGTTTTCTAGGCAATGTGCTCAGTGGCGATCTGGGCAAGTCGATTGTCACCAAGCAGCCGGTCCTCGATGAATTCCTGACCCTGTTTCCGGCGACCATTGAGTTGTCGGTTTGTGCTCTGATAATCGCTCTCGTCATTGGACTTCCAGCCGGCATCGTCGCGGGTGTGCGCCGCGGCTCGGCGTTCGATCACTCGGTGATGACCGTGTCGCTGACCGGCTATTCCATGCCGATCTTCTGGTCCGGTTTGATGCTGATCATTTTGTTTTCCGGCATTCTGCAATGGACGCCGGTATCGGGGCGCATCTCGGCCCTCTTTTGGGTCGAACCAGTCACTGGGTTCATGCTCATCGATTCGCTGCTCTCGGATGAGAAAGGCTCATTTGCCTCGGCGGCCAGCCATTTGGTTCTGCCCTCGATTGTGCTGGCAACAATTCCGCTGGCGGTGATTGCCCGGCAGACGCGCTCGGCCATGCTGGAGGTGCTTAGCGAGGATTATGTGCGCACGGCGCGGGCGAAGGGCCTATCGCCGTTCCGGGTGATCGGTTTGCATGCGCTGCGCAACGCCCTGATCCCGGTGGTCACGGTCATCGGTTTGCAAGTGGGCGTGCTGTTAGCCGGGGCAATCCTGACCGAGACCATTTTCTCCTGGCCCGGAGTCGGCAAATGGTTGGTGGATTCCATATTCCGCCGCGACTATCCGTCCGTGCAAAGCGGACTGCTGCTGATTGCCTCTATGGTCATGCTGGTCAACCTTTTCGTTGATCTGCTTTATGGCTTGATCAATCCGCGCATCCGGCACGCGAGGTAGAGAGATGGTCGCGACCGCGGAGGTACAGCACGAAGAACTGGCGGCACCGGCGATCCATCCGTTGCGTGAGTTTTGGTTCTATTTCAGTGAGAACAAAGGCGCGGTCGTTGGCTTGTTCACAGTGATTGCCATCGTCGTAATGGCCCTATCGGCCCATGTATTGGCGCCCTATTCGCCCATCGAACAGTACCGGGATCACTTGTTGCTTCCACCCGCCTGGCAAGAGGGCGGGTCGTGGGCCTTTTTCCTGGGTACCGACGCGACCGGGCGCGACATTCTCTCGCGCATCATACACGGCTCGCGCTATTCGCTGCTGGTTGGGCTGATCGTAAGCACTCTGTCGTTATCGACCGGCATCGCCATCGGCCTGATCGCCGCTAGTTTCCGCGGCGTCCTTGAGGCTGTCATCATGCGCATGATGGACGTGATCCTGGCGATCCCCAGCCTGCTTCTGGCGTTGGTGATCGTCGCCATCCTCGGGCCTAGCCTGGAGAACGCGATGGTTGCCATTGCTGTCGTGTACCTGCCGCATTTCGTGCGCCTGACACGTGCCTCGGCAATCTTGGAACTGTCGAAAGATTATGTGACCGCCAGTCGGGTGGCCGGGGCGGGCCGCATTCGTCTGATGGTTGTCACGGTGCTGCCCAACTGTCTGGGGCCGCTGATCGTGCAGGCGACCCTGGGATTTTCGTCGGCCATTCTGGATGCCGCCGCGCTTGGTTTCCTCGGCATGGGGGCGCAGCCGCCGACGCCGGAGTGGGGCTCCATGCTGGCGGATGCGCGCGAGTTCATCTTGCGCGCCTGGTGGGTTGTTACGTTCCCGGGCCTGGCGATCCTCATCGCTGTCTTGGCCTTCAATTTGATGGGCGATGGGTTGCGCGATGCCTTAGACCCGAAGCTGCGGCGGAGCTAGCCATGGCGTTGCTGGAGATTCGCAACCTCACGGTCGAGTTCCAGACGGCCCAAGGATCGTTTCGCGCGGTAGACGGCGTCGACATGACCGTGGACGAAGGCGAGATACTAGGCGTCGTCGGCGAGTCCGGGTCCGGCAAGAGTGTGACAGTTCTGGCGCTCATGGGTCTGCTACCCTGGACCGCGACGATCACCGCCGACCGACTGAGCTTTGCTGGCCGCGACATGCTGTCCCTAACGGTCGATCAGCGCCGGCGGTTGACCGGCAAAGACATGGCAATGATTTTTCAAGAGCCGATGACCAGCCTGAACCCATGTTTTACGGTCGGTTTCCAGATCATGGAATCCCTGAATGCGCACCTGGGTGGGACGCGGCGCGAGCATCGGCGGCGGGCCATCGAGCTGCTCGACCAAGTTGGAATTCCGGCGCCGGAAAGCCGGCTGAGCGCCTTTCCGCACCAGCTTTCCGGTGGCATGAACCAGCGCGTCATGATCGCCATGGCGATTGCTTGCAATCCGCGCCTGCTTATCGCCGACGAGCCGACAACTGCTCTGGATGTAACCATCCAAGCGCAGATTCTCGACCTCTTGCTCGAACTGCAGCGGGCGCACGGAATGGCTCTGATCCTGATTACCCACGACATGGCGGTGGTGGCCGAGACGGCGCAGCGTGTCACCGTAATGTACGCCGGCCAGCAGGTGGAGGAACGGCCGGTCGACAGTTTATTTGTTGCCCCGCGCCACCCCTATACCGCGGCGCTTTTGGCGGCGCTGCCCGAGCGCAGTATCGGCCATCGACGCTTAGCCACGATACCGGGCGTGGTTCCGGGCGTTGGCGACCGGCCGGCCGGCTGCTTGTTCCATCCTCGCTGTAATCTGGCCACCGATCTGTGCCGGTCGGCACCGCCGGCATTGGCGCTCGATCACAATGGCCGGGTTCGCTGCCACACCCCCCTGAACGGCGATACGGACGCAGTTGCATGAGTGATGCACCCGTCATCGAAGCAGAAAACCTGACGCGCCATTATCAGGTGCGGCGCGGCATGTTCGCCGGCAGCGCCACGGTGCGGGCTTTGGATGGGGCCAGCTTTTCACTCGCCCAAGGTCAGACGCTGGCGGTTGTTGGCGAATCGGGCTGTGGCAAGTCGACGCTGGCGCGCCTGGTTACCTTGATCGAGAAACCCACGTCGGGTCGCCTGCTGATCGATGGCAAGGATGTGCGCTCTGCCAACAGCGCGGAATTGCGGGAGCTACGCCAGGCGGTGCAGATCATCTTCCAGGACCCCTATGGCTCGTTGAATCCGCGCAAGAAGGTGGGCGCGATTCTGGAGGAACCGCTGACCATCAACACCCGCATGAGCACGGCGGAGAAACGCGCCCGCGCCGAGGAAATGATGGCTAGGGTCGGACTGCGGCCTGAATACTACGGCCGCTATCCGCACATGTTTTCCGGCGGTCAGCGGCAGCGCATCGCCATTGCCCGCGCTCTGATGCTGCAGCCGCGCGTTCTGGTCGCCGACGAGCCGGTCTCCGCGCTCGATGTATCAATCCGGGCGCAGGTCCTGAATTTGCTGATGGATCTGCAGGAGGAGTTCAAGCTCGCCTACCTGTTCATCTCGCACGACCTTAGCGTGGTGCGCCACATCGCCGACGGCGTGATGGTTATGTATCTGGGCCGCCCGGTAGAGCACGGACCCGGCGAGACAATCTTCGCGCAGCCTCGGCACCCCTATACCCAGGCCCTGCTGGCAAGCACACCGGCCGTCGATCCGGCGCGGCGCCGTCGGCGGGTAACGCTGAGCGGCGAGCTACCCTCGCCACTCGACCCGCCATCCGGATGCGCGTTTCACGGCCGCTGTGCGTTTGCCACAGATCTGTGTGCCAAGGACCTGCCATTGTTGCGTGATGTCGACGGCCGGCAAGTTGCCTGTCATCACGCCGAGGCCATAGCAGCGGGCCAAGCACCGGTACGCCAGGCGGTGCGAGCCTAAAGTCCGGCGAGCGCTATTCCGGTTTGACGCCGAGTCCCTTGAGGGACCCGGCGATGGGGCCGAGGCGGCGGTTCAGGGCTTCCCAATCCACCGCGTTCGAGTCCAACAGCACCTGGCCCAGGGGCCGTGCATCCAGGCGCAAATCGCTTAAGAGTTCGGTTCGGCTAACCGCGCCGTCGCCATCGGCGTCATAGCTTTCCACCAGATATGGCAGGCCCATCCCATCGACAAGCAGCAGCCCGAATTGCACCATGCGCCGCTGCGCCACGGGAACCTCTTCATCCTTCCAGGTCAGCCAGGCGCGTAAACCGTCGCGAATGCCTGTTAGCTCACCCAGGCTCAGGCCCTGGTCGCCGTCGCTATCAGCGAACCGCCACGCGGAATCCACGCATAGAAGCGATGACTGGCGTTCGCAAATAGGGCTCGTGGCCGCCAAAAAACGGTCGAAAGCCTGAGCCTCAGGGGTGGGAGCATGGCGGCCCGCCGTCGCCGGGCCGGTGGCCAGCGACATGGCGAGAGCTACCCAGGCCAAAGAGCCCGTAAATCTAGGAAATATCCTCATGGTCCGCGCTAAGTCCAATCGCTGCGGTGGGCCGACTTCCCCAGCCAGGGAAGCGACCCTCCCTAACAGGTCTGCCATGATCAGGGTTAGTAGATTCTCGCTCTGAGGCAAAGGATGCGTGGTGTGGGCTCGAAGTGGGCAAAAAAGTGAGGGGACTGTTACCAGTCCCCTCAAGTTCGGTGCGATGTGCCTAGAGTGTGCTGAGAGGGCAGAAATCTCTGGGGTGGGTCCTCCTCGACAGACAG
>JAJFGP010000053.1 GCA_021776055.1 Kiloniellaceae bacterium
GAACGGCTTGGCGAGGTTCTGGGCAAGCTGACCCGGCGCGGCGCCTTGAGCGAGGCGGATGTGGATGCCGCCCTGCGCGAGGTGCGCGTGGCCTTGCTCGAGGCCGATGTGGCCTTGGCCGTGGTCAAGGATTTCGTCGAGGCGGTGCGGGTTGAAGCGGTGGGCGAAACGGTCCTGCGCTCGGTCACCCCGGGCCAGATGGTCATCAAGATCGTCCACGACCACCTGGTCGCCATGCTCGGCGCCGAGGCAACGCCCCTCGATCTCGAAGCGACGCCGCCGGTCGCGGTCATGCTGGTCGGCCTACAGGGCTCGGGCAAGACCACCAGTTGCGCCAAGATCGGCCTGCGTCTGTCGACCCGGCAGAAGAAAAAAGTGCTCATGGCCTCCCTGGACGTGCGCCGGCCGGCGGCCCAGGAACAGCTGCGCGTTCTCGGCGAGCAGGCGGCTGTGCGCACCCTGGATATCGTCCCCGGCGAGCCGCCCCGTGCCATTGCCAAGCGGGCCATGCAGACCGGCGCCCTGGAAGGCTTCGATGTGGTGCTGCTCGATACCGCCGGGCGCTTGGCCATCGACGATGAACTGATGGCCGAGGCGGCGGCCGTGCGCGACGCGGTCAAGCCGCACGAGACCCTGCTGGTGGCCGATGCCATGACCGGCCAGGACGCGGTGGCGGTGGCTAGCGGTTTCCACGAGAAGGTCGGCTTAACCGGCATTGTCCTGACCCGCGTCGATGGCGATGCGCGCGGCGGTGCGGCGCTGTCCATGCGCGCGGTTACCGGCTGTCCCATCAAGTTGCTCGGTGTTGGCGAGAAGCTGGAAGCGGTGGAAGATTTCCATCCCGACCGTATCGCTTCGCGCATCTTGGGCATGGGCGACGTGGTCTCTCTGGTCGAAAAGGCCGCCGAGACCATCGAGCAGGAAGACGCGGAGAAGCTTGCCCGCAAGATGAGCAAGGGCAAGTTCGATCTGGACGATCTGGGGCAACAGTTGCGCCAAGTGCAGAAGATGGGCGGCCTCTCCGGCATGCTCAACCTGCTGCCGGGCATGTCCAAGGCGCAGCAGGATCAGCTAAAGAACGCCAAGGTGGACGACCGCATGGTCAAGCGGCAGCTGGCCATGCTCTCGTCCATGACGCCCCTGGAGCGGCGCCGGCCGGAGCTGATCAAGGCCAGCCGCAAACAACGTATCGCCGGCGGCTCGGGTAGCACCGTGCAGGAGCTGAACAAGCTCCTGAAACAGCACCAGGAGGCCGGCCGCATGATGAAACGCATGACCAAGATGGGTAAAAAAGGCCTGCGCCGCGGCGGCCTGGCCGGCATGCTGCCGCCCGGCGGCGGCGGCTTTGGTGGCATGCGATGAGCGCCCATAGAGAATTCGAATACGCACAGAATTTTCCCAACACCGAGAACGAGGTTTGACCCTATGCCCCTAAAGATTCGACTTGCCCGTGGCGGCGCCAAGAAGCGCCCCTTTTACCGTGTCGTCGTCGCCGATTCGCGCAGCCCGCGCGATGGCCGCTTCATTGAGAAGATAGGCACCCATAACCCGATGGTCGCCAAGGATCATCCGGACCGTCTGCACCTGGATTTGGAGCGGGCGAAGCATTGGTTGTCCGTCGGCGCCCAGCCCAGCGACCGGGTCGCCCGCTTTCTCGGCCAGGCCGGCGTGATCCCCATGCCGGCGCAGCGCGTGCAGACCAAGAAGAGCCAGCCGCGGCCGAAGACCGTGGAGCGCATGGAGGCGGCAGCCGAGGCGGCCAAGGCCAAGGCAGCGGCGAGCGCGCCCGCCGAGGCAGCCCCTGTTGAGGCAGCCCCCGTTGAGGCAGCGCCCGTCGAGGCAACCCCGGTCGAGGCAGCCCCCGTTGAAGCAGCGCCGGAAGCTCCGGCCGAAGAGGCGCCAAAGGCCTGATCGGGCCGCGCTGAGCCATGGCTGAGGCGGCGACGGACCGCATCTGCGTGGGGGCCATCGTCGGCGCCCACGGCGTACGCGGCTTGGTTCGCCTCAAGAGCTTTACCGAGCGGCCCGAGGATATCATCGCCTATGGGCCGCTGACCGATGCCAGTGGGAAACGATGCTTCCAGGTGAGCCTAACAGGACGGGCGCGCGACGCGCTTTTGGCCCGCATTGCCGGGGTCGCCGACCGCGACCAGGCGGCGGCTCTGCGCGGCACGCGGCTCTATGTGCTCCGCGCCGCCCTGCCCGACCCGGCGGAGGAAGAGTTCTATCATGCCGATCTGGTCGGCCTGCGGGCCGAGGCGCCGGATGGGACGGCACTCGGCCGGGTCATCGCCGTCCATACCTTCGGCGGCAACGATGTGTTGGAGATTGCCCCGGCGGCGGGCGAGTCCCTGATGGTCCCCTTTACCTGCCAATCGGTGCCGGCCGTGGACCTGGCGGTTGGCCGGGTAGTGGTCGATTTGCCACCGGAATCGGAGGCCGACCCCGGTTAAACGCGGCAGGAGCGCGGCCGTGAGCGCCAAGGAGCCCTGGACGGCCCGGGTCCTGACCGTCTTTCCCGAGATGTTTCCGGGTTCGCTGGGCCTCAGTCTGGCCGGCAAGGCCCTGGAAAGGGGGCTTTGGGCCCTGGATGTCCTGGACATTCGCGATTTTGCGCGCGATAAACACCGCTCCGTGGACGACACGCCTTTTGGCGGTGGCGCCGGCATGGTCTTGCGCCCGGATGTGGTGGATGCAGCCCTGGCTGCGGCGGTGGCCAGCGACGGCGAAGCGCCGGTTATCTATCTTTCGCCACGCGGGCGCCTGCTGGACCAGGCCCTTGTGCGGGAGTTGGCGGCGGGACCGGGCGCGGTGCTGTTGTGCGGCCGCTACGAGGGTGTCGATCAGCGGGTGCTGAAGGCACGCGAGGTGGCCGAGGTGAGCATCGGCGACTACGTTCTTTCCGGTGGCGAACCGGCGGCGCAGGTGCTCATCGATGCGGTGGTGCGCCTGCTGCCGGGGGTCATGGGCAACGAGGCCAGCCCCGGCGAGGAATCGTTCGAACGGGGGCTTCTCGAGCACCCGCACTATACGCGCCCGGCCGATTGGCAAGGGCGCGCGGTCCCGGAGCCCCTGCTCTCCGGGCACCACGAGAACATCCGCCGGTGGCGGCTTGAGCAGGCGAAAGAGATCACCCGGCAGCGCCGCCCGGATTTATGGGCGCGCTACCGACGGGAACAAGACGACGGTTAAGGAATGAATACGATGAATACGATCGAGAAGCTGGACAACGAGCAGATCATCAAGCTGACGGAGAAACGCCAACACCCCGATTTCAGCCCGGGCGATACGGTGCGTGTCAACGTCAAGGTGATCGAAGGCACGCGCGAGCGTATTCAGGCCTTCGAGGGCGTGTGCATCGCCCGCAAGAACCGCGGCCTGAACTCGTCCTTCACGGTGCGCAAGATTTCCTACAACGAAGGCGTGGAGCGTATCTTCCCGCTTTATTCGCCGCGCATCGACTCGGTCGAGTTGGTGCGTCGCGGCGATGTACGCCGGGCCAAGCTCTATTACCTGCGCGGCCGGCGCGGCAAGTCGGCGCGCATCTCGGAGAAGACCACCGGCGCCGCGGGCAAAGCGGCGGTTACCGAACGGGTCGAAGCCGCGGCCGCCAAGTCGGCGGCGAGCGCCGCGGCCGGTGGCAAAGGGTCGACAAAGCGCAAAGCCAGGCGGGCCGCCGCCGCGTCGGGCGGTGGTGCGGCCAAGGCCGCCAAAGCCGAGTAGGGTTCGCTGAGGGGCGGCTCGCTTCATAAGGGGCGGCAAAAGGGACAATCCACGATGGCGCAGCCGCGCACCTTGTTCGACAAGATTTGGGATAGCCATCTGGTGGACCGCCAAGATGACGGCACCTGCCTGATCTATGTCGACCGTCATCTGGTGCACGAAGTAACCAGCCCGCAGGCCTTCGAAGGCTTGCGTTTGGCCGGGCGCAAGGTGCGCCGGCCGGAGGCGACCTTGGCGGTTCCTGATCACAACGTGCCGACGACGGATCGCTCGCAAGGTATCGCGGACGAGGAAAGCCGCATTCAGGTGGAAACCCTGGCGCGCAACTGTGCGGATTTCGGCGTGCCTTATGTTGCCATGGACGATGTGCGCCAGGGCATTGTTCATATCATCGGCCCGGAACAGGGCTTCACCCTGCCCGGCACTACCATCGTCTGCGGTGATTCCCATACTTCGACCCATGGCGCCTTCGGGGCGCTGGCGTTCGGCATCGGCACCTCCGAGGTGGAGCACGTGCTCGCTACGCAGACGCTCATTCAAAAGCCGGCTAAGAACATGCGCATCACCGTGTCGGGTACGCGTCCACCGGGTGTGACCGCCAAGGATTTGATCTTGGCGATCATCGGCCGCCTCGGCACCGCCGGTGGCACCGGCCATGTGATCGAATTTTCCGGCCCGGCGATTGCAGATCTGTCCATGGAAGGGCGCATGACGGTCTGCAACATGACCATCGAAGCGGGCGCCCGCGCCGGCCTGATCGCCCCGGATGAAACCACCTTCGCCTATTTGCAGGGGCGGCCCATGGCGCCCAAGGCCGGGCGCTGGGAAGCGGCGGTGGCACACTGGCGCACCCTGCCCTCGGATCCGGGTGCGACGTACGACACGGAAGTGCGCCTAGCCGCCGGCGATATCGAGCCACAGGTTACTTGGGGCACCAGCCCGGAAGATGTGGTGCCGGTCAGCGGTCACATACCCGATCCGGCAGCGGTCGCGGATGTGGCCAAGCGCGCGGCCATGGAACAATCGCTCGCCTACATGGACCTGAAGCCCGGTACGGCCATGCGCGATGTACGCATCGACAAGGTTTTTATCGGCTCGTGCACCAACGGCCGCATCGAGGATCTGCGCGAGGTCGCGGCCTTGGTGGGCGGACGCAAAGTCGCTGATAGCGTACATGCCATGATTGTCCCCGGCTCCGGCCTGGTGAAAAACCAGGCGGAGGAAGAGGGGCTGGATAAGGTTTTTCGCGCCGCCGGTTTCGACTGGCGCGAGCCGGGCTGTTCTATGTGCCTGGCCATGAACGCCGATCGCCTTGAGCCGGGGGAGCGTTGCGCCTCCACCTCGAACCGCAACTTTGAGGGACGCCAGGGACGCGGCGGGCGCACCCACCTGGTCAGTCCCGGCATGGCGGCGGCGGCGGCGATTGCCGGGCATATCGCCGACGTGCGGGAGTTATCACAATGACGGCGGAGCCCGTCACCGGCGGTTGCCTGTGCGGGGCCGTACGCTACGAGGCGGACGGGCCACCAAACCACGCGAGTTTATGCCACTGCCGGATGTGCCAGCGGCACTTCGGCAACGCTGTCGGCGGGTATGCTAGCTTTCCGCGTGCGCGCCTGCGGTTTACCAAAGGCGCGGCGAAAAATTACCGCTCCTCCGACTTCGCTCAGCGCGGCTTTTGCGCCGCCTGTGGGGCGCCGCTGACCTACGAATACAGCGGTGCGCCGGAGCGGATCAGCGTGACCCTCGGCAGTCTGGACCAGCCGGAACGTTTTCCGCCCAGCGTGCATTGGGGTATCGAAAATCAGGTCCCGTGGCTACATATCGACGATGATCTGCCGCGTCACCGCACCGAAGACGACCCGGAGTTTCAAGAATTCGCGCAAACCGCTGGCGCGGGTTGCGGTTGAGATTGGCGAGGACCTGAGGCGATGGAGAAATTTACAAAGCTGAGCGGCGTGGCCGCGCCGCTGCCCTTGGTCAACGTCGACACAGACAAGATCATTCCCAAGCAGTTCCTCAAGACCATCAAACGCACCGGTCTGGCCAAGGGTCTGTTCTACGAGATGCGCTTTGACGAATCAGGGAAGCCGAAACCGAATTTCGTTCTCGACCAACCGGCTTATAAGAACGCCGAGATTTTAGTGGCGGGCGAGAATTTTGGCTGCGGTTCGTCGCGCGAGCATGCGCCGTGGGCCCTGTTGGATGCGGGCATTCGTTGCATCGTCGCCCCCAGCTTTGCCGATATTTTCTACAACAACTGCTTCAAGAACGGCATCCTGCCTATCGTCCTGCCCAAGGAACAGGTCGATCTGTTGATGGACGATGCGCAGCGCGGCGCCAACGCCGTCGTAACCGTTGACTTGGAAAAGCAGGAGATCAGCGGCCCCGACGGCGACACCCTTCGCTTCGAGATCGATGCCTTCCGCAAGCACTGTTTGCTCAACGGCCTGGACGATATCGGCCTGACGCAGCAGAAGGCGGAAAAGATCGAAGCGTACGAGGCCCGGCGACAAAGCGCCGAGCCGTGGTTATCCGCCTGATTCGTTTGCAACTTTAGAAAAAAGGGACGGCGCGCGCCATGCCTGCCAATAAAAAACTTTTGATTCTCCCCGGCGATGGCATCGGGCCCGAGGTTATGGCCGAGGTGCGCCGGGTCGTCGATTGGTTCGATAAGCGCCAGGCGATCCGTTTCGACGTGGACGAGGATTTGGTCGGCGGCTGTGCCATCGATGCGCACGGTGTGCCCTTGGCCGATGCCACCATGGATAAGGCGATGAACGCCGATGCGGTCCTGCTTGGCGCTGTCGGTGGTCCCAAGTGGGACGACCTGCCCTTCGAGAACAAGCCGGAGCGCGGCTTGCTGCGCTTGCGCAAGGACATGGCGCTCTATGCGAATTTGCGCCCGGCTATCTGCTTCGATGCCCTGGTCGGCGCCTCGTCGCTCAAGCCCGAGGTGGTTTCCGGCCTCGACATTATGATCGTGCGCGAGCTGACCGGCGGCGTCTACTTCGGCACGCCGCGCGGCATCGAGGATTTGCCCAACGGCACGCGCCGCGGCGTCAACACCCAGGTCTACACCACACCGGAGATTCACCGGGCGGCACGCGTGGGCTTCGAGCTGGCGCGCAAGCGTGGCAACAAGGTTTGCTCGGTGGAAAAGGCCAATGTGATGGAGACCGGCGTCCTCTGGCGGCAGGAGGTGCAGAAGCTGCACGATGCCGAGTATGCGGATGTGGAGCTCTCCCACATGTATGCCGACAACTGTGCCATGCAGTTGGTGCGCAACCCGAAGCAGTTCGATGTGATCGTCACCGATAACCTGTTCGGCGATATGCTCTCCGACGAGGCGGCCATGCTCACCGGGTCGCTGGGCATGCTGCCGTCAGCCTCCCTCGGCGATGCGGACGCCACCGGCCGGCGTAAGGCGCTTTATGAGCCGGTGCACGGGTCGGCCCCGGATATCACCGGCAAAGGGGTGGCCAACCCGCTCGCCTGCGTGCTCAGTTTCGCCATGATGCTGCGCTATTCCTTCGATCTGGGCGACGATGCGTCGCTGATCGAGCGGTCGGTCGAGGCTATCCTCGCCTCGGGCAAGCGCACGGCGGATATCGCCGTGCCCGGCGAAAAAACGATTTCCACCGCCGAGATGGGCCAGGCCATCGTCGCTGAGTTGGAAAAGCTGGCCGACTAGATCACAAGCAGCAGACCGAACACCGCAATCCGCCGCCGCCTGTAAGGACGGTGTAAGGCGGGCGTGGTCTTCTCCCGCGATCCGGGGCGTGCCGTCTGGGCCGCCCCTTTGCCATGATCGCCAACAAACGGGAGCGGCAACTTATGGTCGCCATCGAACACGTACACCCTATGCTTGTGCACTTTCCGATCGTTTTGTTCATTCTTGTGCTTGCCCTCGACGCCGTGGTCGTCATGCGCGGTGGCAACCTGGCGGCGCGCCAAGGTTTGCCGCCGGTGGCCCTTGCGGTTCTTGTCATCGGCACTGTGCTGGCCGCGGCGGCGGCCGCGTTTGGGGATGTTGCCCTGGACCGCGCCGTCGATCTGGGCTTTCCGGAAGCGCCCCTGGAGGTTCATGAGGCGTTGGGCATTAGCACCTTGGCGCTATTTGGCGGTCTTGCGGTGGTGCGCCTCCTGGCCGGCTGGCACGGTGTGCCGTTGACCGGCCTTCGCGCCTGGGGGGTCGCTTTTGTTGGCCTGATGGGCGTCGGTTTACTGCTGACGACGGCCTATTACGGCGGCTATCTGGTCTATGATCTTGGCGTAAACGTGATCCCGGTCAGGCCTTGACCGGCATGTAGGCGATTGACCGGCGAAAACGACGCACCTATCCTTGGCGGATCTTCAACAGCGAAAGGAGGTGATCCGGTGTCTAAAACATTAGCACTGATTGCGGTGGCATTGGGTTTGGTTGCCGCGTCGGCCGGATCGGCCCTAGCGGGCGGCGGCTGCGCGGGATCGCAGAGCGTCAGCCTGGAGACGCAGACGGCCTCGACCGGCGATACGGCAACGCCCTATACGCCCGTTCCGGAGAGCACCTCGAACTAAATCTCCGGCACGACCGTAACCGTGCGAAAAGGCCGTCCCAAGGGATCATCCCGGGGGGCGGCCTTTTCATTTGTGCTCAATCTTCTCATGTATAGAGGCGATCCTTGCCAAGTGGGCCAAAGAGCCTTAACTCATTGTGGCGTAGGCTACACTTTAGCGTAGGAATGGAAGCGGCGGCGATGGGCTATCAGATGGCAGTGGTGGGCGCGACGGGCGCCGTGGGCCGGGAGATCCTCACGACCCTAGCGGAGCGCGGTTTTCCCGCCGACGACATGGTGGCGCTGGCCTCCGAGCGCTCGGTCGGCAGCACCGTCTCTTTTGGCGAAGATCAGGTCCTCAAAGTACACGATCTCGCCCGCTTCGACTTCAAGGGCCGCGAGATCGTGCTCTCCTCGCCTGGTGCCAAGATTTCGGCGGAATTCAGCCCGCGTGCTGCCAAGGCAGGCGCCGTGGTCATCGACAATACCTCGCACTTCCGCATGGACCCGGACGTACCCCTGGTGGTGCCCGAGGTAAACCCAGAGGCCATCGCCGGCTATACCAAGCGGCACATCATCGCCAATCCCAACTGCTCGACCATCCAGTTGATGGTGGCCCTCAAGCCCTTGCACGATCTAGCGCGCATCAAGCGCGTGGTGGTGGCCACCTATCAATCCGCGTCCGGTGCCGGCAAGGCGGGCATGGACGAGTTGTTCGAGCAGACCCGCAGCATTTATGTCAACGAGCGCAAGGCGCCGGAGACGTTCACCAAGCAAATCGCCTTCAACGTGATTCCCCACGTGGATGCCTTCATGGACGACGGCTTCACCAAGGAAGAATGGAAGATGGCGGCCGAGACCAAGAAAATCCTCGACCCGGCCATCAAGCTGACGGCGACATGTGTGCGCGTGCCGGTCTTCATCGGCCATGCCGAGGCGGTCAATATCGAATTCGAGAAGCCGATTAGCGTGGAAGAGGCGCGCACCGCCCTGCGCGCGCAGCCGGGTATCAGCGTGGTCGATCACCGCGCCGACGAAGGTTATGTGACCCCCGCCGAATGCGCCGGCGAGGATGCGGTCTACGTGAGCCGTATCCGCACCGATCCAACGGTTGAGAACGGCCTGTCCCTGTGGGTGGTTTCGGATAACCTGCGCAAGGGCGCGGCCTTGAACGCGGTGCAGATCGCCGAGCGCCTGGTGAAAGATCACCTGACCTAATTAGGGAACGCCATGGCCGACCTCATCCGCAATGAGGACGCACGGCGTCTGTTTCTCCATCTTCAAGGTTTATCACGGCCGTCCCGGGAACGCCTGGGGCGCGACGGCCTGCGCGATCTGATCGAACAAATCGGCTTCGTGCAGATCGATAGCATCAATACGGTCGAGCGGGCGCATCACCAGATCCTCTTTTCGCGCAACCAGACCTACCGCCAAAGTCACCTGCGGGCATTGCATGAACGCGACCGGGCTCTGTTCGAGAACTGGACCCACGACGCGGCCATGATCCCGTGCGTCTTCTATCCCTACTGGCGGCACCGTTTTGCCCACGAGCGGGACCGCTTGCGCGCGCGCTGGCGGAAATGGCGGCGGGATGGGTTCGAAGACCTCATCGATACGATCCGTACGAAGATCGATCGTGACGGCCCGACCATGTCGCGCGATCTGACCTCCACCGGCGAAGCGCGCGCCGGGGACGGCTGGTGGGATTGGCACCCGGCGAAGACAGCATTGGAATACCTATGGCGCACCGGCGAGATCGCTGTCGTGCGCCGCGACGGTTTCCAAAAGGTTTACGACTTGAGCGAACGCGCGATCCCCGAGGCCTACAGAACTATCGAGGTGTCGCGCTCCGAGCACGTCGATTGGGCGTGCCGGAGCGCGCTGGACCGGCTCGGCTTTGCCACGTCCGGCGAACTGGCGGCGTTCTGGGATGCCATTTCTCCCAAGGAGGCGGCGCACTGGTGTAAAGCGCGGCTGGGATCCGATCTTGTCGAGGTGGCGGTTGAGTCCGCGGATGAGGGCAAACCGAGAGTCTGTTTCGCCCGCCTCGATTTTCGCACGCGTCTCGCCGCCGCCGCCGATCCGCCGAGCCGTCTGCGTGTACTCAGCCCCTTCGATCCGATCCTGCGCGACCGGGCTCGTACCGAGCGGTTGTTCGGCTATCGTTACCGCATCGAAGTGTTCGTGCCCGCCGCCAAGCGCGAATACGGCTATTACGTATTCCCGTTGCTGGAAGGGGCCAAGTTCGTCGGGCGGATCGATATGAAGCACGAGCGGCAGGACGGAGCGCTGCGGGTCAAGGGAGTGTGGCTGGAGCCAAGGGTGCGCTTTTCCGCGGCGCGGGAACGCAGACTGGACGCCGAGCTGGAGCGGATTCGAAAATTTACCGGTGCGGACCGGGTGGTCTTCGACGACGGTTACGACAAAACAGGTCGTTAAACTTGTTCTACCGGGAACCGGCGGCTGGGGCGCACCATCTCTTCTTGCGCTGAAATTAGCTGTAACTCGCGTGTGCCGGCGGTCTGTGTGGCGGTGACGATGGCGAAAATCGCCGCGGCAGCCTCGGTCAAGGCCGCCGGGGCGTCCCGCATTTTCAGGTAATGCGCCAGGAACAGCGCCGCCAAGGCATCGCCAGACCCATTTGCTGGCGGGTCGAGCGGTAGAAACGGAGTGCGCACCTGCCAGGCGTTGTCCACGGTCACCGCCAGTATGTCGATGGCCTCCGCCGGTGTTTCGTCGTGGCGCAGACTGGTTACGACAACGACCGACGGGCCCAAGCCGATGAGCCGCCGGGCCGCTGTTACCGCCTCCGTTCGGCTGGCAACGCGGCACTCGGCCAGGTGCTCCAACTCGAACAGGTTGGGGGTCAGCACATCGGCCAACGGCACCGCGTGGGCGCGCAAGAAGGCGGGGATATCATCGCGCACATAAAGGCCGGTGCCCGTATCCCCCATTACCGGATCGCACAGGTAAAGAGCGGAGGGATTGGCGGCGCGCACCCGGCGCACGGTATCGGTGACCACCTGGCCTAGGTTCGCCGCGCCGAGATAGCCGGAGAGTACCGCATCGCAGGCCCCCAGGACGCCACGGGCGGCCAGGCCATCGACGACCTCGCGGATATGCTCGGCGGAGAAAACCTGGCCTTGCCAGTCCCCATAGCCCGGGTGGTTGGAGAACTGCACCGTGTGCACCGGCCAGACCTCGAAGCCGAGCCGTTGCAGCGGAAAGACCGCGGCGGCGTTGCCCACATGGCCAAAGGCCACATGCGATTGGATGGACAGGATGTTCATGGCGCGTCACCTTGCCACGGCCAGCCCAGCGGGTATAGTCGCTGCCGGTTTCCGGCGACGTTCGAGCAAAGGGAGAGGGGGATTCGATGACCGCAACCGCCCGCCCGCGGCGCAGTGTTTTGTATATGCCCGGCTCCAATGCTCGGGCCCTGGAAAAGGGCCGCGGTCTGGCGGCGGATGTCCTGATCCTCGATCTAGAGGATGCGGTGGCCCCCGATGCCAAAGTTCTGGCCCGCACCCAGATTGTCGAGGCGGTCAAGGCCGGCGGCTATGGCCGGCGCGAGATCGTCGTGCGCGTCAATCCCCTCGAGTCGCCCTGGGGCCACGACGACCTGGCGGCGGTTGCCGCTTGCGGTGCCGATGCCATTCTTCTGCCCAAGGTCGAGAGCGCGGCCATGGTCCACGATCTGGAGATGCAGATGGTCGGCGCCGGCGCGCCCCCGAGCATGGGCATCATGTGCATGATGGAGACCCCGCTCGGCATGCTCCACGCGGAAGGCGTGGCCGGGGCCAGCAAACGCATTTCCTGCCTGGTCATGGGTACCTCGGACCTGGTCAAGGAGCTGCAAGCTAGCCACACCGATGCGCGCCTGCCGGTGCTCACCTCGCTCGGTCTGTGCATACTCGCCGCGCGCGCCTTTGGGCTTGCCATCGTCGACGGGGTGCACCTGGATCTCGCCGACGACGAAGGGTTCGCCGAGGCCTGTGCCCAGGGCTTGGAACTGGGCTTCGACGGTAAGACCTTGATCCATCCAAAAACCATCGCCAAGGCGAACGAGGTGTTCGCCCCGTCGGACGAGGAGGTTGCCTTCTCTCACCGCATCATCGCGGCTCACGCGGAAGCGGCGGCACAAGGCCAGGGCGTGGTCGTTGTCGATGGCAAGCTCATCGAGAATCTGCACGTGGAGAACGCCAAGCGTCTGGTCGCCCTTGCCGAGGCCATCGGCGCCCTGCAGAGCGCTTGATGCGGGGGCCATGATGAGCGCATCCGCACCCTCGGACAAAACCGAACACGGCCGCTTTTTCGAGGATTTTGGCCTCGGCGAGACTCTGATCCACGCGACACCGCGCACGGTGACCGCTGGTGACCAGGCGCTTTACATCGCCTTGACCGGCTCGCGCTTTGCCCTGCACAGCGCCGATACATTTGCGCAAAGCTTGGGATTGCCGCACGCACCGGTCGACGATGTGTTGGTTTTTCACCTGGTCTTCGGCAAGACGGTGCCGGATGTCTCACTCAATGCCGTGGCGAATTTGGGTTACGCCGCTTGCGTTTTCGGTGTGCCGGTCTATGCCGGCGATACCTTGAGCGCCGTCAGCAAGGTCATCGGCCTGAAGGAAAACTCGAACCGCAAGACCGGCGTGGTCACCGTGCAAACCACGGGCGTCAATCAACGTGGTGAGACGGTGCTCGATTACATCCGTTGGGTGATGGTCAACAAGCGTGACCCGGCAACGCCCAGCCCGTCCCCGGAAACGCCGGATCTACCTGAATCCGTCGCGGCGGCGGACCTAGTGATTCCCGCTGGTCTCGACTTATCGGCCTATGACTGCACTCTGGCCGGCTCGCCGCATCTTTGGGACGACTATGCGGTGGGCGAGCGCATCGACCACGTGGACGGCATGACCATCGAGGAGGCGGAGCACCAAATGGCCACCCGCCTTTACCAGAACACGGCCAAGGTGCATTTCAACCAGCAGGCCGCCGCGGCCGGCCGCTTCGGGCGGCGTATCGTCTACGGCGGACATGTGATTTCGCTCGCCCGGTCGCTCAGCTTCAACGGTCTGGGTAACGGTTTCCGCATCGCCGCCATCAACGGCGGCCGCCACGTTGCCCCCTGCTTTGCCGGCGATACGGTCTATGCCTGGTCCGAGGTGCGCGACAAGATGGCCCTGCCCGGCCGCACCGACGTGGGCGCCCTGCGTCTGCGCACACTGGCGGCAAAAGAACGACCGGCAAGCGGCTTCCCCGCCGCCGGCGATGACGGAGCCAAGGCAGACCCGGCGCTGATCCTCGATCTCGACTACACAGTCCTGATGCCGCGCCACTAGACCTAATCCAATTTAACTCCATCCCCGTCATCCCGGACGTTAGGCGAGCCCGAGAACCGTAGGTTTTCGGTGCGTGAGCCTTACGATCCGGGATCCATCTGTCCGCCGCCGCGACCGGTTCGACATGGATACCGGATAGCTCGTGTCGCCAACCAAATCCCATGGATTTGGGACGACTCGGCTTCCGGCAGGACAGATTAAATGTCGGTTCAGTTTAGTCCTCTTTGCCGTTGCTGCCGCTGCCATAGCCGTTATGGCTGATTCTCGATATTGCCGCCAAGGCACCTACAATCACCGAGGTCAGCAGGTTCTCAAGCGCCTAGAGGTTTTAGAAGATCGTTGACTAAGTCAATCATTTTTTTGATGTTGTCAAATGAAGTCTTGATTTCAACGGGCGGGTGACGCCATGGCCACCACAGAATTCGACCAACGGGTCTCCGATGTGCGCGCCTTTAACCGGTTCTATACCAGGCAAATGGGCTTGTTGCGGGATGGCCTGCTGAAGAGTTCGTTCTCTCTTACCGAGGCGCGAGTACTCTATGAGCTGGCGCATCGTAACTCACCGATCGCTACCGAAATTGCCACGGACCTCGGGCTCGATGCCGGTTATCTCAGCCGCATCCTGCGGCGTTTTTCGCAGTGTGGTCTGGTCAAGAAATCGCGCTCGCACACGGACGGCCGGCAAAGCCATCTCTCGCTCACCAAGAAGGGGCACCAGGCCTTTGGCGCTCTAAATCGCGCCTCGCGTGGCGAGGTGGGGGCGATCGTCGCTGCCCTGGATCCGGGCGAGCAGAGCCGGATGACCGCTGCTATGGAGACGATTCAGCGCCTGTTGGCGCCCGGCCCGGTAACGTCGGAACCGTTTGTGCTGCGTCCGCACCGAATTGGCGATATGGGCTGGGTCGTGCATCGTCAGGCCGTTCTGTATGCCCAGGAATACGATTGGGATGCGCGCTTCGAGGGGCTCGTTGCCGGCGTCGCTGCGCAGTTCATCGAGACGTTCGATGCGCGGTACGAATGCTGCTGGATCGCGGAACGGCACGGCGAAATTGTCGGTTCGGTCTTCGTCGTTCGGATTTCGAAGACGGAGGCGCGGCTGCGCATGCTTTACGTCGAACCCGCCGCTCGAGGATTGGGAGTCGGCCGGCGGCTTGTCGAGGAGGCCATCCGTTTTGCTCGGGACCGGCGCTATCGCACGCTGAGACTTTGGACCAACGACAATTTGGTCACGGCCCGCCACATCTACGAAGCTGCCGGGTTTCATCTGGTCGAAGAAGAACCGCATCATAGTTTCGGGCACGATCTGGTCGGCCAAACCTGGGATCTGAACTTGTGATCGCCGCACGCCCCATCTGGGCGATGGCCGCGGCGGCGGCAACGGGCATTCAGGTGGGCGCGACGATCGTCGCCACGCGCTTTGTCATCGACCAAACCGATCCGGTATCGCTGGCCCTCTTGCGGTATGCCATCGGCTTCTGTTGCTTGTTGCCGCTGGCGATGACGGCGGGGCGGTGGCGCATCGAGCGTCGGGATCTTCTGCCGGTAGCGCTTCTCGGTATTACCCAGTTTGGCATATTGATAATCTTGCTGAATTACGGCGTGCAATTCATCCCCTCCGCTCAGGTGGCGATGATATTTGCCACCTTTCCTCTTCTGACAATGTTGATCGCGGCGGGCCTTGGGCGCGAATCCCTGACCGTGCGAAAGGCCGCGGGCGTGCTTCTAACGATCCTCGGTGTCGGGGTCGCCTTGGGCGGCGATCTGAATGGCACCGCGGGGTCTGCCGGTGGCTGGATCGGTCCTGCCGCGGTGTTCGCCGCAGCACTTTGCGGGGCTGTCTGCAGCGTTTTCTACCGGCCGTACTTGCGCAAGTATCCGGCACTTCCCGTGAGCGCCTTTGCCATGTTTGCGTCCGTGCTGTTCCTCGGTGCGCTGGCCGCCGGCGAGGGGTTCTTTGTGCACTGGCCACGCTTTACCGGGGATGGCTGGGCGGCGGTTATCTTCATCGGTATAAGCAGCGGTGTCGCCTTTTTCCTATGGCTTTGGGCGCTCGCCAACATTTCCCCGACCCGCGTGACCGTGTTTCTGTCTCTCGGACCGATCACGGCTGCGGTCTTGGGCGCCATGTTTCTCGGTGAGGAGCCCTCGGTGCTGATCGTGGTGGGCCTGGTCTGCGTCGTGCTTGGCCTGTGGTTGGCGCTGCGTTCAACGGATGAGAAATTCGCCTCATCTGGATAGAACCGGGCCTGGATAAAACTGAGGCGCCGGGAGCAGGGGGAGGATGCCCGCTGCGGCGTGCCCTGGAGAAGCACATCCCGACGCCTCAGGAAGCCGATACCGGCTCCGCGGACGCAAATGCGGCGTAGGGTTTGTCTCAACGTCCCCGAAGGGCGCGAGCCGAACCTGGCGATTCAGCCCGATCCCATCGGGAGCGGCAATTCCGGGGCGGAATTGCAACCCCACTTCGGCGAACTCCGGCGTCTGGTCCCGTTGCTGCCATTCGACCGTTTATACCTTGCCGGCGGGCTCGCAGGTCCGCCTGTCCGGCGTATCGGGATAACGGTAATCCGCAGCGGGAATCCGCAGGGGGAATCCGTTGTACCCAAGAATCGGGACCTCCCAATGGCTCCTGTCTGGAACCCGAAGGCCGATACACCGCGGGCCCGGAGCAGGACCCTAAGCTCAGCATCGGCCACGCCTCATGCGCAGGCGAGAAGCGCGGCCACAGTCGAAAGGCGGGGGCATGCAAACCTGCCGGAGCCTTTCGAAACCGGCGGCAAAGCTCTGGGGACAGGACTTGGCCGCCGCCACCAACTGCAAGACCCTGGCCGGGCCTTACACCTTCCGGTCGCCTGCTTTCGTACAGTCCTGCCCTTGGCCAAGGCCGGAATGGACGGCACAGCCACAGGCGGCCCGGTACATTCACGTACGCGATAACTGTGGCGCGCTGGATTTCGGCGAACAAGTGGAAACAAAGTATTCCAACGAGATTTCTGTGCATCGATTGCGCGTAATTTCACAATGACTCCACAGATTTCCCACAGATTTATCCACATGACTTGGCAACTAGTTGTGACGTCTCGTCATTTCTACCGGTGCCGGGAGGTTGAACTGGCGCTGTCGGCTCTTCCGTGGGTGACGTTGACTAAGCAAGCAACGGGGTCTACATCAAGCACGTGGCGGTGATCGTACGGGCCGGGTTCCGGGTCGTTCCGCTGACAGCTCTCGTTATCTCCGGGAAGACACAACCGATGAGCAGCCAAGACCACCCCCAAGGTCGTTCTCAAAGTCGACCATTATCGCCGCACTTGCAGATTTATCGGCCGCAATACACCTCGGTGATCTCGATCTTCCATCGGATCACCGGCGTTGGCCTCTGGGCGGGGACGTTGCTTCTCGTCTATTGGTTGGTGGCCACGGCAACCGGCGCTGAAGCTTACGAAACGGCGCGCGATCTCATCGGTTCGTTCTTTGGACGGTTGTTTCTGTTCGGCTGGACGTTGGCGCTGTTCTATCATCTGTGTAACGGCATCCGGCACTTGTTTTGGGATATCGGCGTCGGCTTGGAGTTGCGCGAGGCCTTCCGGTCCGGCATGGCGGTTCTCGCCGCGACCGTCATTCTAACAATGGTGACTTGGATCGCCGGCTATAGCGTGATGGGGGGCGGCTGAATGGACCGGCGTACGGCGCTTGGCCGCGTTCGCGGCCTCGGATCGGCAAAGGATGGCCTGCACCATTGGTGGGCCGAGCGCCTCAGTGCCTTGGCCCTGGTTCCCTTGACCGTGTGGTTCGTCGCCTCGGTCGTCTCCATGGCCGGGGCCGACTACTATGCCATGCGCGATTGGCTCAGCAATCCGGTGGTCGCCGGCCTGCTGATTCTGGTGGTCGTCATGACCTTCTATCACGGGGCGCTCGCCGCCCAAGTGGTGATCGAGGACTACATCCACAACGAGCCGGTGAAGTGGTTCGCCTTGCTGGCGACCAAGGCCGCCTCGGTGCTGCTTGGATTGACCGGCGTGCTGGCGGTCCTCGTCGTTCTGTTCAAGGGCTAGAGGTCATGGGCAAGTCCTACGAGATCGTCGACCATACCCACGACGTTGTGGTCGTCGGCGCCGGCGGGGCGGGCTTGCGTGCCACTCTCGGCCTGGCCGAGGCGGGTCTGAAGACCGCCTGCATTACCAAGGTCTTTCCCACCCGCAGCCACACGGTCGCGGCGCAGGGCGGCATCTCCGCGGCCCTGGGCAATATGGGCGAAGACGACTGGCGTTGGCATGCCTACGATACGGTGAAGGGGTCGGACTGGCTCGGCGATCAGGACGCCATCGAGTACATGACTCGGGAAGCCGCTGACGCGGTTGTCGAGTTGGAACACTACGGTGTGCCCTTCTCGCGGACCGAAGCGGGCAAGATCTACCAGCGGCCCTTCGGCGGCATGACCACGCGCTTTGGCGAGGGCATTGCCCAGCGCACCTGTGCCGCCGCCGACCGGACCGGTCATGCCATGCTGCACACCCTCTATCAGCAAAGCCTCAAGAACCAGGCGGAGTTCTTTATCGAGTACTTCGCCATCGATCTGATGATGGAAGACGGTGCCTGTCGCGGCGTGGTCGCCTGGAACCTGGACGACGGTACCATCCACCGTTTCCGGGCGAAGATGGTGATCATGGCAAGCGGCGGCTATGGCCGCGCCTACTTCTCTTGCACGGGGGCGCATACATGTACGGGTGACGGTGGCGGCATGGCTTTACGCGCCGGGTTGCCGTTGCAGGACATGGAATTCGTGCAGTTCCATCCCACCGGCATCTATGGTGCCGGCTGCCTCATTACCGAGGGGGTGCGCGGCGAAGGCGGCTATCTGACGAATGCCGAGGGCGAGCGCTTCATGGAGCGCTATGCACCGAGCGCCAAGGATCTGGCCAGCCGTGATGTGGTCAGCCGCTCCATGACCGTCGAAGTGCGCGAAGGCCGCGGCGTGGGCGCGGAGAAGGATCACATTCATCTGCACATCGAGCATCTCGATCCGGCGATTATTCACGAGCGCCTGCCCGGCATCGCCGAATCGGCGCGCATTTTCGCCGGCATGGACGTGACCAAGGAGCCGATTCCGGTTCTCCCCACCTGCCACTACAACATGGGCGGCATCCCGGCGCGCTATACGGGTGAGGTGCTGAGCAAGGCGAGTGGGGCTGCTGGCGGCGAGTCCAGCGATTCAGTGGTTCCCGGCCTGATGGCGGTTGGTGAGGCGGCGTGTGTGTCGGTGCACGGGGCCAACCGGCTCGGCTCGAATTCGTTGCTCGATCTTGTGGTCTTCGGGCGCGCCGCTGCCAAGCGATGCGCCGAGCTGATCAAGCCGGGTGAGGGGCACAGCCCATTGCCGGCGGACGCGGACGAGATGGCCTTAAATCGGCTGGACCGCTTCCGCCATGCCAAGGGCAGTACGCCGACCGCGCGCCTGCGCACCGAGATGCAGCGGGCGATGCAGGACCATGCCGCGGTCTTCCGTACCGGCGAGGTTCTGGAGCAAGGGTTGAAAGCGCTCGGTCAGACCTGGCGCCAGCGCGGGGACTTAGGCATCAAGGACCGCTCGCTCATTTGGAACTCGGACCTGGTGGAAACCCTCGAACTCGACAACCTGTTGTTTCAGGCGGTGGTCACCATGGCCTCGGCCGTGAATCGGCGGGAAAGCCGGGGCGCCCATGCGCGTGAAGATTTCCCCGATCGCGACGATAAGCGCTGGCTCAAGCACACTCTCGCCTGGTGCGACGAGGCGGGCGATGTGCGTATCGACTACCGCCCGGTGGAACTGCAACCGCAGACCAACCAAATCCAATCTTTCCCACCCAAGGCACGGGTCTACTAGTATCCATGGTTGAATTCGCCCTACCGGCCAACTCGAAGATCAGCAAGGGTCAGCACCATCCCGCGCCCGATGGGGCGGCGCGGACGCGCACCTTCAAGGTGTATCGCTGGAACCCGGACGACGAGGCCAATCCGCGCGTGGATACCTACGATGTCGACCTGGCGACCTGCGGGCCGATGGTTCTCGATGCCCTGATCAAGATCAAGAACGAGATCGATTCGACTCTGACCTTCCGCCGCTCCTGCCGCGAGGGTGTGTGCGGCTCTTGCGCCATGAATATCGACGGCACCAACACGCTTGCCTGCACCAAGTTCATCGACGAGATCAAGGGCGAGGTGAAGGTCTATCCCCTGCCGCACCTGCCCGTGGTCAAGGATCTGGTACCCGATCTCAACCAGGCTTACGCGCAATATACCGACATCGAGCCGTGGCTGAAGACGGTCTCTCCGGCGCCCGAGCGCGAGCGGCCGCAGAGCCCGGAGGAGCGGGCGAAACTGGATGGTCTGTGGGAATGCATCCTGTGCTTTTGCTGTTCTACCAGTTGCCCAAGCTATTGGTGGAATGGCGATCGTTTTCTCGGCCCCGCCGTCTTGCTGCAGGCTTATCGCTGGATCGCCGACTCGCGCGATGAGGCGGCGGGCGAACGCCTCGATGCCCTGGAAGACCCCTTCCGCCTCTACCGCTGCCATACGATCATGAACTGCACCAACACCTGCCCGAAAAGCCTCAATCCAGCCAAAGCCATCGCTGAGATCAAGAAGCTGATGATCAAACGCCGCGGCTAAGCCCGAGCGCCGTCCCGTGTACATCCCCAAACCCTTCGTTCTGACCGACCAGGAAGAGATTCAGGCGGTCCTGCGTGATTATGCCTTTGCGGTTCTGGTGACCGCCGTCGACGGGGCGGCGCCGGTGGCCAGCCATCTCCCCATCGCCCATGCGCCGGATGAGGGGCCGAATGGCGTGCTGATCACCCACATGGCGCGGGCCAACCCGCAATGGCATGACCTGGTTCGCTTGCAAGAAGCGGGCGGCGAGGCGCTGGTGATCTTCCAGGGACCGCACGCCTATGTGTCGCCGCGCTGGTACGTCCACGGTCCGGCGGTGCCTACCTGGAATTACGTGGCCGTGCACGCTTATGGCATACCGCGTCTGATCGAGGATGCGGTGCGGGTGCACCGCCTGCTGGCCGATCTGGCGGATACCTACGAGGCCGGCGCGGCCGAGCCCTGGCGGCTGAATACGTTGGAGGAGTCTTACACGGCGCCCAAGATTCGCGGCATCGTCGCCTTCGAGATTCCCATCGCCCGGCTGGAGGCGAAGGCCAAGCTGAACCAAAACAGGCACCCGGAGGACCAACAGGGAGTCATCGCCGCCTTGCACGACGGCAAAGACCCGCTGGGCCGCGAGGTGGCGAAGATGATGAAACGCCGCGAACCCAACCCGGACTAGACCGGTGGCGCGTACGCTTTCCGTCCGCTCCATGACCTGGCTGGGTTTTACCGGCCTCCTTATCGGTATCGGTGCGGTTACTTGGTTCAATCCGCCACCGTCACCGGGGGCGACGGCATCGCCGCCCGCCTTCGACGCGCAGGGGCATCGTGGGGCCCGCGGCCTTTATCCCGAGAACACCTTGCCTGGGTTTGCGGCGGCGCTGGCTATCGGGGTGACGACCTTGGAGATGGATGTCGGCCTCACGCGCGATGGCGTGCTGGTGGTCCACCACGACCGGCGCCTCGATCCGCACCGCACGCGCGGATCGGACGGGGCCTGGATCGAGGAGCCGGCCCCGGCGATCTTCGCGTTGGATCATGCGGACCTTGCCACCTTTGACGTCGGCCGGGCCCGCCCGGATAGCCGGGTCGCCAAGCGTTTTCCCCAGCAGGCCGGCCTGGACGGTGTGACCATTCCCACCTTGGCCGAGGTTGTCGCGCTGGCCGAGGCGGCATCCGCTGGCACCATCCGCTACAATATCGAGACGAAGACGGCCCCCGACGCCCCGATGGAAACCGTAACGCCGGACGCCCTGGCCGAGGCCTTGGTATCCGCGATCCAAGCAACCGGTATTACCGAGCGGGCGACGATCCAGTCCTTCGACTGGCGCTCTTTGCGCCGCGCGCAAGCGATCGCTCCGGCCCTACGCACGGTTTACCTGACGGCCGAGCAGTCCTGGCTAAACAACCTGGAGCGCGGCCAGCCCGGGGTCTCGCCGTGGACCGCCGGCATCGATCCGGACGACTACGAGGCTTCGGTGCCGCGCACAATCGAGGCCGCCGGCGGTGCCGTCTGGTCGCCCTATTTCCGTGATCTGCGCGAAGCGGACCTGGCGGAGGCCAAACGCCTGGGTCTGCGCGTGGTGGTCTGGACCGTGAACGAGCCGGCGGATATGCGCTCTCTCATCGATCTCGGCGTTGATGGGATTATCACCGACTACCCAGACCGCCTACGCGCCGTAATGGCCGAGCGCGATGTGCCCCTGCCGCCGGTCTTTCCTGCTGCTCAATAGGGTTATTCGAGCGCGATCTCGCCGTCGATATCGGTTTTCAGACCGACCCCGTCGAGGGTCAGCGTTACCTTGGCGCGCAAGGTCTCGGTCCCCTTTAGCTTGCCGCTATCCAGGGCCTCGCGCACCGCTTGGTCGATCTCCCGCTGCGAGGTGACGCCGACTTTCTTGAGGAACTTGCGTACCTCCATGTTGAAGATGTCTTCGTTCATGCTGGCCTCCGGTATCGCTACGCGGCGTCTCGCCGCAGATTGCCTTGCGGGCAAGATAGCGGCTCGCGGCGCCCAGCGCCAAGGGGGGGCGCCAAGGGGGGCGCGTCAAGCAGATTGGTGAATTTGCCGATCGCCCCGAATTCGGTCTAAGATCAAAAAAACAACCGAACCGGCGATAAGACCGGAACGGAAAAACAGGGCGGAGGTCAGGATGACGAACGCGGCGACTCGCCGGCGGTTCTTGGCATTTTCATTGGCTGCGGCGAGCGCTGTGGTGGCGCGGCCGTCGATCGTGCTGGCCCATGCGAAGGAGCGCTCGATCGCGCTCTACAACGCGCATACGGGCGAATCGGTCAAGACCGTGTATTGGGCGAACGGCGACTACGTGGACGACGGCTTGGTGGAGATTAGCCGTCTGCTGCGCGACTATCGGACCGAGGATGTCATTCCCTTCGACCCGCGCTTGATCGATATGCTGTATCGCCTGTGCCGCAAGGTCGGCACCCGCCGGCCCTATTTCGTGATGTCCGGCTACCGCTCGCCCATAACCAACGAAATCCTGCGCAAAAACGACAACCGTGTGGCCAAGAACAGCTATCACATGCGCGGCATGGCGGTGGATGCATACCTGCCCAAGGTGCCATTGAAGACGCTGCAGCGTGCCGCCCTATCGTTGCGTGCCGGCGGTGTCGGGTATTACCCGAAGACCGGGTTCCTACACCTGGATTCCGGCCGCGTCCGATCCTGGTAGGCCGGCGGGTGGTGCCGGCCCGGGGCTGATTTCATGAATCTGCATCGTCTATTGTGCCAGCGCGCCGAAATCGGGCGCCCGATTCGCGTCGGCCTAATCGGTGCCGGCAAGTTCGGCGCCATGTTCCTGGCCCAGGCGCGGTTGACCCCTGGCCTACATGTTCTCGGTGTGGCGGATTTAGAGCCGGCGCGTGCCAAGGCGGCGCTGGCGACAACCGGATGGCCGGCGGCACAGACATCGGCATCGTCGTTTGCGCGGGCGTTGGAAAGTGGTGAAACCCATGTCAGTGACGACGCTCAAGCGCTGATCGCCGCTGCCGGCCTGGACGTGGTGGTCGAAGCGACCGGCCATCCGGCTGCGGGTATTCGGCACGCCCGTTTGTGCCGCACCCATGGCCGGCATCTGATCATGGTCAACGTCGAGGCGGATGCCCTGGCCGGGCCGCTGCTTGCGCGCGAGGCGGCGGCGGCCGGGCTTGTTTATTCGTTGGCCTATGGCGATCAGCCGGCGCTCATCTGTGAATTGGTGGATTGGGCGCGCGCTTGCGGCCTGCCCGTCATCGCTGCCGGCAAGGGCACCAAGTATCTTCCCACCTACCATGCCTCAACGCCGGAGACCGTGTGGGAGTTCTACGGCCTAACACCGGAGCAGGCCGCGGCGGCCGGCATGAATCCGAAGATGTTCAACTCGTTCTTGGATGGCACTAAATCGGGGATCGAAATGGCGGCGGTGGCCAATGCCACGGACCTTACGCCGGCCCCGGATGGTTTGGCATTCCCGCCGTGCGGTTCGGACGACCTTGCCACACGCCTGCGCCCGCGGGCCGATGGCGGCATCTTGCACCACGCGGGCCAGGTTGAGGTCGTTTCCAGCCTCAATCGCGATGGCAGCGTGGTGGCGCGTGACCTGCGTTGGGGTGTGTATGTGGTTTTCGCCGCGCCGAGCGACTATACCGCCCACTGCTTTGCTGAATATGGTCTGGTCACCAGTGCCGACGGCCAGGTGAGTGCCCTTTATCGGCCTTGTCATCTCATTGGCCTGGAACTGGGTATCTCGGTTGCCAGTGTCGCCCTGCGCGGCGAGGCAACCGGGGCGCCAACAGGTTTTCGTGGCGACGTAGTGGCCACCGCCAAGCGAAACCTGGCGGCGGGCGAAGTCTTGGATGGCGAGGGCGGCACCACGGTCTGGGGAGTGCTAATGCCGGCCGCCGACAGCCTTTCGATCGGCGCTCTCCCCATCGGTTTAGCTCAAGGGGTTACCTTGAGTCGCCCGGTGGCTGCCGGAGGGCCGGTGCACTGGTCGGATGTGACCACCGATGCCGCGGACGAAGCGGTCCAGGTGCGCCGTGCCATGGAAGAGCTCTTTGCAGCAGACGGGCGCGATGCCGCCGAATAGATGCCGCATTGCCAGGTTCGCGCGCGGTCCGTAATCTTCCCATCTCAAATTTCCTCGTGGGGAATCGATGAACGAAGCCGGAGTTTTGCTGGTCACCGGCGGCGGCCGGGGGATTGGTGCCGCTACCGCGCGCCTGGCGGCGCAGCGGGGCTATGCGGTCTGCGCCAACTATCTGAGCAATAGCCGCGCTGCCGATGCGCTCGTCGGCGATATCACGGCGGCCGGTGGTCGCGCCATCGCCGTGCAGGGGGATGTTTGCGACGAGGCCGATGTGGAGCGGATGTTCGAGCGAACCCAGGCCGAGCTGGGTCCGGTGACGGCACTGGTCAACAACGCCGGCTTGACCGGCTTGATCTCGCGCCTGGATGAAGCCGAGACCGAGACCTTGCGCCATACAATCGATGTCAACGTGATGGGCACGCTGCTGTGCTCCCGCGCGGCCGTGCGCCGCATGTCCACCCGGCATGGCGGCTCCGGCGGGGCCATCGTCAACGTCTCGTCCGGTGCGGCCAGCCTGGGTAGTCCGGGCGAATACGTCTGGTATGCCGCCGCCAAGGGCGCGGTCGATAGCTTCACCATCGGTCTTGGCCGCGAGTTGGCCGGCGAGGGCATTCGGGTCAATGCGGTCGCACCCGGCATGACGGCGACCGAGATTCACGCGGCCAGCGGCGATGCCGGGCGGCTGGAGCGGATCGGTAAGGCGGTGCCTCTGGGCCGTCCGGCTAGTGCCGAGGAGGTGGCCGAGCCCATCCTCTGGTTGCTCTCCGATGCGGCCAGCTATATCACGGGCACCATCCTGCGGGTGGCCGGCGGACGGTAGGAAAACAGCATATCGGTCGCATTGTCAGCACTTTCGTAACCTGCCCCGAGATACACCAAGCCCCATGACAGACGGACCAATGTCCGCCTTTCGCGCCAAGCGGCGGGCGGGAAGACTCGAACCTAGCCCGGCACAGGACGAGGCCGCGCACAAGCTGCAAGCCCTGCACGAGGCGCTGGCTGGCTACGACCCGCCGGCGCGGCGCAACGGCTTGGCGAGTATGCTCGGGCGCCGTGCCGAGGTGCCCTGCGGTCTCTACATCCATGGGCCGGTCGGCACGGGCAAGTCCATGCTCATGGATATTTTCTTTGAAACCGCGCCGGTTGCGGCCAAGCGGCGGGTGCATTTCCATGCCTTCATGCAGGAGGTGCACGAACGTCTGCACGCCTGGCGCCAGGAAAGCCGTGGAAAGCAAGCCGATCCGCTGCCCCGCCTGGCCGATGCGATGGCGGCGGAAGCCTGGCTCCTATGCTTCGATGAATTTCATGTGGTCAACATCGCCGATGCCATGATCCTCGGTCGCCTGTTCACCACCCTGTTCGAGCGCGGCGTGGTGGTGGTTGCCACCTCGAATACGGCCCCCGACCGGCTCTATGAGGATGGTTTGCAGCGGGACAACTTTCTCCCCTTCATCGATCTGCTGTGCGAACGCCTGGAGGTTGTCGAACTGGGCGGCCTCGACTATCGGCGCCAAGGCGACGATGCTCTGGCGGTCTATCACACACCGCTCGGGCCCGCCGCCACCAAGGCGCTCGGTGAAGCTTTTGACCGGCTGACCGATGGCGCCAAGGGTGAATCGGTTGCGCTGACCGTGAAGGGCCGGAAGTTGAAACTGCCGCTGGCGGCGGATGGAGTTGTTCGCGCCGGCTTTGCGGATGTGTGCGGCCGGGCCTTGGGTGCGGCCGATTATCTGGCCATCGCGCGCCGATTTCATACGCTGATCCTCAACGATGTTCCGCTGATGACACCGGACCTTCGCAACGAAGCGCGCCGCTTCATGACGTTGATCGATGCGCTCTACGAGCATCGAGTGAATCTCGTCATATCGGCGGATGCGGCGCCGGATGCGCTCTATCCCGAGGGTCATGGCGCGGAAGAATTTCAACGCACGGCTTCACGCCTTATCGAAATGCAATCGCGTGCCTACATACAAGAGCCGCACAGCCGCCGCGCTCTACGCCGCGGCCTTGCCCGTGCTCCGAAATCGGAGTAGGTAAATTCCGCTTCCACAAAGCGTTTCGCCATTCGCTAAACTCATGAGGATCGCACCATGGCTCGCAGCAAGATCGCGCTTGTCGGCGCCGGCAACATCGGCGGCACCCTGGCTCTCTTGGCTGGTCTCAAGGAGTTGGGCGATGTTGTGCTCTTCGACGTGGTCGATGGCATCCCCCAGGGCAAGGCCTTGGATATCGCTCAGGCCTCCCCCGTCGAAGGCTTCGATGCCAAGCTGATAGGCACCGGGAAATACAGCGCCCTCAAAGGCGCCAACGTGGTCATCGTCACCGCCGGCATCCCGCGCAAGCCGGGCATGAGCCGGGACGATCTGCTGGACATCAACACCCAGGTCATGGGTCAGGTGGGTGCCGGCATCAAGAAATATTGCCCGAAGGCCTTCATCATCTGCATCACCAACCCGCTCGATGCCATGGTTTGGGTATTGCAGAAGGCTGCCGGTGTCCCGACCAACAAGATCGTCGGCATGGCCGGGGTGCTGGATTCGGCACGCTTCCGCTATTTTATCGCCGACGAAGTCGGTGTGTCGGTGGAAGATGTCAGTGCCTTCGTGCTTGGCGGGCACGGCGATACCATGGTGCCCATGGTGCGCTACACCACGGTGGCGGGCATCCCGCTGCCGGATCTGGTGAAGATGGGCTGGATCAAAAAGGCGCGGCTTGACGAGATCGTCGATCGCACGCGCAACGGCGGGGCCGAGATCGTCGGTTTGCTCAAGGCCGGCTCGGCGTTCTATGCCCCCGCCGCTTCGGCGATTGCCATGGCCGAATCTTATCTCAAGGACAAAAAACGGGTGCTGCCCTGCGCCGCCTACCTAAACGGACAATATGGGGTGAAGGATTTGTTTGTCGGGGTGCCGGCGGTGCTCGGCGCCGGCGGCGTGGAGCGGATCGTGGAGCTGCAACTCTCCGCCTCGGAAAAAGCCATGTTGCGCAAATCGGTAACGGCCGTGCGCGGCCTGGTGGATGTCTGCAAGGTCTTGCGCAAGAAGAAGGCGCCGGCGCCCGCCACCAAGGCCAAGCGCGGGCGGGGCAAAGCGCGCAAGGCGGCCTAGCCTCGATCGCGGTCGGCTCTCATGTACAGGCACATGATCGACTGTAGGTTGCGCCACCGTCACCGGCTGCTAGAGTGCCGGTGGCCGCTGCGCCGCCGATTTTTCATCACAACAGCAAACGATCTTCCATGAACATTCATGAATACCAGGCCAAAAGCCTGCTGACGAAATTTGGCGTTGCCGTGCCGCGCGGCACCGTGGCCTTCACGGCGGCGGAGGCGGAAAAGGCAGCCCGCGATCTGGGCGGCAAGATCTGGGTCGTGAAATCCCAGATTCACGCCGGTGGCCGCGGCGCCGGAAAATTCCAGGATGATCCCAACGGCGCCGGCGGTGTGCGCCTGAGTAAATCGGTTGAGGAAGTGACGCAGAACGCTGGCCAGATGCTGGGCCACGTGCTGATCACCAAGCAGACCGGCCCGGCGGGCAAGCTGGTCCAGCGCCTCTATATCGAAGAAGGCTGCGACATCAAGCGCGAGCTTTACCTCGGCATGCTGGTGGACCGTGCCACCAGCCGGATTACCATCATGGCCTCGACCGAGGGCGGTATGGAGATCGAGGAGGTAGCGGCGAAGACGCCGGAGAAAATCCTCAAGCTGGCCATCGATCCGGCCACCGGCATCATGCCTTTCCATGGACGCAAGATCGCGTTCGGCCTTGGTCTCGAGGGCAAGCAGGTGGGTGCCGCGGTCAAGTTCATCGCCGCCATGTACCGCGCCTTTACCGAACTGGATGCCAGCATCGTCGAGATCAATCCGCTGGTCATTACCGGCGCCGGCGAGGTGATCGCCCTCGACGCCAAGATGAATTTCGATGACAACGCCCTCTATCGCCACCCGGACGTCGCCGAGATGCGCGACGAGTCCGAGGAGGACCCGATGGAGATGGAGGCGGCGAAACACGAGCTTAACTACATCAAGCTGGATGGCTCGATCGGCTGCATGGTCAACGGCGCCGGTCTGGCCATGGCGACCATGGACATCATCAAGCTGCACGGCAGTGCGCCGGCCAACTTTCTCGACGTGGGCGGCGGCGCTACCAAGGAACGGGTGACCTCCGCCTTCAAGATCATCCTCTCCGATCCCAACGTGAAGGGCATTCTGGTCAACATTTTCGGCGGCATCATGCGCTGCGATGTGATCGCCGAAGGCGTCGTCGCGGCGGCGCGCGAGGTCTCGTTGCGGGTGCCGTTGGTGGTGCGTTTGGAAGGGACGAACGTGGAATTGGGCAAGAAGATCATGGCGGAGTCGGGCTTGCCCATCATCTCCGCCGATGACTTGGGCGATGCCGCCGCGAAGGTGGTGCGCGCGGTGAAGGAGGCGGCATAGATGGCGGTTCTCGTCGGCAAAGAGACCAAGGTCATCTGTCAGGGCTTCACCGGCTCGCAGGGCACCTTCCATTCCGAGCAAGCGGTCGCCTATGGCACGCGCATGGTCGGCGGTGTAACGCCCGGCAAGGGCGGCGGTACGCATTTGGACCTACCGGTCTTCGATACGGTCGATGAGGCGGTGCGGGTGACCGGCGCGCAGGCCTCGGTCATCTATGTCCCGCCGCCGTTTGCCGGCGATGCCATCGTTGAGGCGATCGATGCGGGTATCGCCCTGGTGGTGTGCATCACCGAGGGGATCCCGGTCCTCGACATGCTCAAGGTCAAGCGGGCGCTGGAGGGGTCGTCGACCCGGCTGATCGGGCCCAATTGCCCCGGTATCATCACGCCAGGCGAGTGCAAAATCGGCATCATGCCCGGCCATATTCACAAACGCGGCCGTATCGGCATTGTTTCCCGCTCCGGAACGCTTACGTACGAGGCTGTGGCGCAGACCACGGCGGCTGGCCTGGGTCAGACCACCTGCATCGGCATTGGCGGCGATCCCATCAACGGCACCAATTTCGTCGATTGCCTGGATATATTTCTCGCCGATCCGGAGACCGAAGGCATCATCATGATCGGCGAGATCGGCGGTTCCGCCGAGGAGGAGGCAGCGGCCTTCTACACGGCATCGAAGACAAAAAAGCCCATGGCGGGCTTTATTGCCGGCGTGACGGCTCCGCCGGGCCGGCGCATGGGTCATGCGGGCGCCATCATCGCCGGTGGCAAAGGTGGTGCCGGCGACAAGATAGAAGCGCTGAATTCCGCCGGAATCCGGGTCGCCGATTCGCCGGCGGCGCTGGGGACGACCATGATGGCGGCCATGGGCGCCTGAGCGTGCAACGGGATGGCGGTGTGATTTACGCAAATCTAGGGATTTGCAGGTCAGGATCGGGTCCTTAGCGCAATTGGCGGTCCCGCCGGGCCGACCCCAAGCCGGATCATAGCGAGATATGGCGAATAGCACTCCAGAGCAAAATTCCGTCCTTTTCGGCCCTAACGCGAAGTTCATTGCCGATCTTTACGCCCGCTTTGCTGAGGATCCGGGCTCGGTGGACGCTTCCTGGCAAGGTTTCTTTCGCGAGCTGAACGATGATGCCCGCGCCGTTATCGAGGAGTTGCGCGGCGCCAGTTGGACGCCGAAGACGCTTGCCGATGTAAACGGCCATGGTGAGGGCTGGTCGGCCGAGGAAGCGCCGACCACGGGCGCGGTCGCGGCCGGTGTTGCCGGTGGCCTCGATATCACGGCCGACGATGTTCGCGCTGCGACAATCGATTCGATCCGGGCCCTGATGCTTATCCGTGCCTACCGCGTGCGCGGTCATCTGGAGGCCGATCTCGACCCCTTGGGCCTGAAGCCGATCGAGCCGCACCCCGAGCTCGATCCGACCAGTTACGGCTTCACCGAAGCGGATTTCGACCGCCCCATCTTCATCAATCACGTGCTTGGCCTGGAAGTCGCCACTTTGCGCGAAATCCTGGCCGCGGTGCGGGCCACGTACTGTGGCCGCATCGGTGTCGAGTTCATGCATATCCAGGACCCGGAACAAAAAGCCTGGGTCCAGGAACGCATCGAGTCGATTCACAATCAGACGAGCTTCACCGAAGCCGGTAAGCGCGCCATCCTCGAAAGCCTGACGTCCGCCGAGGTTTTCGAGCGGTTTCTCGATAAGAAGTATACGGGCACCAAGCGCTTCGGCCTCGACGGCGGCGAATCCATGATCCCGGCGCTGGAGCAGATTCTCAAGCGCGGCGGCCAGCTTGGTCTAAAAGAGGTGGTCATCGGCATGCCGCACCGGGGCCGGCTGAACGTGCTCGCCAATTTCATGGGCAAGCCGTTCTCGGCCATCTTCTCGGAATTTCAGGGCGGCGCGGCCAATCCCGAGGACGTTGGTGGCTCGGGCGATGTGAAGTACCATCTGGGCACCTCGTCGGACCGCGAGTTCGACGGCAATACGGTGCACCTCTCGCTTACCGCCAACCCATCGCATCTGGAGGCGGTTGATCCGGTGGTGGTCGGCAAGGTGCGCGCCAAGCAGGTGCAGCGCCAGGACACCGATCGGACTCAGGTCATGGGTCTGCTCATGCACGGCGATGCGGCCTTTGCCGGCCAGGGATTGGTGGCCGAAACCCTCGATCTATCCGAGCTCAAGGGTTATCGCATCGGCGGCACCATCCACTTCATCGTCAACAACCAGATCGGCTTTACCACCAACCCGATCAACTCCCGCTCCGGGCCCTATTGCTCGGAGGTGGCGAAGATGGTTCAGGCGCCGATCCTGCACGTCAATGGCGACGACCCGGAATCGGTGGTGCACGTGGCGCGTATCGCCGCCGAGTTTCGGCAGACGTTCAAGAAAGACATCGTCATCGATATGTTTTGCTACCGGCGCCATGGCCACAACGAGGGCGACGAGCCGGCCTTTACCCAGCCGCTGATGTACAAGCGGATCAAGACGCACCCCTCGACCCGCGAAATTTATGCCAAACGTCTGGTTGCCGAAGGAGTGCTCAGCCAAGAGCAAGCCGATGGCGTGGCGGCCGATTGGCACGCGCGTCTGGAAGACGAATTTGCGGCGGCGAACGCCTACAAGCCAAACAAGGCCGACTGGTTGGAAGGTGTTTGGTCGGGCTTCGACACGGCGCGTGGCTTCGATGCCCGGCGCGGCAAAACCGAGGTGCCGATTAAGACGCTGAAAGAGGTCGGCGCGGCGCTGGTCCGCTATCCGGATGGTTTCAACGTCAACCGCAAGATCCTCCGTTTGCTCGATGCCAAGAAAAAGATGTTTGAAACCGGTGTCGGCTTCGACTGGGCCCTTGGCGAGGCGCTGGCGTTCGCCACCTTATTGATCGAAGGACACCCGGTCCGACTTTCCGGCCAGGATTCCATGCGCGGTACCTTTTCCCACCGGCATGCGGCGTTCGTCGACCAGGAGACGGAGGCGCGCTATTTTCCGGCTAACCACGTCCGGGCCGAGCAAAAACACATCGAGGTCATCGAAAGCCCCTTGAGCGAGGTGGCGGTGCTCGGCTTCGAATACGGCTATTCCCTGGCCGAGCCGCAAGCCTTGGTCATCTGGGAGGCGCAGTTCGGCGATTTCGCCAACGGTGCGCAGATCATCATCGATCAGTTCATAGCCTCGGGCGAATCCAAGTGGCTGCGCATGTCGGGTTTGGTCATGCTGTTGCCGCACGGTTACGAAGGCCAGGGGCCGGAACATTCCTCGGCCCGCCTCGAGCGGTTCCTGCAGCTATGCGGCGAGGACAACATACAGGTGGTCAATTGCACCACCCCGGCGAATTTCTTCCACGTGCTGCGCCGGCAACTGCACCGCAAGTTCCGCAAGCCGCTGATCGTCATGACTCCCAAGTCCCTGTTGCGGCACAAGCGGGCGGTTTCCAACTTGGTCGACTTCGGCCCCGGATCAACCTTTCACCGGGTCATGCATTGCGACGAGGTGCCGAGCGATCCAAAGGACGCCAAGCAGGTGGTGCTATGTTCCGGCAGGGTCTACTACGATCTTCTGGAAGAGCGCGAGAAGCGCGGCGTTACCGATGTGCATTTCCTGCGCCTCGAGCAGATCTATCCATTTCCGGCAGATGCCCTCATCAGCGAGTTGGAGCCGTATCGTCATTGCCACATCGTCTGGTGCCAGGAAGAGCCGCGCAATATGGGTGCCTGGAGCTTCGTGGCCGACTTCATGGAAGACATCGGTGCCGCGGTGGGAGCCATGCATCCGCGGCCGCGTTATGCCGGCCGGCCGTCGGCCGCCTCGCCGGCCACCGGCTCGGCCAAGCGGCACCAAGCGGAGCAGGCGCGACTGATTGACGATGCGCTGACCATCGGCAAGCCGCACCTAAGCCGCATTGCCACACGCAAGGCCGAGGAAACCGCGGCGAAGGCACGTAAATAGGACGGGATAAGCGAGAATGACGACGGATATCGTAGTACCCACCTTGGGCGAATCGGTCACCGAAGCAACGGTGGCGCAATGGCTAAAGCAGCCGGGCGAAGCCGTACAGGTGGACGATCCGCTCGTCGAGCTGGAAACCGACAAGGTCACTCTCGAGGTCAATGCGTCCACCGCGGGCGTTCTCAACGAGGTGCTGGCGGGTGAAGGCGATAGTGTCGAGGTGGGGGCCATCCTGGGGCGCATCGGCGAGGGCGCGGCCACTGCGCAACCGGCCGCTGCCAAGGCTCCGGCTCCTACCAAAGCGGCGCCCGCTCCCGCTCCCGCTAGTGCGGCGCCCACAAAAGTAGCGGAGGCCGCTGATGGCGGTGCGGCCGGGTCGCTGTCACCGGCGGTGCGCAAGCTGATCGACGACAATGCCCTGGATGCGCGCCAGATTTCTGGCAGCGGCAAAGACGGGCGGATTACCAAAGAAGACGTGCTGGCCAGCATTTCCGGGGCGAACGGAAAAGGTGCGCCCGCGGCCAAGGCTCCAGCAGCACCGCCGGCCGCGCCACAGCCGGCGACCGCGGCGGGGCCGCGCGAGGAACGCGTGCGTATGACACGGCTGCGCAAACGCATCGCCGAGCGTTTGAAGGAGGCGCAGAACACCGCAGCCATGCTCACCACCTTTAACGAGGCGGATATGGGCGCGGTCATGGAATTGCGCAAACGCTACCGTGATAGCTTCGAGCGCCGGCATGGCGTGCGCCTCGGCTTCATGGCCTTCTTCACCAAGGCGGCGGTGGCGGCGCTGAAGGAAATCCCGGCGGTAAACGCCGAGGTCGACGGCGATGAACTGGTCTACAAGAATCATTACGACATCGGCATCGCCGTCGGCACGCCGCAGGGCCTGGTGGTTCCCGTGGTCCGCGATGCGGATCGGTTGGGTTTCGCCGAGATCGAAAAGACCATCGGGGCGCTGGGCCGTAAGGCCCGCGACGGCAAGCTTTCCATCGACGAGATGAGCGGCGGCACCTTCACCATCACCAACGGTGGCGTCTACGGCTCGCTCAACTCGACGCCGATCCTCAATCCGCCGCAGTCGGGCATCCTCGGCCTGCACAAGATCCAAGAGCGGCCGGTCGCCGTCGATGGCGAGGTCCGCATTCGGCCGATGATGTATCTGGCGCTTTCCTATGATCATCGGGTCATCGATGGACGCGAGGCGGTTACCTTCCTGGTTCGCGTGAAGGAATTTATCGAGGATCCGGAGCGCCTGTTGCTCGACGTGTAACGGCACCTCATCATGACCCCGATCGACGTTGCCGCCATTCTCGTCGTCCTTGCGGCGGTGTTCGGCTATGTGAACTATCGGGTCATCGGCCTGCCGCATGCCATGGGGCTGACGATCATGGGGGCGGTTGCCTCGATTGCCGTCGTTGTCGTCGATGCGATGGCGCCGAATCTCGGTCTCGGCCATGCGGTGCGGGCCTTCTTCGTCGGCATCGACTTCCGCACGGCCTTGATGGACGGCATGCTGGCGTTCCTGCTTTTTGCCGGCGCGCTGCACGTGGATCTGTCGCTTATCCTCCGGCGCAAATGGACGATCCTGTCCCTGGCGACCGTCGGCGTATTGATCTCCACCGTCCTTATCGGAGTCGGGTTCAAGGGTTTGAGCCTGCTCCTGGGTCTCGAGGTGCCGCTGATTTGGTGCCTGGTGTTTGGCGCCTTGATCAGCCCGACGGATCCGGTGGCCGTGCTCGGTATTCTGAAATCCGCCAAGGTCCCGGCGTCGCTGGAGGCAAAGGTCGCCGGTGAAAGCCTGTTCAATGACGGGGTGGGGGTCGTGGTCTTTTCGATCTTGCTCGCCGCGGCCGCGGGTGCCGGCGACTTTTCGATCGTGCACGCCGTCGAGCTGTTCCTGCTGGAAGCGGTGGGTGGTGCTGTATTCGGTCTGGTTCTCGGTTGGGTCGGCTTCAGGGCTATGAAAGGCATCGATGAGCACAACCTGGAAGTCCTCATCACCCTAGCCATGGTCATGGGTGGCTATGCTCTGGCACAGGCCATACACGTCAGCGGACCGGTCGCCATGGCGGTTGCCGGTTTGTTGATCGGCAACCACGGGGTGTCCCTGGCCATGAGCGAGCGGACGCGCGAGCACGTGCTGCAGTTCTGGTCGCTTGTCGACGAAATACTAAACTCCGTCCTGTTCCTGTTGATCGGGCTCGAGGTGATCGCCATTGCCGTGCAGGGGGCCTATCTGGTCGCCGGTATCGCGTCGATTGTCCTGGTTCTCGTCGCGCGGGCCATTGCCGTTGGCCTGCCTATGGCGGCGTTGAGCCGGCTATCGCCGTTTACCCGCGGCGCTTACCCGGTGATGGTCTGGGGTGGATTGCGCGGCGGTATCTCCATCGCGCTGGCCCTGGCTCTGCCGGAGGGACCCATGAAAGATTTGATCCTCACGGCCACCTATGTCGTCGTCGTGTTCTCGGTTGTTGTCCAAGGTGCAACGGTCGGCAAGGTGGCCCGGCGCGTTCTTTCCGGGGCGGTCGACGCCGATAACCGGGAAATTTAAGTTAAGCGGCGCGAATGCTGGCGGGTGCTGGATTGCGGTGAAAGCGCCAGACGGTTGCCGGCGGCAGGTTGTAGAGAATCCAATCGGAACGCCGGCCGGCGATCCCCAGGCTTGATCGAGTCTGGCGCGAAACCGGTGATGCCGGGCCATATGTGAACTGCAAGAACTCGCCCCTCGGCGGCAGCACCGAAAACGCGCCGGCGACAATGCGCTGACAGTCGCGATCATCCATGGAGAGAAGCGGTAGGCCGGAAACCACCGTCTTGACGGGCCCGATTCCCGTTTTCTCGAGCAGGTTCTTGAGGTCGCGGGCATCGCCTTGCAGGACCTGGATGTGCGGAAAGCGCGTGGCCAGAACGGCACACAATTTTGCCTCGTGCTCGACCACCACCAGGTCTTGAGGAGCAGTGCCGGCGGCCAAAATGGCTTCCGTGATGCTGCCGGTACCGCCGCCCAACTCGACCACGACACCCGGCGCATGGACATCGATGCGGGCGGCCATGGACGTTGCCAGGGCCCTGCCGCTGGGAACCAGGGCGCCCACGCGGCCAGGGCGGCGCAGCCAGAGCAGAAAGAAGCCTAGCTCGGCTCTCTTGGCTCGATCTCGGGCGGGGGAAAATCGCATGAATCCTGCTGGCTCGTGTGCAGTTTAAAAAAGGGCCGGGCCGTGGCGAAATGCAACGGGCCCGACGGGGCCGGGCCGTAAGCTATTATCTGGGATTTAGGTGTCCCTATACAAGGGGTTGACATAGGTCCGGAAAAGCCCCGCCTAGCCGGATTCAGAACGTAATTTAGGTCAGAAAAACGCGGTGTTTTTCCGAGAACGGCAGGTCCGTTGGGACAATCTTCCCAAGGGTGTCTTTGCTTGTGGTGACGATGGTTTGTCCACCGAGTATCATATCAACCACCTGCCCATCGGCGGAAAGTGGCAGAACGAGGCGGCGCACCTGCCGACCGAAGTGTTCCTTGGAGAGGAACGCGCTTTCCGAGTATAGCGGCCGGCCGTTCGACACGACATCGTTGACTAGGCTGGTAATGTACTCCAAGTACTTGCCGCCGGGCAGCACCTCCGCGAATGTCTTGCCGGTAATGTCGTGGCCGAACGTACCCACGATCTCGGTACCCGCCAGCCGGTACCGGTATGTGCCGGTCTCCATGACATCGACAAGTAGGATTATGGGCAACAAGGCAGGAATCTCGGTCGGATCGATATCGGCGCGTGCCGGCATGGTCCGCTCCCCCCGCTTGCTCTCCCAATAACGATACAGGGCCAGGAGCCGCTTATCCTCGATGATCTGCGCGGGGTCTTTTTGCATGACCGCCGGTGCTCTGTTTCTAACCGAACCTGATTGTTGATAGCACAGACCACCGTGTGCAGGCACCACATCATGTGGCGCAAGCCGGGCATCTCGGTTACCGGCCGGTGAGGTGCTGCCGCCCTTGCCCCGTCGTTCGCCTTCGGGCAAGGTCGCGGCATCTTGCAGCGGGGGATGCGATGAGCGACCAACCCTACGATGTTATCGTTATTGGCGGTGGCCCGGGCGGCTATGTCTGTGCCATCCGTGCGGCCCAGCTTGGCCTCAAGACCGCCTGCATAGAAAAGCGCGGAGCGCTGGGCGGCACGTGTTTGAATGTGGGTTGTATCCCCTCAAAAGCGCTGTTGCACGCCTCCGAGCTTTACGCCGAGGCGCACGGCGGCATGGAAAGCCTGGGCATCAAGCTGGGCAAGGTCGGGCTCGATCTGGCGGCCATGCTTGGTCACAAGGACAAAGTGGTCTCCGATCTGACCAAGGGCATCGAGTTTCTCCTGCGCAAGAACAAGATCGATTACATCAAGGGCACGGCCACGTTGTCCGGCGACGGCGCGGTCGCGGTCGAGGACGGCAAGAATAAGAGCGCGCTAAAGGCGAAGGCCATCGTCATCGCCACCGGGTCGGATCATGTGGATTTGCCGGGTATAAAAATCGACGAAAAGCGGATCGTCAGTTCGACCGGTGCGCTGTCGCTAGCAAAGGTACCCGAACATCTGGTGGTGGTCGGCGGCGGCTACATCGGATTGGAGCTTGGTTCGGTTTGGATGCGCCTGGGCGCCAAGATTACCGTGGTTGAATTTCTCGACCGCATTGTGCCGGGCATGGACGGCGAGATCGGTAAGGCTTTTCAACGGGTGCTGAAAAAACAGGGGATGACTTTCCGCCTGGGCACCAAGGTCACAGGGGCGAAGGCGAGCAAATCCGGTATCGCGCTCAGCATTGAACCGGCGAAAGAGGGTGGCAAAGCGGAAACTCTGGAGGCCGATGCGGTCCTGGTGGCCATCGGCCGGCGGCCCTATACCACCGGGCTTGGCCTGGAAAAAGCCGGTGTCGCGGTCGATAAGGGCGGCCGCATAACGGTCGATCATCGCTTTCAGACGAATATTCCGGGCGTCTATGCCATTGGCGACGTGATCGCGGGTCCCATGCTGGCGCACAAAGCGGAAGAAGAAGGCGTTGCCCTAGCCGAAATTCTGGCCGGTCAGTCGGGCCATGTGAACTACGAGACCGTGCCGGGCATCGTCTATACCTGGCCCGAGGTCGCGGCCGTGGGCAAGACCGAGGAACAACTCAAAGAGGCTGGTGTCGCCTATAAGGTCGGCAAGTTTCCGTTTTCCGCGAACAGCCGGGCGCGTGTCGCCGCGCAATCGGAAGGGATGGTCAAAATTTTGGCGGATGCGGCCAGCGACCGCATTCTTGGCGCCCATATCATCGGGCCGGATGCGGGCACCCTGATTCACGAGGTGGTGGTTGCCATGGAATTCGGCGGCTCCGCCGAGGACTTGGCGCGCTCGTTCCACGGCCATCCGACCCTCAACGAGGCCGTGAAGGAAGCTGCCTTGGCGGTGGACGGTCGGGCGATCCATAGCTAGCCGCCGCGCCCTCTGATGGCAGTGGGCGGCGGAAGGGTTCGACTATCCGGTAGCCGTCTCGCGGTTGTAGTCTGCATCGCCGAAGGATTGTCGGTCCTCGGCTTTAGTACCGTTCCGGCACTTCTCCCTACGTTTCTGGAAGACTGGAATCTGTCGGGCACCGAGGCTGGCTGGATGACCGGTGTCTATTTTGCCGGTTACATGGCGGTGGTGCCGGTGCTGGTCAGCCTGACCGACCGGGTCGACCCGCGGCGAATCTATTTCTTTGGTGCTGTCGTCAGTATCGCCTCCTCTCTCGGATTTGCTCTGTTCGTTGAGGGTTTCTGGGGTGCTCTGGCGTTTCGAGCCCTGGGCGGCGTTGGCTTGGCGGGTACCTATATGCCCGGTCTCAAGGCGTTGACCGACCATGTGCCGGAACGCATGCGCTCACGCGCCGTGGCCTTCTACACGGCGAGCCTTTCCATCGGTTTCGCGCTGTCATTCCTGCTCAGCGGCGAAATTGCGGCGGCGTTGGATTGGCGTTGGGCGTTCGCCCTGGTGGCGATCGGTCCCGCTATTGCGCTGCTGGTCTTCCAAGTGCTGGTGCCGCCGAGCGAGCCGCATCACCTGAGTGCGGCGCCGGGCGCGTTGCTCGATTTTCGGCCGGTCCTGCGCAACCGCGCGGCGATGGGTTATGTGCTAGCTTACGGCGCGCACAATTGGGAACTTTTCGCCGCTCGCTCCTGGATCGTGACCTTTCTGGTTTTCTCGCAAGGTTTGCAGGCACCGGGCACCTGGGGCATCGCCTGGAGTGCCACGGCCCTGGCGGCGCTGATCAACGTAGTCGCCTTGCCGGCCAGCGTTCTGGGCAACGAGGCGGCGGTGAAGTTCGGCCGCCGCCGTGTGCTCACCATTGTCATGGGCGCCTCGGCCCTGGTCGCCGCGGTCTCCGGCTTTTCCGCGCCCTTGCCGTTCGTTCTGGTGGTTGCGGTGGCGCTGCTTTATTCGCTGACGATAAGCGCCGATTCGGCCTCGCTCACCGCTGGGGCGGTGGAGGCGGCAACACCGGGCCAACGCGGTGCTACCATGGCGGTGCATTCCTTCATCGGCTTCGGCGGTGGCTTCGTTGGGCCGTTGGTTTTTGGCATGATGCTGGATATGGCCGGTGGCCGCGACAGCCAATTGGCCTGGGGCGTGGCTTTTGCCGGGTTGGGTTTGGTGATCGCGCTGGGGCCTGTATTTCTGGCCGTCTTCCACCGCCCGCCGAAAAAAAACTAGGCTCGGCGCCTGGCTTTGGCGCGCGGGTGGGCTTTTTCATAGACCGACAGCAGGCCGGCCACATCCACATCCGTATAACGCTGCGTCGTGCTGAGCGAGGCATGGCCGAGTAACTCCTGAATGGCCCGCAGATCGCCGCCGCCGGCCAACAGATGGGTGGCGAAGCTGTGGCGCAAGGCATGCGGTGTCGCCGTTTCAGGGAGACCGAGCAGACCGCGCAGCTCGGCCATGCGCTCCTGCACCCGCCGGGCATTCAGTGGCCGGCCGCGGGCGCCGCGAAACAGGGGCGCATCGAGGGCCAGCACCCATGGGCAATGCGCCAGGTAATCGTCGATGGCTTCGATGACGGCGGGCAAGAGCGGCACCAGGCGCTGCTTACGGCCCTTGCCGGTGACCCGCAGCATGTCCTGGCCGGCGGCCGGCGCCTGCCGGCGGGTCAACGCCAAAGCCTCGCCGATGCGTAGGCCGCAGCCGTAGAGCAAGGTCAAGATCGCGGTATCGCGCTTGCCGAGCCAATCCTGATTGGCCAGTTCGGCCACCGTGTCCACCACATCGATGGCGGCCTCGGCGGTGATTGCCTTGGGCACGGAATGGGGCACGCGCGGGGTGCGCAGGCTTGTGAGTGCCGGATTGTCGACATGGCCCTCGCGCGCCAGCCAGCGGAAGAAACCGCGCACTACCGACAGGCCGCGCGCCACCGAGGTGCGGGCCAAACCGTGCCCGTGGCGTGCCGCCAGCCAGGCACGGAAATCCGCCGGCCGTAACGTTCTCAGGTTCGCCAACGAGGGGGCGCCGCCCAAATGGCCGGCGAGGAAATCCAGAAACTGAAATAGATCGCGCTCATAGGCAGCGAGCGTATGGAGCGAGGCGCGCCGTTCATCGCGCAGCCAAACCCGCCAGTTGTCGATGGCGGCCTGCAGGTCGGCGGCGGCGGGGATCGATCTTAGGTCGGTAGGTTTAGCCATCCGCGGATACCGCTTTCCACCACGCGAGCCAGGAAAGAGAGCAACTCGGTCCCCTGACCTTCTTGGAAATGCTCGGCATTGCGCGAGCCGAGGGCGAGCAGCGCCACCGGCGTTGCCTCGCTGATCGACAAGCGGATCAGCGCTTCCGAGCGCACCAGGCCGGCGGCGGCGCCGAAGACGGCCTCGTCGCCGGCAATATCGGCGTGCAAGGCGATGACTTGCCGCGGTCCGAGCAAGCAATCGACCATGTTCGGTTCCAACCGGCAGACGCCGGCGGTGTGCGTTCGCGATCCGTTATCGTTGGTCTGCTCGACACCGATGGTGATGATGTCCAAATCCAGAGTGACGGCCACATCGGTGGTCAAGGTCTCAATGTAATGTTCGAAGCTGCGCGCTGCCAGCAAGGCAAGGATTGCTTTGTGCACGCGGGCTTGGGCGCTCAGGTTGCCGCGTCCCGTGGCGACCAGCGCATCGCGCGCTGCGGCCATCTCCGAGAGCTCGTCACGCAGCCGCTCGACCATGAACTGCTGCAAATCGAGAACGCCGTCGCCGCGGTCGCGCGCCGGCGGCGTCAGGACATCCAGAAGTTCCGGATGGCGGGCGAGAAAATCGGGATGACTGCGCAGAAAGTCGGCCACACCGTTGGCGGCGAGTGTCTCGCTTTCCGTGGCCTCCACCGGCGCCTTACCGGCGCCGCCGTTAGGCGCGGCGTCTCGCTGGTTTCGCGTCATCCGTGCCCTGCACTGGCTGTTTCAGGATGGTTTGACCGGTCTTGGCCCAATCGGCGAGGAACGCTTCCAGGCCCTTGTCGGTCAAGGGATGCTTGAACATGGTGCGCAACACCGCCGGCGGCAGCGTGGCGACATGGGCCCCCATCTTCGCCGCCTCGACCACGTGCTCCGGGTGGCGGATTGAGGCGACCAGAACCTCGGTCGTGAAGCTCGGATAGGTGCTGTAGATCTCCACCAGTTCCGCGATCAACCCCAAGCCGTCGGCACCCACATCGTCCAGACGTCCGACAAACGGCGAGATGTACCGGGCGCCCGCCTTGGCGGCGAGAATGGCCTGGGCCGCCGAAAAACATAAGGTGACGTTGACCGGCGTCCCTTCATCGGTCAGCACCCGGCAGGCTTTTAGCCCGTCGGGGGTCAGCGGTACCTTGATGACGACGTTTTCGGCGATGCCCGCGAGATACCGTCCTTCGGCGAGCATGGTCGGCGTATCGGTCGCTGCGACCTCGGCGCTAATCGGGCCCGGCACGATGGCGCAGATTTCGCGCAGGACCTCGACAAAGTCGCGCCCGCTTTTGGCGATCAGGGATGGATTCGTGGTAACCCCGTCCACCAGTCCGGTGGCGGCCAGATCACGGATCTCGCTGACGTCAGCGGAGTCGATAAAAAAACGCATGGTCCTTGCGGCGGCCTTTCCAAAAACCTTATGTGCCTTGGCGTGACGATAGCCTCCACCGGGCACCTCGACTAGAGTGTAGCCCATGCCCGATCGCCATGCCAGCGCGGCCAAAGCAACCCAGAATACCGCCGAATCCGGCCCGAATCCGGGTGCTGGCCCGAATCTGGAATCCAGCCCGGGTCTTGACCGGGTTCCGGTGCTGATCCCCTTGCCCCTGCCGGGGGCCTACGACTACCTGGTCCCGCGGGATCGGC
>JAJFGP010000054.1 GCA_021776055.1 Kiloniellaceae bacterium
CGGCATGCAAACCTATGCGTTCAACACGCGGCGGGAGAAGTTCAAGGACCGGCGGCTGCGCCGCGCCTTGGCCTATGCTTTGGACTTCCAGTGGACCAACCGCAATATCTATTACGGCCAGTATATTCATCCGAACAGCTACTTCTTCGGAACGGAAATGGCATCGTCCGACCTACCCACGGGCGAGGAGTTAAAGATCCTCGAACGCTACCGCGGCCGCGTGCCGGACGAGGTGTTCACGAAAGTCTATACGGTGCCGCAAACCGATGGATCCGGTTGGCCGCGCGCCAACCTGACACGCGCCTTCGAGCTATTGGCCGAGGCCGGCTGGGTCGTGCGCGACATGAAGCTGGTCAATGCGGAAACCGGCGAACAACTACGCCTCGAAATCTTGGTGCAGCAGAAGAGTTTGGAGCGCGCCATTCTGCCCTATATGCGCAACATGCAGCGCCTGGGTATCGATGCCAACCTGCGCGTGGTCGATACCTCGCAATATATCAACCGTCTGCGCGCCTTCGATTTCGACATGATCGTCTATGGCTCGGCCCAATCGCTTTCGCCCGGCAACGAGCAGCGGACCTGGTGGGGATCGGCGGCGGCGGATGATCCAGGCAGTCGCAACATGCCCGGCATTCAAGACCCGGTGGTCGATGAGTTGATCGAGATGGTCATCGCGGCGCCGGACCGGGAAAGCCTGGTGGTGCGCACTCGCGCCTTGGACCGGGTTCTGCTGTGGGGCCACTATGAAGTGCCCAACCTAGCCGCCCCCTTCGACCGGTATGTCTATTGGAATAAGTTCGGCCGGCCGGAGAAAACACCGCTCAACGGCACCTCGGCCTCGTTCTGGTGGGTCGATCCCGATAAGGCCAAGGCGCTGGCGGCGCGTCGGCAACCGGTGACGCAGCGCCCTTCTGAGTAAGGATACGAACGCTTTCATGCTTGCATACATTGCCCGCCGCTTGCTTTTGATCGTTCCCACGCTGTTGGGAATCATGTTGATCAACTTCGCGATTATCCAGGCCGCCCCCGGCGGGCCGGTGGAACAGCTCATCGCGCAGATCACGGGCAGTGGCGTCGACGTGGTGGCAACGCGCATCAGCGGCCAGTCCGTCGATATTTCCAAAGGCAACGAGCAGCAGGGCGAGCAAAGTGGCGCCTACCGCGGGCGCCAAGGCTTACCCGAGGAATTCGTCGCCGAGATCGAGCGCATGTATGGTTTCGACAAACCGGCCTATGTGCGGTTCCTGGACATGGTCCGCAACTACGCTGTATTCGATTTTGGCGACAGCTTCTTCCGAGATCAGAAGGTAACCGATCTGGTTATCCAGAAGATGCCGGTTTCCATTTCCCTAGGAATTTGGACCACCCTGCTCGTTTATTTGATATCCATCCCGCTGGGCATCGCCAAGGCGGTGCGCGATGGCTCTCGCTTCGATGTCTGGACCAGTGGCGTGGTCATCGTCGGATATGCCATCCCCAATTTCCTGTTTGCCATCCTTCTGGTCGTCTTGTTTGCGGGCGGCAGTTATTTCGAATGGTTTCCGTTACGCGGATTGGTTTCGGACAACTGGTCGGACCTGTCTTGGCCCGCGCGGATCGGTGACTATTTTTGGCATATGAGCCTGCCGGTCCTAGCCATGGTAATCGGCGGGTTCGCCGGCCTGACCATGCTCACCAAAAATTCGTTCCTAGATCAGATTCATCAGCAGTACGTGGTTACGGCACGAGCCAAGGGGTTGGCCGAGCGGCGTGTACTTTATGGCCATGTCTTTCGCAACGCCATGCTGATCGTCATCGCCGGATTCCCGAGTGCCTTCATCGGTATCCTTTTCACCGGCGCCTTGTTGATCGAAGTGATTTTTTCTCTCGACGGGCTTGGCCTGCTCGGTTTCGAGGCGGCCCTGAACCGGGACTATCCGGTGATGTTCGGCACCCTCTTTTTCTTCTCGCTGTTGGGCTTGCTGATGAACCTGATCGGTGATCTGGCCTACACGATTATCGATCCGCGTATCGATTTCGAAAGCCGCGAGGTATGAGCAGCATGCAGGCCCCGCCGGTGGACAGGTTCTGCGGCGTGCGGATTTCGCCACTCACGCGGCGGCGATTGCACAATTTTCGCGCCAATCGGCGTGGGGTTTGGTCGCTCTGGATTTTTCTGGCGCTCTTTGCCGGCAGCCTATTCGCCGAGGTGGTGGCCAACGACAAACCGTTGCTGATCTATTTCGACGGCGGGTTTTATGCCCCAATCGCCAAGGCCTATCCGGAGACAACCTTCGGCGGTACCTTCGAGACCGAGACGGATTATCGCGATCCCTTTGTCGCCGATCTGATCGACGCGCAGGGCTGGATGATTTGGCCGCCGATTCCCTATAACCACCGGACGGTCACCTGGGATCTGCCGGTGCCGGCACCGGCGCCGCCGGATGCCGAGCATTGGCTGGGCACCGACGATCAAGCCCGCGATGTCACTGCCCGCTTGATCTACGGTTTCCGTATCTCGATCATCTTCGGTTTGGTGCTGACGATCTTCAGTTCGATCATCGGTGTCGCCGCAGGCGCCGTGCAAGGCTATTTCGGCGGTTGGACGGACCTTTTGTTCCAGCGCTTCATGGAAATCTGGTCCGGCCTGCCGACGCTCTATCTGTTGATCATCATGGCCAGTGTCGTGGCGCCGAATTTTTGGTGGCTTCTGGGGCTCATGTTGCTTTTTTCGTGGATGGGTTTGGTCGGCGTGGTGCGCGCCGAATTCCTGCGCGCGCGCAACTTCGATTATGTGCGGGCCGCGCGGGCATTGGGCGTTTCCAACGGAGTTATCATGTTCCGCCACGTTCTGCCGAACGCCATGGTCGCCACGTTGACGTTCCTGCCCTTCGTCTTGTCCGGCTCCATCACCACATTGACCGCTCTCGATTTCATCGGCTTCGGCCTGCCACCGGGCTCGGCGTCGCTCGGCGAGCTTCTGGCGCAAGGCAAGGCCAACCTGCAAGCGCCGTGGCTGGGGCTAACCGGATTCTTCACCCTGGCCATCATGCTGAGCTTGCTGGTCTTCATCGGCGAGGCGGTGCGCGATGCTTTTGATCCGCGCAAGCTGTTCGCCGGTGTGGCGCCGCCGCCCGAGACCACGGCCGAAACGGCGACCGCCCCAGCCACCGGAGGAGGCGCCTGATGGCCGAACCGCTTTTGCGCGTACGTGATCTGGCGACCCGGTTCGAGCTTCCCGGTGGGCCAGTCGATGCGGTCAAGGGGGCAAGCTTCGACGTCGACAAGGGCAAGACCTTGGCCTTGGTGGGCGAGAGCGGCTCCGGCAAGTCGGTTACCGCCTTATCGATTCTACAGCTTCTGCCCTACCCGCTGGCGCGGCATCCCGCCGGCTCGATTGTCTTCAAAGGACAGGAACTTCTCGGCGCGCCGGAGCCGGCTTTGCGCGAGGTGCGGGGCAACGAGATATCCATGATCTTTCAGGAGCCCATGACCTCGCTCAACCCACTGCATTCGGTCGAGCGGCAGGTCAACGAGACCTTGTTCCTGCATAAGGGCTTGGGCCGGGACGCGGCGCGGAAACGGACCTTGGAGCTGCTCGATCTGGTGGGCATTCCGGAGGCGCGCAAACGCCTGGGTGCCTATCCGCACGAATTGTCCGGCGGCCAGCGGCAGCGCGTGATGATCGCCATGGCGCTGGCCAACGAGCCGGACCTGCTGATCGCCGACGAGCCGACCACGGCGCTGGATGTGACCATCCAGGCGCAGATTCTAAAGCTCCTGAAGGATTTGCAGGCGGAGTTCGGCATGGCCATGTTGCTCATCACCCATGACCTGGGGATCGTGCGCAAGATGGCCGACGATGTTTGCGTCATGACCGGCGGAGAGATCGTCGAACAGGGCCCGCGAGAGGATATCTATGAGCGCCCGCGGCATGCCTATACGAAGCGTTTGCTCGCCGCCGAACCGAGAGGCGGGCCATTGAAAGCCGCGCCCGATGCCCCGGTGGTCATGACCGGAGAAGAGATCAAGGTTCATTTCCCAATCAAGAAGGGCATGCTCAAGCGTACCGTCGATTATGTACGCGCGGTCGACGGTATTTCCCTGACCGTGCGTGAGGGACACACGGTGGGTATCGTCGGCGAGAGCGGCTCGGGCAAGACCACCTTGGGCCTGGCGCTGTTGCGGCTGATTTCTAGCCAGGGCGAAATTCGCTTTGGCGACACGTCGCTCCAGGGTCTGAAGTCGAAAGCCCTGCGTCCCTTGCGGCGGGAAATGCAGATTGTTTTTCAAGACCCGTTCGGCTCGCTCAGCCCGCGCCTGTCGGTAGCCCAAATCGTCGAGGAGGGCCTGAAGGTCCATGGTCTGGGCGGCGATGCGGCAGCGCGCGAGACGCTGATTATCGAAGCCTTGCGCGAGGTCGGATTGGACCCCGATAGCCGGCACCGGTATCCGCACGAGTTTTCCGGCGGCCAGCGGCAACGGGTCGCCATCGCCCGCGCCATGGTGCTGAAACCGCGCCTGCTTGTTCTGGACGAACCGACCTCGGCGCTGGATGTATCCGTACAGGCGCAGATCGTCGATCTCTTGCGCGACTTGCAGGCGAAGAACCGGTTGGCTTACCTGTTCATCAGCCACGATTTGCGGGTCGTGCGGGCGTTGGCCGACGAGGTGATGGTCCTGCGCGACGGCCGCGTGGTCGAGCACGGCAGCGCCGACCAGATTTTCGACGCGCCCGGCGATCCCTATACCAAGGCCTTGATGAAGGCCGCCTTTGACCTTGAAGCGGTGGAAGACGGCGTCGTGCGCATGTAAAGTCGCCGCCATGGCCTTGCTTCTGAAATCCGATATCGAGCGTGGTGACGCCTGGCAACGCGCCTTGCGGGCGTGCGAGCCGGACATGACCGTCCATGACTGGCCGTACGACGGCGATCCGGCGGAGATCGAATTTGCCCTGGTCTGGGGTCCGCCGCGCGGCGCGTTGCGGGATTTTCCCAACCTCAAAGCAATCTTTTCCATCGGCGCCGGCATCGATCACCTGGCCTCGGACCCGGAGCTACCCGACGGCGTGCCCGTCGTGCGCATGGTCGAACCGGGCCTGACCGCTGGCATGACCGAGTTCGTGATCCTCAGTGTGCTCACCCATCACCGCTTCATGCTCGACTATGCGATCCAGCAACGGGACAAGGTCTGGCGCGAGATCCCGCAGATTGCGGCGGCGCAACGCACGGTAGGGATCATGGGCCTTGGCGTGCTGGGCAGCGAGGCGGCGGATAAGCTCGCCGCCTTCGGCTTCGATGTGGCCGGTTGGAGCCGTAGCCCGAAGGAGCGGCCTGGCATAGCAACCTTTCACGGCGACGCCGGCCTTGCGCCTTTTCTGGCCCGCAGCGCGATCTTGATCTGCCTATTGCCGCTAACGCCGGAGACACAGGGTATTCTCAATGCCCGCACGTTCGCCGCCCTGCCGCGCGGCGCCGCGCTGATCAGCATCGGCCGCGGCGCGCATGTGGTGGAGGCCGATCTGCTCGCCGCCCTCGACTCGGGACAGATCGGCGGCGCCAGCCTGGATGTGTTTCGTGACGAGCCGCTGCCGTCGGAAAGCCCTTTCTGGACGCACCCACGGGTGATCATGACTCCGCACGTCGCCAGCATGACCATTCCCGACAGCGCCGCCGAGGCCGTGGTTGCGAACATCCGCCGCCTGCGCGCCGGCCAACCCCTCGAACACGTGGTCGATTTAGGGCGGGGATACTAGCCCGACCGGCGGCGGCTGCATCGGCGCCGCGATCTCGGCGGCTAGGTCGCCGAATTCGCGCAGATAGACCGACCCCTTGATGGTGCGCTGGATCAGGACATTGCGTCGATCTGTCTCGTCGCGTTTGCGGCGCAAATAGTCCAGACGGCCGAGCCGATCCAAGGCACGGGTGATCACGGGCTTCGATAAATTCAGCGCCGCGCTTAAGCCGCGCACCGTATGCGGCGGCGGCGTCAGGTAGACATGGAGCAACAGCGCGAACTGCCGCGCCGTGAGATCAGCATGGTCGCGGCCAAGGTTCGCAACCATAACCTTGCGCCAAAGTTCCAGTGTCTGCTGCGCCGAGAGGGCCATGGGGCCGCCCATACCGTTTCGGATGCGCAACGAAAGATGGCGCAACCCTAGGCGGCTGGCAAGGCGCTAGATGGTGACCCTATTTCACCGTCATGCAGGTGCACTTGGCCATGCTGCTGACCTTGTGCGAGACGCTGCCGAGGAACATACCCTCGATATCGCCTAAACCCCGGCCGCCCAGGACAATTAAATCGGCGCCGCTGTTTTCAGCAAACGAAACGATGGTACGCGCCGGATTGCCGGTCTTGACCTCCATGACGGCCTTCTCAACACCGCACCGGCGCGCGCACTCCTTGGCCTCGTCGAGAATGCGCTCGGTCAACTCGTCGAGCACGTACTGCGGCGAGCCGGTTAGGTGCTCGGCCGCCATATAGCGTTTCACGTCTTCGGTCAGTTTGACGGGCTTAGTAACCGTCAGAAAGGTGAGCTTGGCGCCCACTTTGGCCGCCAACTCACTGGCCAGCTCGGCGGCCCGCAGCGCATGCTGCGAACCATCGACCGCGCAAACAATATTCTTGAACATCGGCACTCTCCCGTCCACTGGACGAGGAGAAGCCTAACACAAGATAGACCGGATAATTAGCGCGCCCGCGACATACCCTCGACCAGGGCGTACACGGCGCGGATACCCATGGCCTCGCCCCCTTCCGGACGGCCCGGCTGGGCCGAGACGTTCCAACCCATCACATCGAGGTGCACCCAGGGGGTGCGTGGGGCCACGAACTCCGCCAGATACAGGGCGGCGGTGATCGCCCCGCCATAGGGGCCGTCGGATATGTTGTTGATATCGGCGACCTTTGAGTCGAGCAGGCGCCGGTAGGGCGCATACAAGGGCAACCGCCAGAGCGGGTCGGCCTCCGCCCGGCCATGGCCCAACAATCGATCGGCCAGCGCATCATCGTTGCAGAACAAGGCCGGCAACTCGGCCCCCAACGCGACCCGCGCGGCGCCGGTCAGGGTGGCAAAATCGACCAGCAGATCGGGCCGTTCACGGTCCGCCTCGGCCAGGGCATCGCACAGGACCAGGCGCCCCTCGGCGTCTGTATTGCCGACCTCGACGGTGATACCCTTGCGGGTTTGCAGCACATCCAGTGGGCGCATGGCATTGCCGGAAACGCTGTTCTCCACCGCCGGAATGAGCACCCGCAGGCGCACCGGCAACTTGGCGGCCATGATCATGGCGGCAAGCCCGAGCACGTGGGCGGCGCCGCCCATATCCTTTTTCATCAGTTTCATGCCGGCCGCCGACTTCAGATCGAGGCCGCCGGAATCGAAACACACACCCTTGCCCACCAGGCTGATCCGTGGGCCACGGCGACCCCAGCGCAGATCGATCAGGCGCGGCGCCCGATCGCTGGCTCGCCCGACGGCGTGGATTGCCGGGTAGTTCTTGGTGAGCAAGGCATCGCCGGTGATGACCGAGACCTTGGCTTTGTGCGCCCGGCCCAGCCGGCGCGCCGCCGCCGCCAGGTCCGCCGGGCCCATATCCTCGGCCGGAGTATTGATCAGGTCGCGCACCAAGGCCGTGGCTTCGGCCGTGCGGCGTACAGCGGCCTGGTCGGCCCCGGCTGGCCAGGCTAGGCCGGCATAAGGGCGCGATTCCTTGCGATAACGGGTAAAGGCGTAGGTGCCCAGGGTCCAGCCGAGGGCCATGCGGGTCGCCGCCTCGGAGCCTACCACCGTATCCAGGCGATAGGCGCCGCCCGGCGCCTGGCTCGGCAACCGCGCCGGCAGACCGGCATATGACCAAAGATCGCCGTCCACCTCGATCCCGGCCAGCACGCCGGCCAAGGCTCCGTCGTCGTCCGGTAACAGGCACGCGGACCCGGGCGCCGCCTCGAACCCAGTGCCGGCCACCCAGCGGGTCAGCCGCTTCGGTTGGCGTTTTAGCCAGACTTTCAGGCCATCGGCGGTCAACGGCGTAATCGGCACCAGACCCCGGCGCCCACGTATTGGAAATTGAATAGACATGCCTGCAACACCCCAAACGCGCGACCCTATCGCCGAACGAACGGAACGCAGCATAACTTAAACTCGACCAGAAAAAAGATGTCGCGGGCCGAAGCCCGCGACAAGGTAGAAGAAGACTTAAGAAGACAGGATAAGAGGAAACGAACACCAACCCGATTGACGTAAAATTGCTAACCGTCAACCGGTCCTTGTGAGGATGCGCCCCACCGACACGCCCCCGAACACGGGGAAACCACCGCTACCTGCGACAACTCCCAGCATCGAACCCAACCGATCGTCCGCTCGCGTCTTGCCCCCTGGTCGGCATCCCCATCGAGCCAACCCGCCGCGCGAGCGGTACATTTCCCCGTCAATTCAATATTGTAATTTTAACAAGAATTAAAGAAAAGTCAACTAGAAAATAATATTATCTTTGGATTTTATTTAAAATTGAAACAAAACAGAGAAAAATCCTAGTATTTACATATTTTATTACTAATATTTATTTTCCCTGTGCCGGGCATGGCAAGTCCGGGTCACCTGAGTTATCTTCGCTCGCTTTTTCTGTGATCATGCGAGCAAGGGCACCAACCATGTCAGACCTTACGATCGTTCTCGGCAACAAGCGGTACTCGTCTTGGTCTTTGCGGGGCTGGCTGCTGTTGAAACAGACCGGTGCGGCGTTCGATGAGATCGTGATCCCGCTGGACCAGCCCCAGACCAAACGCGACATCCTGAGCCACAACCCGGCTGGCAAGGTGCCGGTCATCAAAGTCGGCGATGCCGTGGTCTGGGACAGCCTGGCCATCGCCGAGTACCTGCACGAGCGGTTCCCCGAAGCGGGTATCTGGCCGAAGGACACCGGGGCGCGGGCCCTGGCGCGCTGCGTCTCGGCGGAGATGCATGCCGGCTTCGCCGCCGTGCGCGCCCACATCCCCATGGACGTCTGCATCCAAGACGCCGCTCGTGGTAAACGCGCCCTGGCAGAGCCCCCAGTCGCGGCGGACGTGGATCGGGTGGTTGCCATCTGGGATGACTGCCAGGCACGGTACGGCAGCGGCGGCAATTTTCTTTTTGGCGACTGGTGCGCCGCCGATGCCATGTATGCGCCGGTGGTCACGCGCTTTGCCACCTATGCAGTGCCGCTGCAAGGTCCCATGGCGGCTTACCGAGATGCTGTCATGGCGACGCCGGCAATGGCGGAGTGGATCGCGGCGGCGCAGGCTGAGACCTGGGTCATCGATCAAGCCTGAACTAGTGTGGTGGAACGGAAATTCACCGCATCTAGGACGGCGCCGCGTTACTCAGCCTTGGCAGGTAACTCGAGCCCGGCTTCTTCGTAATAGCGCCGGGCGCCGGGGTGCAGGGGCACCGCTAGGCCGTGGAGGGCGGAGTCGATATTGATCAAGCGACCCTTGGGATGACCGTTGTCGAGCAGACGCCGGGTGCTTGGATCCCAGAGCGCGCGGGTGATGCCATAGACCAAATCCTCGGGCACATCGGCCGAGACCAGCCACTGCGCGCCGACCGAGAGGGTCTCGGTAACCGGCACGTTCAGATAGGTGCCGGCGGTGATGCGGGCAGCGGAAAAGAAGGGGTAGTTCTTCCGCAGTTTATCGGCCTTCGGTCCGGCGATGGGAATCAGCCGAATGAGCGAATCGCTGGCCAGCTCAGCGACGGCGGCCGCCGGTGTGCCGACCACCATAAAGAAGCCATCGAGTTTGCCGTCGCGCAGCAGATCGACTGCCGCACCGGCCGATTGCGCCTCGGCAGTTACATCCTTCAGGCGCAGACCATAGGCCTTGAGAATGAGCAAGGCATCGACCCGGGTACCCGAGCCCTCCCGGTCGAGCGAAATCCTCTTGCCGCGCAAATCGGCGACACTTTCGATGCCCGAATCGCGGCGGACGACCAAATGCACGGCCTCGGGAAACAGGTTGGCGATGGCACGCAGCTTGGTGATCGCACCGCTTTTCTCGAAAAGCCCTTTGCCCTTGTAGGCCCAATAGGAAACATCTGCCTGGCTCAACCCCGATTCGAGCGTCCCGCCGGCAATGCTCATGACATTGGCAACCGATCCCTCGGTCGACTGCGCGACCGCAATCAAGCCGGGGACACCGCAACTACCGCCGGCGGCGCAATCCCGACTGCCCGGGGGTTTGCTGATGGCACTAGCGATGATGCCGCCAACGGGGAAATAGGTTCCGGCGGTCGAACCGGTGCCGATACGAAAGAATTGGATTTCCTGAGCCGTCAGGGCAACCGGAACAAGAACCGCCCCCAGAACCGCAAGGGTGCAGACAAATGCCAACCCCTGGCGGCGCCATTTGCCCCCGATGTCGCGGAGACTCCGATTGGCACGCATGGTGCGATTGACCTCTCAGGTCATTGCGCGCTGCCTTGCCCACGCGGGCGGGCAGCCAATACACTTCATATAGCAAGGCGCGGAGGCAGTTACCAGCGTAGGGCGGTTTTGCGATGACTCTTGCCCATCTTTTACATCGCGCCGCCAGCGCCGATCCAAATCGGCCTGCCCTTGCCGTCGGTCCGAACGTTCACAGCACCTTCGGGCAAATGGCGGCGCGGGTCGCAATCATCGCCGGCACGCTGCGCGACCGCTTCGGCCTGGAGCCGGGTGCCCGTGTTGCCTTGGCCATGGCCAATGGTCCGGCCTTTCTCGAAATTCTATGCGCCTGTTGGCATGGCGGGCTGGTGCCTGTCCCCATGAACGCCAAGCTGCATCCGCGCGAATTCGCCTACATCCTGGGGCATTGCGGTGCGCGCTTGTGTTGCGCCTCGCCGAAATTGGCAACTGCTATCGCCGGGGGTTTGGGAGACATACCGGACTGTCGCTTGCTCGCCATTGCCGGACCCGGGGAGACGGCGGCAGAGGACCGTGACCTTCTGGCAGGCGAGCCGATTTCGATGATCGAGGGTCAGCCCGACGATCCCGCCTGGCTGTTCTATACCAGCGGCACGACCGGCCGGCCGAAAGGCGCCGTCCTGTCGCACCGCAACCTGCTGGCCATGACGCAAGCCTACGCCACCAACGTGGATCGCATCGCGGCCGGTGATTGCATCGTGCATGCGGCACCTCTATCGCACGGCTCGGGTCTTTATGCGGTGCCACACCTGGCCGCGGGCGCGTTGCAGGTCATTCCGGAAAGCGGCGGCTTCGACCCGGCGGAGATATTCAATCTTGTCCGCCGCCACGCCGGCATGACCATTTTTGCTGCCCCGACCATGGTCAAGCGCCTGGTCGAGCACCCGGCTTGCAGCGATGCCGACCCGGAAAATCTAAAGACGATCGTCTACGGCGGCGGCCCCATGTACGGGGACGACATCAAGCAAGCCATGGCCCGCCTCGGCAACCGCTTCGCCCAAATTTACGGTCAGGGCGAAAGTCCGATGACGATCACCGCTTTCTCCAAGGCCGAGCACGCCAGAACCGATCACCCGCGCTACGAGGCGCGCTTGGCCTCGGTCGGCCGGGCGCAATCGGTGGTGGAGGTGCGCATCGCCGATGCGGACGACCGAACCTTGCCGGCCGGCGAATTGGGAGAAGTGCTGGTACGCGGCAGCTCGGTCATGCGCGGCTATTGGAACGATCGGGAGGCCAGCGCCAGCACCTTGCGCGGCGGCTGGCTGCATACCGGCGATCTCGGGGTGCTGGACGCCGACGGCTACCTGACCCTGAAAGACCGCAGCAAAGACGTCATCATCAGCGGCGGCGCCAACATCTATCCGCGCGAAGTCGAGGAGGTGTTGCTGCACCACCCCGCCGTCGGCGAATGCGCCGTCATCGGCCACCCCCACGCCGATTGGGGCGAGGAAGTGATTGCCTTCGTGGTGGCGCGACAAGGAGAGACGGTGACGGCCGATAGCCTCGATGCCTTGTGCCTGGCGCACCTCGCCCGTTTCAAACGTCCACGCGATTACCGCTTCATCAAGACATTACCGAAAAACGCCTACGGCAAGACACTCAAGACTGAACTGCGCGAGTGGGCGGCGGCGGAGAATCCACTTGCCGATTACGACAGCGAGCCGGATACTTGAGCATCGGCCTAAGGGATTGTGAGTCTATGCAATATCGCTCGCCCACCGGGCGTGCCATTTTTGGTCTATTGCTTGCCCTGTCGCTTGCCATCGGCAGCGGTGCGGCGGTTGCGGCCGCAGCGGCAAGCAATCCGAACCTCGCGGGCGGTGTGATGCTGGCGCCATCGGGACCGGCACCGGTTTCCACCATCCACATGAACGGCATGCGCCACAGCCAAGACCCAAGCAGTGCCGGCGGTGCCATCGACCAAATTCTTTGCCTCTTTGCGTGCATGGGCTTGACCGCGGCGCCTAGCGTGCCAACGCCCGATGTGGCGCTGGCCTTACCGCCTCATGTCCCGCAGCCGCACATAGCCGCACGCGATGCCGGCGATCAGGTCGTGAGTCGCCCCACCTCCCCACCGCCACGCGCGACCGCCGCAATCTGACGGACCGGCCGCCGGCGGCGGCTGTTCGGTGCCTGGCTCATGGCCGTTTCGGCCCGCATCCAGCGCCCGCACACCTTTACACAAGCAAAATGGGAGAGCCCCATGCAACAAGCTCTTGGCGTCATGGGCGACCAGGCGATCATGATCAGCATCACCTTCGCCCTGGGTATCGCCGGCATCGCCGGCCTGTTCATGGCCTTGTTCTGGCCCCGGCGTTGGCGCCTGCCCTACCGGGTCGAGATTGGTTTCATTGTCGTCCTGGCCGGTATCGTGATCTATGCCGACCGCAACAGCGCCCAAACCTTTCAGGCCTATGAAGCGGGTCTGGCGTCCGGCCAAGCTCTATCTGGGGAAGTGGTGGCCGGGGAAGTGGTGGCTGGGCAGGAGGGGTCCGCGTTCGACCGGAGCATCACGGTCTACGCCTTTCAATGGGGGTTTCTGTTCTTCGATGAAGACGGTGCCGCCAGTCGCAACGCGGTCAAGGTCGCGCCCGGGGCGAAGGTACTGTTTGCCATCGCTTCGAACGACGTGATCCACGGCTTCAACATTCCGGCGGCGCGGATGACCACCGAGTTGGAGCCCGGTCGGACTCAGTCGATCTGGATTCGAGCGCCCGAGAAACCCGGCAAATACCTCATCCAGTGCCTGAACTATTGCGGCCTGGGACACACGCAGATGAAAGCCTGGCTGGTCGTTGAGGGCGACGGCCCCTCGCCCGCCGCGCAAGAGCACGGCTGAGCCGGAATAAGGGAATTATGACATGACCGCGACTACATCCACAGACCTCGCCGGGCCGCACTGGCCGCCGCAAGATTTGATCGGCAGTTGGAGCCTGCGCGAATTTCTATTTTCCAACGATTACCGGATCATTGCCGTCAAGGGCATCCTGACCTCGCTGGCCATGCTGGCACTGGCGGGTTTGTTCGCGCTGACCTTCCGGGCAGAGTTGACCGTGCCCGATATCCAGTTTTTCGGCGCCCGTGTCTACATGGGGTTGATGACCGTGCATGGCATGCTCATGGTCTTCGGCTTCGTCATCCCCATCGTCCTCTCGGTCTGCTACTACCTGATGCCGGTGATGCTGAAGACGGAGCGCCTGCTGTGGGCCGGCGGGGCGCAAGCGAGCTATTGGACGCTGATCATCGCCGCCGTGCTGTTGATCGTTGGCCGGCCGGATTTCACTTGGACCTTCTATGCGCCCATGAGCCTGCGGGTCGGCGGCAATCTGGTGTGGATGGGCTATCTCGCCATCGTCCTGGTCGGTGTTTCCGAGTTTCTGGCGGGCGCGGTGCTTCTGCGCAATGTTTTGGCTTGGAAGAACGGCTGGGGGACAATGCCGCTTCTCGGTTGGGGCATGTTTTCCGAAGCCCTGCTGCTTCTGCTCTCGACACCCATGCTGGCCCTGGTCGGCGCCATCCTGTTGACCGACTGGGTTGGCCTAACCGGAATATACGATCCGGCTCTTGGCGGCAGCACAACCACCTTCCTGTGGATGTTCTGGTTCTATGGACACCCCGCCGTCTACCTACCGTTGGTGCCGGCAATTGCCGTCGTCTATACGCTGATGCCGCGCTTTCTCGGCCGGCCGATGTGGAGCCGCACCTCGGGCATCGTCGCCTTCCTGCTTCTCGTCGTGCTGTCGTTCATCGTCTTCCATCACCATTTTCAGCCCAGCGTGACGACCCATAGCTGGGTGCAGCGGACCTTCCAAATTCTCACCTTGGCGATCTTCATTCCCAGCACGCTGCACGTTTTCAACTGGATCGCGAGCCTGTGGTACGACCGGATTCCCGCCTCGGCGCTCGCGGCGATTCCGTTCCGCTTTACCATCGGCGCCATCTTCTTTCTCATCCTCGGTGGCGTAACCGGGTTTTTGAACGCGCAGATTTCCGTCGATTCGGATTTCATCCACAACACGTATTGGATCCCTGCCCACTTCCACGCCATGTTCCTGGGCTTCTGCGCGCAGATGGCGGTCGCGGGCATCTACTATCTCTATCCCTATTTCACCGGACGCATGGTCAACCGGGCCTTGGCCAACCTTCATTTTTGGCTTTGGCAGTTAGGCATCTTCGCCAAGGTGATGCTCATGTACGCCCTGGGCTATGCCTATTTTCCGCGCTGGGTGGTCGACTACCTGCCGCTGCCGGAGTGGACTGGGGCACAGCTTTGGCTGACGGTCGCCGGCGCTGCCATCGGCCTCGGGTTTTTGCTTTTCGCCGCCAACCTGGCGATCAGTGCCCGCCGAGGTGCCGCCGCGCCCAAGGACCCCTGGGCTCGCTCGGACTCTGAGTCGGCCATTGCCGCGGCATCTGCCGCGCCCGCTGAATAGAAGGATATCTGTCATGATTATGCGATTCTGGCTGCTTGCGAGCATCCTCTTGGCGGCGCTGGCCTGGGTCCTGATGGTGCCGCTCTCACCGCCGTCCTTCCAGGCCTCGCCAACCTCGACGGTGGCCGACTACCGGGCGCAGGGATTGATACCGAAACAGGACGAGGCAACGATCTCGGATGCTGTTGGCCACGACGTCTTTGAGATCCCCGAGACCGACGCCGCGCACGCTCTCGAGGAAGCCGCCGCTGGCGCGATGCCGGGTATGCCGGGCATGGACGACGGCGCGGACAAATCCATGGAGGACCCTGGTGCAGGCGGTGGCGAGCACGGCGCCGAAGCCGGTGTAGGGGGTGCTATGCCGGAGGCGCCGGACACGACCGACATGCCGGCCACGAACGAGGGTATGAAGGGCGACATGGCCGAGAGCGAAGAAGATCACGGGGAAGGCCAGGCGGGTTTGCGCGTGTTGGACGGCATGATGGCCGACATGGCCAAACGTACCATCAAGATCGAGATGCGCGAGTGGGGTTTTTCCGAGCCGAGCATTACGGTGGCAACCGGTGAAGTGGTCCGGCTGGAGGTACGCAACACCGGGAACGTCCCCCACGAGTTCATGCTGATGCCGCCGCAAGGCATGGCTGCCGTCGCTTACCGGCTGCAACGGGCCGACTGGAACCTCACCGAGCACGAAGCCATTTTCGAGCGGCAGATGGTCATGCCGGGCGATTCCTTCGCGGTCGTCATTCGGGCCGATCAACCCGGCAACTGGATGTATATGTGCATGTTCCCCTATCACATGCAGTTCGGGATGATGGGATCGTTGGCTACCGAAGGCGCGGCGCCCATGGAAGGCATGAAGATGTAGCGGACGGCGCGCCCCCCGGCTAAGCTGCGCATCGCGCCACGCCAGGGGGGACGATGACCGCACCGCAACTTCTGTTGTTCGCAATTCTTGGCGTTCTCTTCGTTCTTTTGGCGTGGGGGCGCCTGCGCTACGACGTGGTTGCCTTCCTGGCGTTGATGGCGGCGGTTGTCGGCGGCCTGGTGCCGGCACGCGAGGCATTTTCCGGTTTCGGCCATCCGGCGACGATTACCGTCGTCGCGGTGTTGATCATCAGCAAGGCGCTGTCCAATTCCGGGGCCATCGACTGGGTAAGCCGCGCCATCGCTCCGGCGGCGGCGCGCACCTGGAGCCATGTGGGCGCCCTGTCGGGGGTGGCCGCGATCATGTCCGCCTTCATGAACAACGTCGGAGCGCTGGGTTTGTTGATGCCGGCGGCGTTGCAGTCGGCACGCAAGGCCGGCCGGTCGCCGGCGACGATCCTGATGCCGTTGTCGTTCGGCTCGATCCTGGGCGGGTTGGTGACGTTGATCGGCACGCCGCCGAATATCATCATTGCCGCCTATCGCGGCGAGATCGCCGAGGCGCCGTTCGGCATGTTCGATTTTGCCCCCGTCGGGGCCGTCACCGCCATCGTCGGCCTTGTCTTCGTCGCCACCATCGGCTGGCGCCTGGTGCCGACAGCGGCGAAAAACCGCATCACCAGCGAAGAGCTTTTCGATATCGAGGGCTATGTCGCCGAGGCCAAGGCGCCCAAGGGCAGCGCCGCCTATGGCAAAACCCTGGCCGAGATCGAGGAGATGACCAAGGACATCGATGCCCTGATCGTCGGCATCGTGCGCAACAAGCGCCTGTACCAACAGCCCCCCGACAGCGAGCCGATCAAGGCCTCGGATCGGCTGGTCATCGAAGCGGGCTCGCAGGAAATCGGGCAATTCGCCAGCCGCTTGGGCCTGGAGCTCGCCGCTCACAAGGACAACCAGAAAAACCCGCTGCAGTCCAACGACAACGCCCTAATCGAAGCCGTGGTGGCACCCGGATCGCGGCTCGAAGGGCGTACCGTGGAGGAGTTGCGCGTGATCCGCCGTCACGGATTTGCCTTGCTGGCGGTGGCCCGCCAGGGCACGCCGTACCGGGGCCGCTTGGGAACCCTGCGCTTCCGAATCGGCGATGTGCTGCTCATCCTCGGCGATGTGGAACGGGCACCCGAGGCGCTGGCCGCCTTCGGCGCACTGCCCTTGGCCGAGCGCGGCATCAGCCACGGCAACCGGCGCGATGCCATCGCCCTGATCGCCATTTTCGCCGCCGCCATCGCGGCCTCGAGCCTGGGACTGTTGCCGACTGTCGTTTCACTGAGTCTGGCGGCAGCGGCGATGGTTGCCGCTGGTCTCATTCCCGTTCGGGGGCTGTACGAGGCCGTCGAGTGGCCGGTGGTCGTGCTTCTCGGCTCGCTTATCCCGGTGGGCGGAGCCTTGCAAACGACGGGGGCAACCGATGTCATCGCCGCAGCGATCCACGAGCTGACCGCCGGCGGCTCGGCGGTTCTGGTTCTAGCCCTGCTGATGATCGTGACCATGACCCTCTCGGACATCTTGAACAACGCGGCGACCGCGGTGGTCATGGCGCCGATTGCCGTGGGTGTCGCCCAGCGCCTGAGTGTCGATTCGGACCCGTTCCTGATGGCCGTGGCCGTGGCCGCCTCGTGCGCCTTCCTGACCCCCATCGGACATCAGAACAACGCCCTGGTCATGGGCCCCGGCGGCTACCGATTCGGCGACTACTGGCGCATGGGTCTGCCTCTGGAGATCCTCATCGTCGCTGTCTCTATCCCCATGATTCTGCTGGTTTGGCCGCTCTAACGTTGTGGCAACACTTGGAACACTAGGGTGCTTGAACTGGCTCGCGGCGATGGGATAAGTTTCTTGAGTTTCATAAGGATAGTGGGAGAGGGCTAGCTGTGACGAAGAGGATGCGCCGCATCGCGCGGCCAGAGAATCGTACCTGGGGCCGGGCGCTTGCGGTCACGGCCATTGTGCTGCTGCTCGGCGCCTGCGCCCAGACCCAATCGTTTTTGACCAGCGAAAATTTAGCGCAAAAACCGGCTAACCCGCGCGTCTTGATCATGCCCACGGATGTGGAGCTTTCAGAGCTCACCACGGCCGGCCTGTTGGAGCCGAATGCGGCCTGGACGGCGACGGGCCGTAGCAATGTCGATGCCGCCTTGGATTCTCTCCTCGCCGGGCGCAATGCCACCGTTGTGCGCTATGACAAGAACGGCGGCGCCGGGAGCGCGGCCGAAACGCAACTTCTTAAACTGCATAGTGCCGTCGGCAGTACTATTCTATTGCACAAGTACCTGCCGGGATTCGCTCTGCCCACCAAGAAGGACAAGTTCAACTGGAGCTTGGGCCAAGAGGCCACGGCCCTGCGCGGGCCTTATGGCGCCGACTATGCCCTGTTCATATATCTTCGCGACTCATTTGCTAGTGACGGTCGCAAGGCTTTGATCTTTGTGGGTGCCCTGCTCGGCGCCGGTATCCAAGGTGGCCGCCAGGTGGGATTTGCCTCGCTGGTCGATCTACGCAGTGGCGAGATCATTTGGTTCAACCGCCTAGTCAGTCAAGCCGGCGATCTACGGGAGCCAGAGTTGGCGCGCGGCGCGACTGAAAATCTGCTCGACGAATTGCCCCTATGACATCCGCCCGGGCGACCAGCTTATTGGCCGCCGCCGCCCTGTTTGTCGCCTCGTGCGCTCAAACCGGGAATATTCAAAAGATCGAACCGGGCGAGCGGCCCACCATCGAGTCCGACGAGGCCGGCTTATGGATGCAGATGGACCGGGTTGAGGAAGATCTGCAAACCTCTGGCAAGGTGGTCACCGACCCCGATCTCAATGCTTATGTGCGGGAAATTCTTTGTCAGCTAGACACCAGCTACTGCGCAGATGTTCGCACCTATATCGTACGCAACGCCGATTTCAACGCCAGCATGGCGCCGAACGGCGTCATGATCGTCTGGACGGGCATTATCCTACGGGCACAGAACGAGGCGCAGCTTGCCTCCGTTCTTGGCCACGAGTTGGCGCACTACATCGACCGTCATTCGTTGAAGCGCTGGCGTGAAATACGCAGTACGACCGATGCTGCCGTGTTTTTCACGTTTGCCACCGGCGGTATTGTCGGCATCCTGGCCGGCTTTGCCGCCTACGACAGCATCATGTCGTTCTCCCGGGACATGGAGCGTGAAGCAGACACGCGCGGACTAACGATGATGCGAGAGAGCGGATTCGATCCACGCGAATCGGCAAAAATTTGGCAGCAGCTCATCGAAGAACGCGACGCCAGCGATGAGCCCGAAAAGAAATCGGCCTTCTTCTCGACCCATCCGGCGGCCAAAGAGCGCAGCGAAACCCTAGCGAAACTCGCCGAGGAAACCGACAACACCGGCACCACCATCGGGCGGGAGCGCCATGCGGCCGTCACAGCACCTTTCCGCCGCGATTGGCTGCTGGACGAGTTGCGTCAGCGGGACTATGGGCGTTTTGAGGTCCTGCTTAATCAGTTGATTGAGGCCGGAATGGAAGATGGCGAGCTGCTTTTCTATCGCGGTGAGATGCACCGGTTGCGTGGAGAGGACGACGACGCTGAGAAAGCGATTGCCGCCTATACCGCCGCGACAGGGAGTGGAAACGCGCCGGCTGAGACATACCGGTCGCTTGGTCTTATGCAATGGTCCGCCGGGCGCACCACAGAAGCGCGCGCGGCCTTCGAGACCTATCTTGCAGCTCAGCAAGACGCCGAGGATCGCGCCATGATCGAGCACTATTTGCAACAGATGCAGTGAGGCACGCCGTGAAACGACCTATCGCAATTCTGGCCATGCTGGCGGTCCTGGGAGGATGCGCCGCATATTCCCTGGTGGATGCCAAGCAGCAAACCATCGGTGGTACCTACACCGTCGAACCTGGCATCCAGTGGAGTAAGATCACAGACGACAAGGTCGAGGTCTGGACCGTCGACGGCGCAAGCTTGGAAGCCATCCGCTTTTATAGCGGTATGGAAGCCGGGGATCGTTTGTTCACGGTTTCGAAAGACGTCAAGCTACCAACCTACGACCCGGCGATGAAGGCGAGCGAGGTGATGGAGTTTGTCGTCGATAGCATCGCGCGCGGCGGCGCCGGCAATGTCGAAGGAACAGCCCTGCGGCCGGCTCAGTTCGGGACGGTGCCGGGATTTCGTTTCGATCTCAGCTACACGTCTTCCGACGGCCTGTGGTTCGACGGCCTGGCGATCGGCGCTACCATCGACGGCAAACTGCACCTCATCGTCTACGCGGGTGCCCGGCAGCACTATTTCCCGAAATACCGGGACGAGGTCGAGCGGATGATCGGCACGATCGAGACGACTTAACCGCCGCGGCCGTCACTCGGCTTTAGTCTGCCATTCCTCGGATAGGCGCTTGGCTTCGTTCAGTTGCTCCGGCGTTAGGAACGCGGCCATCATGTCGCGCATTTCCGCCGCCTGGTCGTGCCGCTGGCCGGTGTTGAAACGGACGGCGGCAAGGTCGAACCAGACGTAGGCTTGCACGTAATCCTGCGGCACTCCCAGGCCCTTGTTGTAGAGAATGGCCAGGTCGCGTTGCGCCCGAGCGCTGCCCTGATCGGCCGCCAATTTGTACCAGCGCGCGGCCTCGGCCATATCCGCGACGGTACCGGCACCGTCGGCATAAGCACGGCCAAGCTCGAACTGCGCCACCGGATCGCCGGCCAAAGCGGCCGGCACCCATTCGCGAAATACCTGGGCCGGTGCCGCCGTGTTTCGGTCAACCTCGTTCGCCCCGACGAATCCGCCAAGGCCGAGCAGAAGCACCATGAACGCAACCATCGCGACACGGCGTACCATAATCCTCACACACATCCCCTGCCCCTGCCCCATTTTCGATCTCCGCTAGTCGGTTTCGGCGGTAAGGCCCGCAACTTCGGCGTCCTGTGTCGGGATCTGCTCACGCAGGCGCGCAAGCAAGCTTTCCAGGCGCCCGTTATCGGCACGAATGACCGCGGCATATTCGGCACGTTGTGTCAGCGCCATGCTGAGCCCCTCGATCACCACATCGACAATCCGCCAAGTGCCCGCATCGTCGCGCAAGTGCCACTCCACCGCGACCGCGGGGCCTTTGGGACGAATGACCCGGCTGCTGACGAGAGCCCCCTGCTCGCCCCGCAGCTTCGCGCCACGCACCTGCAAGGTCTCGCCGGCATAACTCCCCAGATGCCGCGAATAGGTTGCCACGATGCTAGCCGCGAAAAGCCGATCGAACTCCGCCCGCTCGGACTCGCTTGCCCGGCGCGCGTACTTCCCCAAAACGAAACGGCCAATCCGGCGCGCATCGACGCCCACGTTCAGAAGGCGCTCCAGCGCCGCCTGCCGCTGATCCGGAGACAGGCTGTCATCCGCCGCCGCCGCGATCACACGGTTGCCGAAGTCGCGCACGAATTCGGCCGGGTCGGTCGCCGGCGCAGCCCCGGCGGCACGCAGCAGGGTCAGGCTGATGGCCAGCGCGGCCACCAGAGCCATGCTGGCGGCAACGATATTGGGCCTATGGAACGAAACAGCGTGGGATCTCGGCATGATCAGTCTCTCCATGCAAATTTCCAACAAGTCTTCAGGGTTTATTTCGTCGGTTTTTTTAATGAATGTTAATGTCCGGCGAAATCGAAAAAACTATATCACAAGAAACGTGCGGAATACAACAATATAGTAATGGTTTATTTACTATCTAAATTAACGAAATACATTAACTTACTTCATCACAATCACATCAAAACCCCTGAATTCACGCCGACTCCGACAGTCTATTCAATAGACCAAGCGCGGCATCCAGGGCACGGGGAGTGATATTTTTCCACCTGCGCACCTGGGCGCGGGAGGTAAATGCACCTATATGTATCGGTGTCCAAGCGCCATTTTTGCGCCAGACCGGGTCGGCTACGGGCCGCCCCTGACCCGAAATGATGCGACATACCACGGGCGCCCCATGACCTTCGATATGCTCGCCGTCGATCTGGTGACCCTTACCTCGGTGGTGGTCATTGATTTGGTGCTCGCCGGCGACAACGCGATCGTCGTCGGCATGGCGGCGTGCGGACTGCCGGCCGAGGACCGTCGCCGGGTTATCGTCTGGGGCATCGCCATCGCCCTGGTTTGCCGTATCGCCTTCGCCTTGGTGGCCGTGCAGCTTTTGGCGATTGTCGGTCTGCTGCTGGCGGGCGGGCTGCTGCTTTTGTGGGTCGCCTGGAAGATGTGGCGTGAATTGCACCTGGCACGCTTGGCGACCGCCCTGGCCGGCGACTGCGCGGGGACGGGCGTGATGCCAGGGACCGCACCGAAAAAAAGTACCGGCATGGCCATTATGCAGGTAGCCATTGCCGATGTGTCCATGTCGCTCGATAACGTGCTCGCCGTGGCCGGCACGGCCCGCAACAACATGGTGGTGCTGACGATCGGCCTTGTTCTTTCAGTGGTTCTGATGGGAGCAGCCGCCACGTTTGTGGCCCGCGCCATGACTCGTTATCCGTGGCTCAATTATCTGGGCCTAGGAATCGTCATGATTGTGGCGTTGGCGATGATCTATGACGGTTGCAACGAGGTCCTGCTGGCACTGGCGGAGGTGTAATACCAAGTCTCGCTGAAATGGGTCCATATCAGTGAGATTTGGTATAAGCCGCCGTCGGTCTTTCTCTCTAGTCGACAGACATCGCCAGAATCATGCTGAGGTGGCCGAGGGGCAATCCGGTCGCCGCCGCCCAGCCGTTGAGCACGTCCTGAATCTTGGCAAGCTCACGCTTGCCTTTGGCTTTGCCGTCATACGCGCCCCAATGCGCCAAGGCGCGCACCACGTAGTTTGTCAGAAGGAACGTATCCTTGCCCACCATGCGCAGAAAATAGGGGCCGGAATTGCCGCCCAAATGCGTGAAACGCTTGGCCAGATCATCCCACAAGCTAACGGTTTCGGCCGCCGGCCAATCCGCCAGATAAGCACCCATCCCGCCATGGGTCTCCGCCAGATCGCAAAGAGCGGCGGCGTTGTGCCGCACCGAACAAATCTTGCCCCAATGGCGAATAATCCGCGCATCGGCGAGCAACGCTTCTAGGTCTTCGTCGTTCATGGCCCGCACCCGGCGTGGATCGAAGCCGAGGAAGGCCTCTTCGAAGGCCGGCCATTTACCATCCACCATGCTGTGCTTCAAGCCGGCCCGAAAGACACGCAACGATATCTGCGATAGATAGCGATCATCACCCAGGTTACGCAGGGCGGCGGCCGATATGGCCGTGGGCAAGCGCCGGTTAAGCGCGTCCTCGCCGCCAGCACGGCTCTGGGCTGTTTCTAGAATAGGTTGGAAATCGACCATGGCGCCCGGATGCTAGTGTCCTGCCCCAGAAATTCAAAGCGAATTTCTGGGATAAGCAGGCCACGCAATTCAAATACTTAGTGGCCCGTTCACGCTGAAATTCGTCGGACGAAGTTCAGCGACGGGACACTATGCCATAACGCGGCGGCGTGCCACCGCGAGCAGGGCGTCGAGATCAAGATAGGTTTCCAAGTGATCGGCCAAGGCATCGAGAACGCGCTCTACCTCGGCCTCGAAGGAGACACCGCCAACCGCACGGCCGGCCAGGCGCGAGAGGAAGGTGCGGCGGAAATCGTCGGCGGCGAAAAGTCCGTGCACGTAGCAGCCCATGACACGGCCGTCCGGCGAGACCGCGCCCTCCGGCCGCGCGCCCAGGCGCAACATGGGCCGCGCGCGAGCCGGCCCGTCGGTCGTGCCCATGTGCATTTCATAGCCGGATATGGCCGCGCCGCTCGCGTGATCGAGGCCCGTTACCTCGGCTAGCCTTTTGCTCGCACCGATCTCGGTTTCCACATCCAAGAGGTTCAGGCCGGGCATCTCGCCGACGGGTCCTTCGATGCCGTTGGGATCGCGCACGTGCTGGCCGAGCATCTGATACCCGCCACACAGGCCAAGCAGCCAGCCGCCCCGGCGGACATGGGCGGCAATATCGATGTCCCAGCCCTGAGAACGCACATAGGCGAGATCGCTTAGCGTCGCCTTGGAGCCCGGCAGTAGCACCAGGTCCGCATCACCGGGTAATGGCATCCCGGCCTGGACGAAGACCACCTCCACGTCCGGCTCGGCGATCAGCGGGTCCAGATCGTCGAAGTTGGCGATGCGGGCGAGAACCGGCACGGCCACGCGCAGCACCGCCCCCGACACCTTGGCCCGCGCACCCGTTTCGCCGGCCGGGCTGGCAAGCGTCACCGAATCCTCTGCCGGCAGCCGCGAAGCCGCCGGGAAGTGCGGGACGACGCCAAAACATGTCAGCCCCGTGTGCTCCTTAATGGCGGTCAGACCACCCTCAAAGAGACGAACATCGCCGCGAAATTTGTTGACGATGACGCCGGCCAACCGCGCCCGCTCGGTCTCGCATAGCAACGCCCACGTGCCGACCAGGCTGGCGATCACACCGCCCCGGTCGATGTCGCCCACCAGAATCACCGGCAGATCGGCGGCCTCGGCAAAGCCCATGTTGGCGATGTCACCGGCGCGTAAGTTCACTTCGGCGGGGCTGCCAGCACCTTCGATCAGCACCAAATCCGCTCCATCGCTCAAGCGCTCGAAGCTTGCTAGTACCTTGGGCAGAAGTTGTGCCTTGAGGTTCAGATAATCGGCGGCGGCAACGGTTCCCCATACCTGCCCTTGCAGTATCACCTGGGCGCCGATATCGGTCTGCGGTTTGAGCAGGACCGGGTTCATATGAATGCTCGGCGCCAGTCCACAGGCCCTCGCTTGCAGGGCTTGAGCGCGGCCGATCTCGCCACCATCGGCGGCAACGGCGGCGTTATTCGACATGTTCTGGGGCTTGAAGGGCCGCACCGCCAGGCCGCGGCGAGAGAAGGCGCGGCCCAAGCCCGCCACCAGCAACGACTTGCCGACGTCGGACCCGGTTCCCTGCACCATGATGGCCGCGGCACGCCGCACGGCATTCCCTTTCGCTGCCCGTTCAAGGCAGAGATTAGAGCATGATCTTACCAGATTGAAACGTGCTCTCGAATAGCCGGGGGGGGCCGGCGTTGTGAGGCGGAGCCCCAAGCGCAAAAACCCGA
>JAJFGP010000055.1 GCA_021776055.1 Kiloniellaceae bacterium
GTGCATGCATGACAGCCTTGATCTCGTGGGCGATGTCGAGGATCGCCTCGCGATATCCGCGGTGCACCTTGCCCGGCGGCCAGGACTTGCGCCGGATCCATAGATTGGAGGCAATGTCCGCCGCACTGAATCCGGAGAAAACCTGCGTCCCGCGAAACGCGACAGCCGTATGCGCGTCGGTTTCGATGATGTAGGCCTGCGAATTGTCCCGGTCGACAAAAGTCGATTTGGCATCGGGCAGCGCGGCGGCGACCGCTTCGGGTTGTTGGTAGGCAAGCTCACTGTACCTGGCCAGAATCGCGGCAAGTTTACGATCCACCGGACAAATCCCCCAATGCACGCAACGCCCGCAGATCGTCGGCCGTGACCGGCCGCTCCCATTGGCCGCCACAGAGCACATCGAGCGCGCGTTGCTCCAAATCGGTGTTAACCCGGTGATAGGCGCCGATGCTCATGGCGCAGACGGTCGCCTTCAACGTTTCGGCCTCGGCGTCCTTCGCTTGGCGCGCCGCCTCTATCCCTTGATCGAGGATCGCCTGCTGCGTGCCCGTGCAACCGGCCAAAAAAAAGGCCCCCAGAAGGAGGCCGGCAAAGAGTTTCGCTCGATATAAAGTCACGTTGGACGTCTCCTTTCACCGCCCCCTTAAGTAGGGGCCAGCTCGCTTGATGAATTTGGCCGCCGTACCTTTGCCGGCGGTGGTATTGAAATGCGTCTTCCAGTAAGCAGCGAGTCCGGGAACGTCGCCGGCAGGCGGCATTGGCTCCGGCCGCCGCCAATAGACCAGCCGCGCGATGGCCGTCGCGTAACCCAGGTTCCAGACAAGTTGTTCGGAACGCCCAAAGCCACCCGCTGCCAAGGCAAGCACGCGCGCGGCAACGACCGGCCGATAGGCCAAATAGTTGCGCCAGATGTCGGTATGGGTCGCGGGCTCGATCTGATAGACGCCCAGCGCCGGCCCGCCCCCTGTCTGCACTAAGGCAGACAGTTTGCTTTCCGTAATCGCGGTGCCAAGCAGCAACAGCTCCGCGGCCCGGGAGTGTAAACCAAGGCGCGTCAGGCTTGGACGAATGATGCGCAGGCGGAACTGTTCCGGATCCAACATCGCCTGGTCACTTGCCCGTGAATGACGACCAGAACGCAAACAACCCTGTGGACCCGGCAACCAATAAGCCGCCCAGCCAGATCAAGACTCGCAGGCCCGTCTTGCCCTGCGTTGCCACCCGAACCAGCTCTTTCTGTGTCAACTCCACGGCCGACAGGCGCGCGTTCAGATTCTTTAACTCAACCTCGGCCACTGCCCGCAATGCGGCGATTTCGGCTTGCAGATCGGCGTGACTTGGATTTCTCATGCCTGCGGTCCAGGCGGTTCAGGCACAACACCGCGCCAACCTTGGCCCGCCGCGATAAGACAGGACATGCCATCGGACGAGGTCGCAATGATCGTCCATGACGCCCCGTCCGCGCTGGCAAGAACCTCTATCAGCAAAGCTGCGGAAGTCAGTCCGGCGGAGACGGGCACCTCGCCATACTGCGATGCAAACCGCTCAAGAATGACGGCGCGGGGCGCACAGGCGGGTTGTGCCGCGGCAGTGGCCGCAAAACTCGTAACCAGAATCGCGGTCGCGATTAGGATCATCCAGATGAATTTCATGTCACCGCCTCGATTGTCAGCCAGGAGTCGTTGCCGGTCAGCACCGTTCGGCTGGCGCCGGAGTTTTGAAAGACCTTCAGTTCGAAATAATCGCCAGCGCTTACGGCGATGGGACCGGAGGTAAGATTCTGCCGGGTGTTCGAAGCGGTGGAGTTGACAGCCATTTGCTCGACCACCGGCCGGCCGACAAAAGGCACGCCGCTTTTATCGATCCAGACGATGCGCTTGGCGCTGGTGTTGCTATCCCAGGTGATGTTTCCGGTAACCCGAACCCGCACCACACCCGCGGGGACCGTCAGCCGAGTCGGATTTCCTGCGCTCCAGAACCCACCCACATCCTCGATGGTGGAGTCCCATGGAATTGCCGTCGTCGTACTGCTGGCAATGCTTTCATTAGCGGTGAGCCTGGCAACGGCACCGCGAAAGGGATCACCCTCGCCAAACAAACGCAGAGAGATATCCGAGAGCGCGCTATCCGACGGCGAACCGGACGGTGCCTGTAACTCCAGGATATCGCCCGGCTTTAAGACGATAGCGGCACCGGGCGAGCCGACATTGGCGAAAACCGCCGCGTGTTGGCTTATCGGAAAGGTAACCGACCCGATCAAACCCGGTGTCGGGCTGGTTCCATCATCGTGCCAAAGATCGAAGATCGCCGGGGCATCGGCTGCCGGCGTTCCGGCATACCCGTGCGATCCGACAAAGTCCGCTGGCAACGTGATTTCCCGGGTCATCGTCCAGCGCCAAATCACTTGGCCCTGTCCTGGCTTACCGATGAACCAGGCATCCAGGTCACTAGCCAGCGCCACCGTGGTACCGCCGCCACCGGACCCCGTCGTGTCATGGACCGGCGCCAACGTGATAACGTTGGTTCCGTTCGAATGCAGCCAGCGGCGTTTCCCTGCGGCGACATCGACGATACTTCCACCGCCGGAAACAACCGTTGCGGTCTGGGCCGTATCGTTTTGCACGACAAAGACATGGTTGCCGGATGTCGGCAGTTGCAGGTTAAACGCCAGGCTTGGCACCCCGCTCAACTGGAACAGGACATGGCCAAAGAATTCGTCGTCGAGCAGCGTGCGGTCGGCACTGAGCGGCGATCCCGCAATATCCGAAACAGTTACGGCAAGCGGCTTCTGCGTCGCATCGGACACGAGATTGTCCAAGGCATTGGACGTCACTTCTTTTTGCGATTGCGATTGAGCGATCAGCACGCCATCGGCGTGCGCGCCCAGATTGGCGAGCGTCGTCATGTGTACCCTCGGAGTTACTAGTTAAGCCGCAAGGCTGAATTGCGCGGGAAACCCGCGTCCAACCGATGCACTGAGTTGGTAGACGCGAACCGTCAGATTTGACTGCTCGGCCCCGAAATCGGTGACTTGGTCCACGGCACTGTATGTCGCCTGACGGCTCGCAGGAGTCACCGCCGACCCGCCGCCTGATGGTATCGAGGTGATTGTGCGCACGACGGTCGGGCCATTTAGAATCTCGACCTCGTAGTTTTCGCTTTCCTCGCCCAGCGGGATGTCGGCGCCGTCTTTCCAAGCCCCGCCCAAGCGACTGCGCCGGACCCAGGTGATACTCCAGTCGGCCGGCGACCCGCCCACCGTGCCGGTAACATGAACCGGGGCATAGGGCATCAACGCCCTGCCGAGGAAGATGAGAGATTTTTGCGTTCCCTCGGCCAGCGTCCCGCCGACCGTCACGGCCTTGTAGAAGCGCTCCGCATTCAACTCGGCATCGGCCAATGGAGTCTTCAGTACCGTCGTATCGGTCAACACGATCACGCGTTCGCCGATCGCGTGAGTTCCGGTCGCCCATTCGGTCCCCCGACGGCCGCGCAACAACGCACTCAGTGTGTAGCTACCATCCTGGTTGAGAATGGCACTGGCGAATTGGATCACTTCATCGCCGACGAGCAGCGCATTTGCGCCGTTAAGAACCGCCGCTTCCGTTGCGGCCGAAACCGCACCGCGAAACAGGCGCAGTTGTAACGTGTTGGTTCGATCCCACGTACGGGCTCCATGCGTGGCCAGGACCGTCTCTGCCCGCCCGTGCACGGCGTTGCGCCCGCCGGAGATAAAAGTTACCGGTGACGAGAACGCCAACCCGTCGGTCGATTTGAAGACCGATGCGCCCGGCCAACTCTCAACTCCGAACGACCCGGCCGCTACGTAGATTCCCAGCCCCTCATCGGCATCCCGCAGCAAAGGTGTATCCATCAGATAGAGAGCTGACGGTCCGCTAAGCGGGACAAATTGATCCGGAACCGCCAGCGCCGCGATACCTGCTGCCGCACTCGAATAGAGCACCGCGTCCTCGGACACGCCGCGCAGTTGGATCACCCCATCGGCGCCAAGAGCGATTTTCTCCGCCCGTAGGGTAAACGTGGTTCCTTGCACGCTGGCCTGCAGGACATCACCGGGGCTGATGCGTGCATGCCGGCGGGAAATCGACAGATCGAACGGTGTCCGTGATTGCCAAGCCAGGAAACCGATCTTTTCCACACGTTGCGCCGCCTCGGTCCGGTCGAGCGCGATAGGAACGTTCATGGTCACACGTTTGCGCGTCGCCACCGCTTCGCCGATCCGTTGGAAGGATTGCACCCCTGTTTGAAAATCGCTGTCCGGGTCGGCGTAAGTCATATCGATTCGCCGCGGCAGCTCGATTTCCTGCGTCCTCTGTTCAACGATCAACGGAACGGTCGTGTCATCCTCATCTCGGCGCGCGCCCAGATCATCCTGCGGTAAGGTCACCAACGGCGCACCGCCGCGAACGACGAAGTCGACCTTGAAATCCTCTTCTCGCGCATCGAACAAAAATACCGTGGCCAACGGCTCCAGCGCGGATCGTGCGCTCATACGATCCGAGACCACGAATCCGGTAACGGACTCGCTCAAGGCCGCCGTCTCCAAATCCGATGCGCTCAGGCCGACACGCGCCGAAAGATCGCCAATAATGTCCTTCAGCGCCGCGCTCAGGCCCGTCTTGCGATCCAGATAAGTCCAATACAGGGTCGGGTCCGGCAGGACGTCGAGCCAGATCAACGCGTGGTTGACCACGTCGTAGATCATCTGTTCGACCGCCGGTACAACGCCCCAACTAGCCTTCGAGACACTGCGAAGAAGCGCAAACGACCGCATATCGATCTCGTAACCGACGCCCGCCGATGTTTGCAGCCACAGGCGGCCGTCGACGGGTCCGGCGTAATATTGCGCCCGGTTGTCGACGGTGGCATTCAACGCCAGGCTCAGCGTGGCATCGATGGACGAGCTATCGAGGCTAAAGCGCAGCAACCCGGCGGCATCGTTTTCCTCGACGATGAGGCTGTTACTCGCCGAGTCATAAGCCAGGAACCGGGCTTTGTTGCGGCCCGGCAAGACATGTCTTTCGCGAATCGTGCCGATGCCCGGATCGAGCTTGAACAAGTATCCGTCGGTGGTGCTATCCACCACCAGAGTCCAGACGAAACCTTCGCCGTCCACCGCCATGCCGTTGGAGTTGGAGCCCGCGGTATAGCCTGCTCCCGCCGTCGGCGCCGCGAAGTTCACCAAGTCGACTTCGCTCATTAACGCCAAGGTGCGCGCTGAAAAAATCCCGACCGCCCCCGACAAACCCTGTGCGATGACGCGCTCAAACCCGGGTAAGCCGGCAACGGTAAGCGCCTCGATACCCTGACTCATAGCCGTCGCGGATGTGCTCAGCGCGCCCCAGTTCTCATCGAACTTGGCAATCTTTCCCGTCGTGCCCTCGCTGTAGAGATTGCCCTCACTATCGAGACCTGGGCTGAACCGCCCGCCCGCCGCGACCGTAGTGCCGACGATCTGACGATTGTTGACCGTATCCCACTTGGTCGCGGTGCCGCCAAGATCCAGGGTAAACAGAAACCGCCGGTCGGCACTCCACCGTGCCAGTTGCGTGACTGGCGGATGGAAAGCAACGGTGCTGGCGACAGGCAGGTTATCGCTGGCCTTCACCGCCACCTCCGCGGTAATTTGCGGAATGCGGTTGCCAAAGTCTTCCAGCGGCACTTCATCGAAGACGATGCCCACCTGACCGCGATAAGCGGGCGTGTCGTTGATGCCCCGGTCCGCCTGCTCTGCAGGATCGGCGGCTTGGGTTTCCTCACCCAGGTACATACGAATGTTGCCGCGGCTGACTTTGCTGGCGAATACCGGCGATGGGCCGGTGAAATCGGCGATCAGTTTACCATCGGCCCAGATACGCAGGATGGCATCCGCCGGTCCCTCACACAGAGCCACCCGAAAGTCTGCCGTATAGCGATAGGCGACCGTCGCCTGTGATGTACCGCCGCCTTTACCGCCGGCTGTCTCCTCCTGCCGGTGTTCGACGATGCCCGGCGACCAAATCACGTTGCCACCAACGCGGAAGCGCCCATAGACAATCGGGATCGGCCGCCCAAAGGCGGAAGAGGTCACCGTCAGATCAGTTAGACGTGGCCCTTCGATGACCCTGTCGTCACCGTTCCCGAAAAGGGCGTTGCCCAGAAATTGCCCGGCCAGGAACCCAACCTGGCCACCCAGAGGCCCACCGATCACGTTCCCGGCAACGGCGCCGCCTAGGCTCAAAGCAAGTGTCGCCATCAGATGAGTCCCGGAATGCGATAGGCGCTGTGCACCGACCAGATCAGGCGATTCTCCACCACCCGTCCCTTGCCCTGAAATGCGTGGATGATGGTCTCCGGCGCGGTCAACATCGCGACGTGCCGTAAGCCATCGCCGAGATCAAAAAGAAGTAGGTCCGCAGGTTCTGCCTGCGGCCAAGGCGTGCGCTCAAGATGGCGGCGCAGCCCGCACAGCAATGCCGTCGGGTGCGGCGGTAGCGCGAAACCACCGTATAGCGCAAAGGCATCCACCAAAGATACCAGACCGACATTGCGCGCCACACCGGCCAGGAACCCGAGACAGTTGGCGCCAACACCCTTGGCCGAACCGCTCGCAACCCAGGGTGTGCCGATCCAACTCCGCGCTTCCGTAACGACATCTCGTCTAGCGAGCATCGGGCGTCCGAAAGAGCAAATCGTTGCCGGGCACGAACGGCTCGCCGCGAAAATTGAGGACGTTGTCGAAGGTATCACGGCACACGCCAAGCGACTTGGCGCAACCCGCGCGCAGAGCGACCGTATCGCCCGGCACAACGTCAAAGGGCATGGGCAGAAACAGCGTGACCCGCTTGTTCACAAGATCCCAGGCCTTGATCTCCATGCTCAACCCCGCGTTGAGCGATATGGGCGAGGCTGACGAGTCGAAGGTCAGCAAACCGCCGGTGAGCAGCACATCCGGTGCATCGCCAGCATATGTCAGAGCGAAATCTCGGTTATCAGTGACGGTCGCAACACTTGCCTCGATGCTCAGCGCACGAATGCTCTCCCAAACCGCGGTGCCATCGTTCGTTTGAGCGCCCAAGGCCGTGGACCACGCCGGCTCACTCGCCCCCGACGTGCCCGCGCCCACACATTTGAAATGTCTATCATTGAAGACGGATGGCCGGATAATCGAACCGATTGCCGCATCCTGGACCGGTCGCACCGCGTACGCCGTGGAGGACTGCCACACGGTTGGGCTTGTGCGAACCTTGCACCGGCTATCCCCCAGATCAGCCCGGCACCCGGCGCTGTAAAGTTCGCCGATCTCCTGAGCATAGCGCTCGATCAGGCCACGCAGCTCGGCGACGAACATGCCACCTTCGGTTCGAATTTCGCCGATATGGCCGCGCCGAAGCAGCAACGCGCCCTGCGCGGTGTCCGCGTAGTTCACGTCGAAGATCTTCACTTCCGCAAAATCGTACCGCCCGGCACGGATGTCGGCGGCGGTGACCGCGGCGGACTCCAATATGCCCGCCACATCCAGGTTATCCACGGCAAGGCCCGTGGCGTTCTCGATCCGCGTACGCGTGAAACCCGTTGCCGCCGCATAGGGGACGACACCGTCGCCGTCTCCCAGATCAAAGGCTATATCGCGATCATGCGATGTGAAGCCCATGACCCTACCGTCGGTGCGCGTGATTTTCCAACACGTGGCCAAACTCAGCGCCGTTCCTTGTAGGTGCGCCGCTAGTCCGCTGGATACCGTCTTCATGCGATATCCCGAATCTCGATAATCGGCAGACCCGCGATCGCATCGCGGGCATGCGTCACCTGCCGGATGGCCAGCGTATCGGTATCGAACCGCACCGGCACATCGAATTCGAAATCGGCGCTCAGCACCGGTGCCGGCGAACCACCGGCCAAGGCGGCAAAACTGACCACGCCGGTCGCCGTATCGACGCTCGAGGCAATTGCTTGATCATCGCGGTAGAGCTGCACCGTACCGGCCACCGGCTTGGCGATAGTGCGTTGATACGTGCGCCCACCATTTGTGTAGTCGCGCACCAACTGCGCGCTGGTCTCGCCGCCCGCAACCGCGGCAATGAGAACCTGACCGGCTGCCGTGAAATCCGTATGATCCTTAAAGCGAAAGCCACGCAGCCTGCCTTGCCGGGCGTACCAAAACGCGATGATCGTCTGCAAATCGGCATCGCTTTGAATGCCGGGCGCCACATCCCAACGGGCACGACTGGCGCTCCACTCCGCGTTGCGCTGCTCGTGGCCGCTCCCCAGAACAACGACCTCGGTTCGAAAACGCGGCCCACCGACCGCGCCGAACTCAATCTTGCTCGGCAATCTGACTTCGTCGAAGCTCATCTCTGCCCCTCAGCGGTTGCGCCGGCCGCGCCGCACGGCATCGGTCAGCATCGCCTCGATCTGCCCGCGCGATTCGGTGAACGCGCCAGGGTTCGGCGTCTGAATAACGATCGCCCCGGGGCCAAAGACCGTCCCGCCGTCGCCGCGCTGCCGCAGCGCCGCCTCCTGCGCCGGCGTGCGCACGGTCTCCCCACGATGCAGGATGGCCGGCACTTCATTCGGCCCCAGACGAGGCTGCAGGCCGATCACACCGCCACCGGCGAAATGCGGCGCCCCATCGAACATATTTGCCGGCACGGCGCGCCCAGGGGCCGATGTCCGACCGACAACACCGCCGCCATGAAACAACCCCGCCAGAAGACCGCCTCCTTGGCCTCCAGCGCCGCCAAGCAACCCCGCAAAGGCATTCGTCAGAGGTTGTGTGACGAGTTGCCGCGTCAGCACACGGAGAAGGTCCGACTCCAAACCGCGCAAAACACCGGAAAGTTTCTGGCCGCCAATCGCCGCGTCCTCGAAGGCCGAGGCGAAGACCGCACCAAACCCACGCGCCGCCGAGGTCAAGCCCTGCTCCGCCGTCCCCGCGACACGGTCGAGGGCGGTAAACTGCCGGCCCATGTTTGCCGTCGTTGATTGCGTCGCCCGCTCGGCCTTCTGCAATTCACTGCGAAATTGACTGAGATCCGCCTCCAGGCGAATCTCCAGCCTGTCTATCTCGGCCATGTTTTGTCCTATTCTCTGCCCGCCGGGAGGTCGGGATATCGCTTCTTCATCGCCTCGAGGGTATTGATGTCATCCTGCGTCAGGCCGGCATCGGACCGGCGGATGCAATTGACCTCGACCCAATCCTCGTAGGCCGCCCAGAATTCGTGTGGCGTCGCGCGCCAAAACACTTCCGGCGCCCAGCCAAGGCGGCCAAGCGCCACTTTCATGTAGGCGCGGACGAACTCGTCGGGCTCGCTGTGCGATCGGACGACGGTGGCGTATCGTCTTTTTTTTCCGGCGCGCTGCCAAAGGCGTAGTTGCGGCAATACGTCAGCAAGACGGCGATCACCGTGTGCGTGCCGCTTTCGACGATCATCTCGCCCAGGCGATCACGTTCAACCGTATAACCGGCACCGGTGACGCACGCATGCGCAAATGTCACAAGGTCGCGCGCCGTAATCTCGGCATTTTCAAGGCGGCGTCCGATGTCATAGAGGTTGGCGCCGATAGCGTCCTCGATCTCGCACACCGCCCCGAAGGTCGGGCAAAGAACGTACGTATCGCCGCCCAGGTGCAACGTCACCTCGCCGCGCGCGCGATTTGCCATGCTTAGGCCGCGGCGTAATTCGGCGCGCCATGCGAGTTGAGGGTCAGAGAATAGGTCTCCGCCCCATCATGATCCCCGCCGCGCTCATAGTTGGAGATCTGGAACCGGCACTCCAGCCGGTCACCATTCTCGAAGGTCATCTGAAACCAATTGATGCTTTGATCGAACGCCCACTGCCGCACGATCTCCTCGACACTCGAGTCCTGAAATATGCCGGTTGCCGATACGGTGATCGAGCGAACCCCGGCACCGGACAGACGCTGCTGCCAACCGTTGTCGTCCTTGGTGGTCACATCGATATCTTCGCCGTTGACCGTCCAGGTATTGGTCCGCAATCCCGCGATGGTCGTATAGACCTGCGGCGACCCACCCGCGGTATCCGCCTTTAGCAGAACCAACTTTCCTTTTTGTGCCGCCATCACCTAACCTCCTGCCGAGAGTTCATTTCCAATTCCCCTAAACGATGTGGGCCTGCCTGGCCCGTATTCTGCCTGCCTGGCCGCGCGCAGCTCATCGCGCCACGCATCCGCATAGGTCGCCTCTTCGTGACCAGCCATGTCCGGTGTGCCGCGCGTGAAGTGGACGATCTTCGGATCGATCGCCGGATCGGACCAACCCTCCAGCCAGTTCCACGCCTCCGGCAACCCCACGATGTCCTCGTCCTCGATCCAACGCAGACCGTGCAACCAGTCGCGTGAGCGAATATTCACTACGTACCGGGTCAGCGCGGTGCAGCGGATCGGGCGCAGAACCATCAGGCTGGACCAGTTCTTGCGCGCATAGGTTGTCTGCGCCGCGCCGGTCATTTTCACCCGTTCGGTGGGCCGATGATCGTGCTTTACGCAGGCAACCGCCGCCCCGCCCGCAAGCGCCACCAGTTCCGCCACATCGGCACGCCAAAGCATATCGGCATCGCAAAAGACCACCGGCTCATCGCCATATTTTTCCAGGGCCGGTACGCAAAACCGGGTGTAGCTGAACTCGGTTGAAAACGGTGCGCCGTCGCGCGCATCCCACATCTGCCCGCGTTCATCCACCCGGTACGGCCGCCAATAGGCGCCCATGGCGCGCAACTCCCAGTCGCGCAGCGCAATCACATCGACGGGCACCGAGGCATGCCGGATCAAGGAATGACGACAGACCTCGAAGGCCGCGGCATCACGCGGATCCCAACCGATATAGACGCGCAACGCTCACCAGCCCATGATGTAATCGCCGGAAATGACCTGTATCTCCCGCATACCCCAATCTTTAAGGCGATCAAGGGCCGCGTTCCGGGGCTCGCCAAAGGCAACCTCGTTGCCCTTTTGCTCGATCACGATATTCGGCCGCCACCGCAGGATGGTCTCGCGCCCACCTTCGATGACCGGCAGCTCGAACCCCTCGACATCGATCTTGATCAGGTCCACGTCGGCAATGCTCAGCGAGTCCAGCGTTACCATGGGCACGCCGTGCCAGGTTTCGGAGTCGTTGCCTGGGTTGTACTTGGCACCCGGATTTGCCTGCGGTGTGGCAACGTGGGCCCCACCCGTCTGCAGCAACGGCACGGTAACGCTGACACTTCCGTTTTCCCGGCCCAGGGTGACGCGGTGCAATCGGGCCTTCGCCATGTCGACATTGCGTTCGTAGAGGTCCGCGTGCAGCGGCACCGGCTCGAAGGAATGGACCGTCGCGAATGCCTCCGTAAGCCACATGGCCCACAATCCGACATGCCCGCCAACGTCCAGGCAAACGCGCCGTCGCGCCACCGGCTGATGGCGCAGTGCCGCCTCAATCTTGTGATACTGATAGGTATGCTTTCCCGCCACGACGCGCGAGCGTTTACGGTTGCGCAACATCATGTCTTCGAAATGCACTTCCGACTTCGGCAGCCAGACACCGCCGACCAGCTTGCCGTGGCGCGGTTCATTCACAATAAATTCTCCAGGTGTTGCGCAACGTCGGCTGGAGCAATGCCGGCCATGGCCCGGGCGCAGTGAGCGCAGGCGACCGATTGCCCGCACGGGCTCTCGCCGCTTACCGGATCGAACAGATTCATGTGCCCCTCATAGCCAAGATTGGCCGGGTTGGACCGGCCGCCAAAGATCACCACCGCGCGGACACCAAGGGCCGCGGCGGCATGATGCAGGCCACCCTCCGGCAGCACCGCGCCACGCGCGCCCGACAGAACGGCGCAGGCATCAAGAAATGAGCTTGTCGGCACGTGCCGCACGCCATCCAGGATTCGCACCCCCGGCGGACCGAGCTGCACCCACGGCACATCCACCCGCGAAACCAGATCCTGCCACCGACCCCAGCCCCATTGTTTGTTCGGACTGGCACCGGCCTTAATGTGCGGCTCGACAACCACGACGTCGCTCCGGCGCAAGGCCTTGCGCACATAGATTTCACCGGGCTCCGCACGCCAATCCGTGAAACGCCAGGGCAGCCGCGCACCCGTTACCTTGGTCGTAAACGGCCGCCCTGGATGCACCCGCGCAAACTCGCGCCGCATGCGCACATAGTCCACGTACGGCCGGCACCCCGGCCCGTTCGTTAACCGCTGGACATCCTCGCGCGCCGCCTCGCTGCGCGTCGCAATGCGCGGATTGCCCTGCCAGGCCGGATGCCAACGGACCCGCCCGGCGGCGTCCGTCACCGCAACCTTGCGCGAATCCGTCCGTTGCAGGGCGCGGGCCTGGCCCGCGGCCATGATCTCGTCACCCCAACCCACAAAGCGCCCGCCAGCAGGTGCCGTCCCGCATCTCCTCGCCGGTCCATTGGTTCGCGGCCAGATTCCAGAGCCACGGCTCTCGACCCTCCGGAAACGCCGGCGTCTCGATGCGTGTCAGATCGTTACCGCCCATGCGCGATGCCATGCAGGGCGCGGTGCAAAAGACGGGCACGCCTTCGATCAACGCCTTGACGGCAGCACTGCTGGAATGCGTCACCACCGCCCAGGCATCCGCTAAGCTGGCCTCGAACGCCGGCGCATACGGCGCATTCCCCAGCTCGCTTGAGTCAGGCTTGTGACAAACTCGAATGGGTCGGTCGCTAACCGCCGAGATCTCGGCGACCCGTTCCGCGACCCACGCCCGCCGATCGATGCCCAGCATCAGTCGGTAGAACAACTCGCTCTGGGTCGCGATCAAAACTGCAGAGCCTGACCGCCGCCACGGCCGCACATTTACATCGAATTGCGCAAATCGCGCTGGCCCCGCATTGCCCGACCCGTCGTGCTGAAACCGATCCTTACTAACGCGGAAATAGTCGCCCCGACCGAAGTAGTAAGCGTTGTCGGCGTAATACCACTCCCGCCCCTCGCGCCGGCATTGTCCGATCAATCGCAAGGTGTGCTCGGTCATGCCATAGAAGAAGGCGGCACCCAGACGCAATTTGGTTTCACCGGTACCGGCGATCTCACCGCCGCACCCTTCGGCAAAGGCACAGCTCAGCTTCAGCGCCTTGCGCTTGCCGACGCTGGGATAACAGACAACGGTCATCTATCGCGCCAGCAAGAACCGGAATGGGTCGCCGCGCGCGATCTCGCGCACCGACCACTGCGCCCACGCCAGCCGCTCCAGCGCCGGCAACCTGTCCGGCTTAGCCGGTGTCTCGATTCCTTCCAGTCCCCGGTTGCAAGCACCGGCACAGACAATGCGCGGCGCCTCATAGAAAACCGGCACACCGAGCACCAAAGCCTGCGCGGCGATACTGCTCGCCCAAGTCACAACGGCGTGCACTCCCGCCAGGGCTTCGCCGAGCGGCGGTTGATCCGGCGCATTCTTCGGGTGCCGGCGCAACGTCACAAGCCGCTTACTGACGGCCCGCAAGCGGGCGATGGTGCTGTCGTGCCAAAACAGCGGGCTGGCCATCCGCTTACTGCCGATACCGCGTTGTTCGCGCACCACAATGGACTCGCCGTAATTTCGCCAAGGCTTCAGGGCGATGTCAAAAGACTCCCACCTCTCGGGGCCGCCACATCGCCAGCGCCCGGCCCCGTTGTGATCGTGCAGAGCAATGGCGAAATGCCGCTCCCCACGGATTTCACGAAAGTATGCCTCTTCGCAAACCACAACCCGGCCGCCGGCCGCCTCGAAGGCGCGGGCGGCCATCTCCTTGGCGCCGCGATGCACAGTCCAAGTCACCAACACATCGTCGGGCGAGCGCGGCGGCCCGTACCCCCTCTTGATCCGCCAACCTGCCGCTTCCAACCCGGCCTCGATGGCGCCATGCCGGCCATCGGCAAAGCGGTCCGGCAACAAGCTAAACGCGCTGGCCAAGTGCCGTCTCCACATCCAGGTTTGGAAAGACCGTCAAGGCGCTACCGGCCGTGCAATTGATTGTCTCGACCCCAGCGTCGCGCAGCGCCGTCGCAAGTCCCGCGAAGTGCGGTAACATCGCCGTTGCGTAGATCGTCGGGCGCGTCGGCCAATCCGCATGGTCGCCGAACCAATGGGTGCGCCCGTCGGCATCCGCCTTCATGTCGTAACCGAGCAACAGAATGCGCCGGGCGCCCAAATGCAGCGCCAGATTGATCGCCTGGTAGCCACCGTTACGCCCCGTTCGCAGACCGGTACGGCGCAATTCCAATCCGTCCACGCCGGTATTATCGAGCAGCCGAATCTCGGGAAAGTCGTCCAGATGCCCGCGCGAGTTGGACAGGCTGACTTTGATCCCCGCGAAGTCCGGAACACCGCTATGTTTGAGCCACCAGCGCCAATCGCAGCCGTAGAGCACATCCGCCCACGGCGCCAAGCGCCAGGCATCGTTGACCGCCATCACGCGAACCCGGCCGCGCAAGCAATCGACATCCTTTTGTGTCAGGCTTGGCCCACCGCCCAGACACGCCACCGTGGCACCCGGCCACAGGCACGGGGCCACCCACCCATCGGCCATCGATACCTAAGGTGTTGGTTGCGTCAGTGCCCGGAAGCGCTGCACCCCATGTCGCGTCAACCCATCATCATCAACCACCGTCGTGGCAAATTCGAAGCGCAGCAACACGAGCGTATGCCCGCTAACCGCAAGCGACTGTCCACCGAGAACATCGGCGACTGCGGCCATGATGGTTTTCGTTTCCTTCAAACCCCGGTACCGCGACCATGTATGCAAAGTCAGACTCTGATCCAGGCCCGCTTCGGTCTTGGTATCAAACGGCGTCGCACTAACTTCGCCGATCACCAGGTACGGAAAGGCGCTGCCCTGCGGCGTGTGATCGAACACGCGCGCCGGATTGCCAAGCAATCCTTGTAGGGCGGTATCGCCAATCAGCGCGCCGTACACTGCTTGCTGTAAGGGCCACTGCGAGTCGGCGCTCATCACCCTCTCCCAACAGCACCGGCAGCGGCCCGCGCCAAGCGCGCGCGCAACCTGCCTCGTAAAACGAGGAACGCCGGCCGCAGCCAGGGCCGCGCCGCCATTCGCCGGGTCCCCAATTCCAGAAATGTCCCATAGTCCAATTCGGTCCCCACCGTAGCGGCGAGTCCATCGGGCGTTGTTTCCACAGTCACGCGTCTTGCCAGGCGTCCGCTTCGCCGCGGCAGGTTCCGTACGGCCGCATCGTGCACGTCCCGTGCTCCGGCGGAAACCGCGTCGGCCACGGCGGCCGACCTATCTGCCCGCAAGCGGCGAAGCGTTGCGGACAGATGACCCATGCCAACGATTCGCGCCCGGATCATGTCGCCACGCCCTCTTCGCACATCAGATGCAAAAAACGTCCGCGTTCCTGCACATCGATGACAGCGCGGATATTGAGTAATCGGTTGTCGAATTCGAGCCGCATCTTCGCCGTCACGTCCGACCGGTGACGAATGGTGACCCGGTGAGTCAACGTCGCCTCGATTTGCATGGCGTGCTGCCGCTCGTTGCCGCGCAGCGGTTCCACCCGCGCGCGCACCGTCGCGACAATAACCGGGCTGACCCACGGATCCGTTTGCCCGCCGCCACCGTCACCGGCTGTCGACTCGGCTTGGATCTCCACCACATGCTGCAATTCGCTCAGGGTGCGTGCGCAAGCCGTCATCTAAAGCCTCATCATCCGATAGGGGCGCCAAAGCAACGTCGCGCTCGACAACGCCGCCGCCTCGTCGGCTCCGCACTCGCCACGATTCTCGTATAGATAGGCAACCAATCGCCGTATCCCCTCCAGCAGATCGCCGGGGATGTTGCCGACCAAATCACTAGGCGAGGCACTCTCGTCAGGGGCATAGCCGGCGACGAAGCGAATCTCGATGCCAGCCGCCGTCCGCGTTGCTTCCGGCAGCGCCGCGCCCGTCCGGGCAATCAGCCGCCCCGGCTCGCTCGCTGTATCGACGAGATAGTTGCTCGCCGGCCAAACGGTTGCCGTATCTGTATCGTCATAGGTCTTTACATGCACGATAGACAACAGCGGCGGCCGCGGTATCTCGATAGCCGCCCCTCGCCCCGTCACGAACGGTCCAGAGTGCGCCCCCTCCAGCACGCCATTAGTCGCCCCCGCCGAACCCGGCCAATCGTCACGAAACAGCGTCCAGGTCTGCGTCACAAGGGCCCGCTCGGTAAAGCGTTCGCACGCCCCGCGGGCGGCGGTAATCAGTGCCGCGATCAATGCATCGTCATCGCTGATGTCGACTCGCAGAAAGGCCTTCGCCTCGGCGAGCGTTACCGGCTCGACCGACGGCGGCGCGGTCAATGTCAGGCGTAAAGGTTCGGGCATGGCTCACAGTTTCCGCACGATGATCAGAAAAAGGCCGGGGCGGCGATACACACCGCCGCCCCAGAGTCAGTCACAGGGAGAGTCTTGGTCACCGACTGATAAATGGAAAAACGTCATCCCGGACGTTAGGCAAGTCCGGAAATCAGACGATTTCCGGCACGCGAGCCTTACGATCGGGGATCTAATCCAGGGTCGAGTCCGGGATGTTCGTACTACTCTGTCCTGAAGCACGGCATACTCGACGCGTTCCACCACGTATCGGTACAGCACCTACCCCGCTATCTGCGGGAGTTCGAGTTCCGGTGGAATAGCAGGAAGAATATCGACGGCGAGCGGACTAATTCAGCGATCAGAGCCGCGAAGGGAAAGTGGCTAATGTGCAAGAACCCACATCAGCTGTAATTGGCTTGGAGGCTATCAAACTCCTCCGCTTCGGATTGAATTAGTTCTTTTGTTTGTGCTATCCGACTACGTACCCAATGGAATACGGCGGGAATCAGGCGACCCGTAAGCTTCAATAGCAAAAGAATCAGCGCCGCTAAGGGTGACTTAAGCAGCATCATTAGCAGAACTGCACGAAGCGCTTCACTGATATGTGCCTCAACTTCCGTTCTCGTTTCGACATTCTCAATGCGTGCAATCGCTTGAGTCAGTTCGCTCGGCTTAGAGTTCTCATAAAGCTTGTGTGAGATTATCATATAGATGAATTTCGGGAGCGTTAGTTCATGAGCAAACCGAATTGTTTTTTCCAGAGACCGCCGGATCGTTCTGTAGTCCCTGCTCTCAAACGAGAGTCTGCCCGATTGCGCCATATCGAAGATCGCGTCTCGCTTCTCAAATAGAATTTGGCGAGCAACGTCCGAGCATATCCACTGCCAGGGGCCATAGAACATGATTGCCATTACAAGAATTGTAGCAATCCCAACAATTGCATCGAGGGCCATATTCCTAATCCCTATCGCTCGGGTTCGTCTGCCCCCTGGTAGTTAGATTGGAGGTAGACCTCCTAGTGTCAATGTTCCTCTCAAGCTGTCGAATGCGCTCTTGTAGGTATTCCACCTTGTTATGGCGAAGCCACCTTTCCACTATTGCCCACCCTGTCGCGGTGCCCGCCAATGCGATGCTGGCCGCAAACTTGAGATCAGCAAAGACAGACAGAAGCAAGCCGACCACAATATTGGTGTCTTTGCCCGCCAAGTCACTAATCGCGTTCCCAACAAACCAAATACAAAGAACAACACTCCCAGCGCGAATAAGGGTGCGAAATGTTCGGTACCGTTGGTCAATTCGCTGCTTATCAAGACGTTCGCGAGCGGACTTGCTCAGATCGTTTCTTGCCATTATCACCCTCCACAATCCGAGGGTGAGTTTGTAACAGACCCCGTACCGTTTCCTCAAACCCCAACGGATGCAGGCTTACCGGCTTCTCGGTTGGTTGGAGATCGGCGCTAGCCTCGACCATCGCTGTATCTTGAGGAGGTACCTCAGATTTTTTCTCGATCTTGTGGTTTGTTCCATACTTGTTCATGGCCGACCCGATTACTGTTCAGAGAGTCGATCAAGTAACATTCTAGTATCGCAAACCGAGGCGGTAGCAGCGCTTCGGATCGCGGTGGCCCGCAAGGTCCGTCCGGGTTTGATCCCCAACGGGGGCACCAAAATTACGCCAGTTCAGCGTAAAGAATTGTTTATAGCACCAATGTTCGAACTGTAGATACCGTGCGGATTCTCATTTTCTTTACACCGCACCGTCGACAGCTAGGGCAATATGGCCGAAAACTGCCGTTCTTGCCCTCTTTGCCCACAAATCCTGCGCGGTTTTGCTTTCGACATATTCGCCTGAAAAATATCCGGGGCAGCGAAACATGTTGCCGCCCCGGTGTCAGTCACAGGGAGAGTCTTGAGTCTTAGGCCGCCGGCGCGTGCCGGGGATGCCCTTTGTTCACGATCACCCCGACCGGGCCGCCGCTGGTCAGTCCGGTCGGCGTCAACGTCACCCGGACATACCGCTTGTCACCCACGTAGCCGAAGCTGGTCGGGACCAGATCACTGGTTGCCGTTGCCACCACCCCGGCGGCGACGCTTGCGACCCCAGTCACATCGGCGACCGTGGCATCTGCGAACGCACCCGGCGCGCCGCTACCATTGTCGTCGGCGTGCTCCAGCCTGATGGCGATTTGGGCGCCGCCGACAGGCGAGGCACCCATCTCGACAATCTCGCCATAGTGAACGACCACCTGCGCCCCAGCGAAGCCACCGAGATCGACGGCACCCGTGTTCAGCGCCCCCGTTCCCTGGTTGATGGTTTGCGCCGGCAACGCCTGAACCGGGGCCACATTGTTGTGCAAATCACGCATAGTCATAGTCCGGCCCTCCTTAGGCGCTAATCTTGAGCTTACGGATGGCCTCGCCCAGGACCACCTGCCCACCGACGCGTCGGCGGGCGATGAACCGGATGTTGCCGTTGGTCGCCTGGGTAAAGGGATCGCGCAGAACCGACAGGTTGATCCGGTCAACAATCGTATAGGCCCGGCGCAAATCGCCGAAGATCACCGGAAAGGCGCCGGCGGCGACGTCCGGCATGTCCGGCACCTCGACATAGGGCTGACCGAGGATCGTATTCGGGATCCCGTTGGCCAGTCCGGGCTGCCAGATATAGTTGTTCTGGCCGTCCTTCAGCCGCCGCACGTCGCCCAACGTGGCCCGGTTGAGCAGCCACGTGCCTTGCAGCGCGTAGGCCGTCTTGAGGCCGTGATAGAGGTCGATCAGACCATTCGCCTGCCCGGTCGCATCGGCGATCGAGCTGGCACTGCCGCTGACCGTTTCCGCAACGTCGGTGCTTTGCAACAGGCCTTCGGGCTTGCCCGCGCCGTCACCCGTGACGAACGCCGCCCCTTCGGTCACCGCGAACTGTTCGGAGAACTCTTGGCTCAACTCAGCTTCCAGGCTGAATTCCGAATCCTCCATCATCTGCTCGGAGACATCGACCAAGGCATAGAGTTCATGGGTCGGAAATTCCTCCAGCCCGTAGCTCAGCCCTTCGGTCTCGCTCCGTGTTCCCGCCTCGGCGGTCCAGACCGCGCCGAACGTACCGCGCCGTTTCGGAATCTGTAGGGCCCGGCGCGACGTTTGCCGCACTCGGGCAACCGCCCGCAGGGGCGAGAACTCGACCTCGCCCTTGATGATCTCGCGGGCAAACTCGACCGGCGCCAGATAACCCGCCGTCGGATCGCTGCCGACCGTCAGCGCCTTCATTTCCTCCCGGCTCAGCGCCTCGTGACCCGGGGTCGGCTCGTCACGGGTGCCATAGCGCAGATAGTCGAAGTAGGCCTTCTCCGCCGGCCCGTAATCCGCCTTGTTTCGAGTGCCAACCGTCGTCCGGTTGCCCCGCCGAATGGCCCCTTCCAGCTGGTCCATCCGGGTGTTCATCTTACCCAGCGACTCTTCGTTGCGTCCGCTGCGGTTTTCGTTCTCGTCGCGAAACGTCTGCCAGGTCCGGCCGAGCTCGTCGACCGCATCCTTGACCTGTTCCATATCCATATCTTCGTCTCCTGCCTGGAGTTAAGTGTCGGCGCCATCGCGCCCGGCCATGAGGGAAGCGACGCGCCGAATGCGCGCCGCCAAATCGTCAAGACCACCGCCAGCGTCCTGCCTGGACAGAAGAGCCTTGTAGCCCGAACCGAGAATGGTCCGCGCCTGCGAACGGCTGAACCCCGCATCCCGCATGAGGTGCCGCTCGAACTCGCGTTCGCTTGGTAGGGTCGGCGCGCTCGTGCGCGTCTTGACCCGGCTGATTCGGGCTTTCGAATTGGCCGGAAAGGTCACCACCGAGATCTCCCAAAGATCTACCGCGGTGATCCGGCGATGTGCCTTGTCCTGCTCGATCGAGGCGCCATCCGCTGGCACCGAGAAGCCGATCGACAGCGCATCGACGGCACCGACCCGTAGCAACGCCAGCGCCTCGCGCGCCTGTTGAACATCCAGGACCAGCCGCCCTTTGACAGCCAGACCCGCGGAGGTTTCGGCGATCTGCTCCCAGACGCCGATGGGCGCGCGTGCGTCGTGCTGCCAGAGCATCTTGATTCGTTCCGGCCGAATCAGGCTGGCCCGAAACGCCCCCGGCGCGATGACGTCACCCACCATGTCCCGATTGCCGAAGGTCGAGGCCAGCCCCTCGAAGACGCCAACCTCGGCACCATCGTCCCGCTTATGCGTGGCCACCGATTTCAGCTCGAAGGGCAGATCCAGGCGCTCAGGCGCGCAGTCTTGGAAACCGCTTGGCTCCATACCCTCTTACTCCTTGATTTATTTAGATAAACGAACCAGGCCTCGGGCCTGCCGATTTATGACTTTTGAAAGGTTTACGACCGAGAATCGTTGTTAAGGGTTCCCGGCCCCCGGATTGCCTTAGGAGGAGAACAAACCATGTCCGACACATCCTTGAGCGTTTCTGTCCCGGAGGCCGTCTGCGCCAACACCGCCATGTTGCGCAACATCCTGGTTCATTTGGTGCGCGTGGGCGCCGTCAGCGCGACCGATCTCGACGCCCTGTTCGCGCTGACCAAACAAGACCTCGCCGGCGGCCGCTACGACGCTGCCAGTGTGCCCGGTGCCCAGGCCTATGTGGATTGTCTGTACCAAAGCATGGGCGTGGCCAGCATCCACCCGGAATCCAACGTGAAACACTAAGTTAGGGTTTCGTTCGACGGCCGCGCCGCGCCGGCAGCACCACATTTCCACCGGCAACCGGGCCAAATCCCGCTGCCTCGCGTTTTTCGTTGATGGTCAGGAAGTTGGCCGCTTGTAACCGCTGCCAGATTTTCTCTCGCCGCAACGTCAGCGCGGGTATTTCATCCAAATCGATTTCCAGCACCAGATCGTCATCGAACATCGGCACCAGCCAGCCGTTGAATTCATCGCGCAGGTGACGCAGCAAGGGCACGACCGTGTCTTCCCAAAGTGCCAGGCGCGCCTCCTGATAATTCGAGTAGGTGTTATCGCCGGGAATGCCGAGAAGCTGCGGCGGCACACCAAAGGCCTGCGCTACGTCACGCGATGCGGCGTTCCGCGATTCAAGAAAATCCATATCCTTCGGTGACAGACTCATTTCCTGCCAGTTCAACCCGCCGTCCAGCAACATCGGCCGTCCCGCGTTGCGGGCGCCGCTGTACTGCTCGGCGATTTCCTCCTTCAGGCGCGCGAACTGGCTATCGCTGAGATTCGCCGCCGCCGCGCCCTTCGGCTCATAGACCAGCGCCCCCGACGGCCGCGCCCCGTTTTGCAGGAGCGCCATGTTCCATTTGTCGGACTCGTTTCGTTGATCGATGGCATACGCCGCGGCTTCGATCGGGCTCATGCCATACCAGTCGTCGAGCGGATTGAAGCTCTTCAGATGCAGAACCAGCGACTGCCCGGTCAGAGGATCGGCCTCCCAGCGCCGCTCGGCGCCGCCGATACTGAAGACATAGCCCTGCGGCAGCCCGGTCGCGCCGGCAATCACCTTCACCCGGTCGGGGCGCAGAGGCCAAAGCTCGCGCACCCCCGACTCACCGGCGACCGCTTCGACAAAGCTATTACCGGCGATGAGAAAGAAACCCGCAACCGCCTCAACAAACTCCGATTGCGCCATCACCGGATTAGGTCGCTTGAGGAGATTGAGCAGCGCATGATCGTTCAGCGTGCTCATGGCGCCACGGCGCCGGCGAAACAACCGCCAAGGCACCGAGGCCGCCGCCCGTGTTACCAGGTTGATGGCACGGTAGGCGATGACGTTCTTGCGATAACGCTCATCGGCAAACGAATCAAAACGGCGCGGCGTCCACACCGCCCGACCCGGTTGTTGCAGGGCCAGCAGGGGTCCCGTCTTCGACGCTTTCGTCTCTCGCCCCAGCAGCCCCTGCCATGCCCCCCTCACGCTCATCTACAGGCTCCGGACCCGGGGCTCGCCCGGTTCCGCCTCCAGCATCAGCTCGGTCAGCGCCCAGACACGGGCATCGACCCGGTCCGGGCTGAACCGCGCCGCCCGGCGGTCGAAATCCG
>JAJFGP010000056.1 GCA_021776055.1 Kiloniellaceae bacterium
AAATGTGTAGGGAATTTGGACAGAATGAACAGGAATATCCGAGAGTTACGCTGTGCGCGAGGGCTTCAATCGGCCGTGGTTCGCGAAAATTCCCTGTATATTTCCTGTTAAACAGGGAATTCGGCGGAGACGAGTTCGCTCCAGACTGCATGCACAACCAATAAAAACAAGGCTTTAGCAGATATCTGCTGAAATCTTGTTTTTGTCAGGTGCCGTGTAGGTACCGCGCGAAAAGAATTTCGAGCCAGTAACAAAAACCTCGATAGGGTTCGAGTGCGAACTCGAGTCATTTCGGTTTGGGGTTTGGAGGCGTGTCAAATCGGCATTGTCACATTAACGTTCTGATGCTCACCGGTATCTACGGTAACCTGCCGGGATGTAGAACATCTCTTTCAAGCGCCACCGTTTCCCGTTTGAATTCATTCGCCACGCCGTTTGGCTCTATGCTCGCTTCACATTGAGTTATCGAGACGTAGAGGATCTAGTGGCGGAACGCGGTCTCGATATCTCCTGCGAAACCGTGCGGCGCTGGTTCCTCGAATTTGGCGGGCCGATTGCTCAAAACCTGCGCCGTATGCGACCAACGCCCAGCGACTATTGGAATCTCGATGAGAGGGTCATTGTCATCCGAGCACGACGTCATTGGTTATGGCGAGTCGTCGACAATGAAGGCAGCGCTTAGTTAGAGGTCGCGGGTGTCGCTCCGTGTGTGGGACCCTCTAGACGGGCCGCGGCCCCGTGCCGTCGGTGTTGGCGGGATGCACCGGGGCCCGGTTTTGCTTGCGGCGGCGATAGGCGCCCCAAGAGCGGCCCAGATTGACCGTGGCGACAAGGTAATAGAGCGTCTTGAAAAGCGCGATGGGCAAGGCTAGGCCATTTTTGCGAAAGACGTCGCCGGACAGGACCGATAGCACGGCCTGCTCCATGCTCAAGGTGTTGCGCGGCGCCATGAAGAGATTCTGCATTGCCGGTGTGGTGAAGCGATAGATGAACCACGACAAGGTCCGCATGCCACGCAGCACCCGTTTCTCGTAACGCCTCAGCGCGGCAGTCGCCGTGCGCCCCTCGCGCACACAGCTGTCGACCGCATCCACCGCCAAGGTGGCGCTGTGCATTGCCAGGTAGACGCCGCTGGAGAACACCGGATCTATAAAGGCATAGGCATCGCCGATGAGCAGATAGCCTTCGCCCCACATACGCCGTGACCAATAGGAGAAGTTTCCGGTGGCGGTGGCAGGCCGCACCAGTTCGGAACTTTCCAGCCGCTGAGCGACCCCGGGACAGAGCCGGATCGTCTCCCAAAAGAACTCGTCCAGCCCGCCGCGCCGGGTCTTCAGGTAGTCGGGCCAGCAGACCGCACCCACGCTCATGGTGCCGTCTGCCAGAGGGATCATCCAAAACCAGCCATGTTCGAACCAATAGAGGGCGATATTGCCTTCATCACGCCCCTCACGCCGCAGCGCGTTCTTGAAGTGGGCGAAGATCGCCGCGCTGTTGTGTTTCTCGTTCCTCTCTTTCAAGCCCAGCCGGGTGGAGAGCAGGGCGTCGCGGCCCGACGCGTCTACGACGAAGCCGGCTTGCCAGTTTCGCTCGCTGCCGTCTTCGGTGCGCGCACGAACCACCGAAGCCCCGCCCTTTTGGAAGGTGACATCGGTGACCTTGACGCCCTGATGCACCGCGACCCCGCGCGTGACACTGTTTGCCAACAGCAAGGCATCGAACTCAGAGCGCCGTACCTCAAAGGCATAAGGGTAGTCCTGATCGAGAGTATTCTCGAAATAGAAAGTGTGAGACCTGCCCGGCGGACCCGGCGAGCTGATCTCGATACCCGGCTTGATGAGACCGATCTTGGCGACTTCCTCGAGAACCCCGAGTCGGGTCAAAATGGGCAGGTTCATGGGCAGCAGGGACTCGCCAATGTGGAACCGCGGGTGGTGGTCCTTTTCGAGCAAAACGACCCGCCAGCCCTTTTCTACAAGCAGGGTGGAGATGGTCGAGCCGGCGGGGCCGCCGCCGATCACCAGAACGTCGCATTTTGCGGGCTGTTCAACACCCTCCAACGATGACATACCGATCGAGAACTCCGACTGTTGGGCTCCTTTCGATGGAGCCGCCATTCAAACGATGCCGCCAACTTTCGGCTTTACCGTCAATGCACTAACAATGAACCTAGACCACGGGTTTTGTCAGAGTAAATCGGCTTGAGCCTCTTGGCGAGGTTCCTTAGCCTCCGAGGATGCAAAATCCCTTCCAGTATTTCAACAGTTCGCCCGAGATTATCCGCTTGGCGGTGATAAAGGTCACCTTTGTAACCGGAAAAACTTCAAACTCAAACGCGCCGCGGACTTGGGAGGTTTCTGGTGGAGGAGATGGAATTCGCCGCGCGAGCAGCGGGCTTCTGCAATTTCTTTGTTCGCGCCAACGTCAACGCGGTTCCCTTGTACCGAGCCCTCGGATATCGCGAGCTCGAGGCAGGAACGATGTCTGTCGCTCGCGGCATCGCCTTGCCGGTCATGTTCATGGAGAAACAACAGCCTAAAGAGCGGTCTTTGGAGAAATAGAGGACACGCGCCGCAAAAACTTCTCGGCGTCGGATTCATCGCTGAGGGTTTTGAAACATCCGCGCCCTTCCGCAAAATGCCGGATTGTTATCACAGAACCGTTTCCTGGATGACGGAGGGGATCGAGGGCGAAATCATCGGTGATGAGGGGCTGGCCTACGGCGCCGCTGCGGGTATCGAATTGGACCGTTACGATCTTGCTTTGGGCACACCGCCACATACCAAAATCATTGCCTCGTCGGGGGGGTATAGTGACAACTATGTGCTCGTTACCGAAGAACTCCTCTACGCATATGCAGGGCTTGTCGGGACTCTGGATTATAGAATACGTGGAGATATCACGTATTTTACGGCGCCCAACGATGGCGCGGTATTTAGCACCGGATCAATCGCCTTCGGCCAGGCGCTACCGGCGAGCAACTTTAATAACAACACCGCTAAGTTGCTCAAGAATGTTGTCGACAATTTCATTAAGGATGGAGAACTGCCCGGCGGCATGTGGACTCTTGAAGAGAAACAGTGGAAATGACGCGTTGTTATGTCGACAGGAGTAAGTTGTAAGAAAGTTGAATGATCCCTCTTTGAGATACTGATCTGACCCCGATGCGCCGGCTCAATTCATTTTCATGACTTTGGCGCGTGCCCAAGCAGAGGCGATCTCGGATATCAGCACAAGAATGATAATCGATAGCAGGATCGCCGCGACACGTTCGGTCTCGACTTGTAGGATATTGCGCTTCAGGTACCAGCCCATACCGCCAGCGCCGAAGAACCCCACCACGGTAGCGGCGCGGAAAGCCACATCCCACGTGTATATGGCGATTCCCGTGAAGGCAACGCGGACCTGGGGGAAGACACCGAAGGCCATCACCTGAAGCTGATTGGCACCGCTAGCGCGCATCGCCTCGACCGGGCCAACGTCAATGGCCTCGATTTCCTCCGCGAACAGCTTACCGGCAAAGCCGGTGCAGAAGAACGTTAGCGCCAGCACCCCGGGCAGCATGCCGAAGCCGAGTATGGCGACGAAGAGGATCGCCCAAATCATCTCGTGAACGGCGCGGCAGCTCATGGTGATTAGTCGGGCGATCGGATAAAGCCAACGCCGGCTAGGGCTCATGTTGAACGAGCCGAACCAGGCCAGAGGGATCGACGCTATCAAGCCGAAGATCGCGCCCAGAAACGCCATATGGATCGTATCGACAACGTAGCTGAGATAACCCACATCCAGTGTGTACCCGATGTCGGGCGGGTAATATCGGGTGGAAAGGGTTGTTCCCATGCGGCCGAACATACCGAGGAGCCGGTCGAGCGGAATGTCCAGGTACTCGACGGTGTAGGTGAGGAATACCAACACCGATATCCAACTGGCATAGCGAATCAGCGAATCGGGAAATTTGAACCGGCTCCAGTGACACGCAGACGGGCCCGCCGGCGTCACTAGCGGAGATTGCGGGGGGCGGTTCACCGGCCTGATTCTCTCATATGACCGCCTTGCGTGCATAGTAGGAGACCAATTCGCCGGCGGAGATGAGCAGCAAGATGGCGATGATTACCGAAGTGACACCGTGGTAATTGAAGGTGTTCATCTGCCGGAAAAAGACGAGGCCAAGGCCGCCGGCACCGACCAGCCCGAGGACTGCCGAGCGGCGGATATTGATCTCCCATTCGAAGACGATGACACTCAGAATCTGCGGTAGAACCTGTGGCAGAACACCGTAGAGCATCACCTGAAACGCATTTCCACCGGTGGCCCGGATAGCCTCGACAGGTCCTGGATCGATATCCTCAATGGCTTCGGCCGACATCTTAGCGATGAAGCCAACCGAGCGGACGGCGAGGGCCAACACACCGGCAAGTGCCCCTAAGCCGACGGCGGAGACGAAGAACAAGGCCCAGACAATCTCGTGGATAGAGCGGCTGAGTGTCATGGCCAATCGTGCCAGAGGATAGGTGATCGGTTTGAAGGGTGTGACGTTCTGCGCCCCGAACCAAGCCGCGGGAATGCAGATGATAACGCCCACCAGTGTGCCCAGACAGGCGATCATGAAGGTTTCGAGCATGGGCGCAATCAAAGTAGGGAAGAGCGCAAAATCGATACCGGCGAAGCGGCCGGCAGCGCCAAGTACATTGCCCAACGAACCCATGCGAGCCCAATCCGTGTCCTGGATCACCGTGACGTTCAGGCTCCACGCCATCGCGGCGAGCAGAAAAACATAGAGTACACGCCTGGACCAACCCGCTCGCCGACGATGGTTCAGAACATCGTCAACGGTTAGTCTTGGCGCTCTCTTTTGCGCGGTCGTTTCGCTACTCATCGTCGGTTACAGGACTTCCATGGCGTAGATCTTCTCCAGATTACCCTTGTTCATGGTTTCCGTCGGGCCGTCGAACATCTTGATGCCGTCCTGCAGACCGATGGTCTTGTTGCAAAATTCCATGGCCAGTTGGACGTCATGGATGTTGCACAGACACGGCACTTTAAATTCGTTCGCCATCTGCTTGATCAGCGCCATCACCTCACGCGAGATCTTGGGGTCCAGGGCCGACGTCGGTTCGTCCACCAGCAAAAGTTTGGGGTCTTGCATCAAGGCGCGGGCAATACCGACACGCTGACGTTGGCCGCCGGAGAGCGCATCCGCCCGCTTGTCCACATGATCGATTAGCCCAACCCGGTCGAGAAGCTCGAGCGCGCGCTGGATGTCCTCGCGCGGGAACAGGCGGAACAGGCTTCGCAGGGTGCCCGTATATCCCAGGCGCCCGGATAGGACGTTGTCCATCACGCTCATACGATCGATCAGATTAAATTCCTGGAAGATCATACCGATATCGCGGCGAAGCAACCGCAGCTCCCGCCGCGGCAGCTTGGTGATCTCACGATCGAAAAAGAGGATCTCGCCGGCGGTCGGTTCCACCAACCGGTTGATGCATCGAATCAGTGTCGATTTACCGGCCCCGCTGGGCCCGATGATCGCAAAAAAATCGTCTGCCTCGACGTTGAACGAGATGCCCTTCAGAATCTCGGGACCGCTCACAGTATAGCGCGCCCTGAGATTGCGGACTTCCAGAATTGCCATGCCCGCATCCTTCCACGCGACTATATCCGACCTAGATGTGCCGGCCAACCGGGGGAGGACGTTGCCCCCACCCGGCCGGTCCGGCAGTAATGGCATGGCCATCGGTTCTAGTTTTTCTTCTTACGCTCGTCCTTCGCCTTTTTCAGCGCCCGGATGATGTCATAGTCCTTGTCGTTCATCTGGACGAAGGTATTTGACTTGACGTTGTCGAGGAACTTCTTGGCACCGGCCTGATTCTTGAGACTAAGGAATGTTTCCCTGATCTTCGTCTTGATGTCGTCACACAGGGTATTGCGATAGACGAAGGGATCCTGCGGAATTGGATCGGATTTCCAAAGGACGTTGAAATCTTCCATCTTTGCTTCGCCCTTGTTGATGACATTGTCGAACCGATGCGTGGCGACGAAAGCGGAATCGACCTTGCCCTGATGAACGGCAACGGTCGAGAGTTCATGGCTGCCGGTGTAGACGACTTTGCCGAAGTACTTCTCCAGATCCATGCCTACTTCACCCGAGAAAACGACGCGTGGCATTAAGTTGCCCGAGGTGCTGCCCGGATCGGTTAAACCAAGTGTCGTGCCTTTCAGCGACTCGATCGAGGTAAACTTCGTCCCCTTTTTGGTCACTAAAACACCCCGGTAACCGGGACCTTCTTCCTGGAGATGCCCGGGCCGCTTGGCATAGGTGGCAAAGACCTCGATTGCCGGATCCTTCTCTCTGGCGATGACGTACGAGTACGGGCCAAGAACACCGACATGAACGAAGCCGCTCAACATACCCTCGACGACCGAAGCATAGGATGTGGGCATGAAGAATTGAATCTTCTTGCCCGTTAGCTCTGCCATTCGGTCGGTGACCGGCTTGTAGAGCTCTAGCTCCGCGACGGTTTCTTCCGTTGGGATGATGGCGAATGTCAAGGCATCCGGATTTTCGCACGATGCCGAATAGGCCGGCGTCGGAACCGACAATCCGAAGATCCCGGCAGCAGCAAAAACGGCGGCACTCACTGTGGCAAGGAACCGGCGGCTCTTGCCCGACTTCGTGGCCTCTTTAGGCGTTCGATACATGTTTCTACTCCCCATGTTAGATCGATCCATAGTTGTCTCTCCCGCACTTAGGCGGCGGGTTGGGCGCCGGCGTCATTGCCGGCAAAACCAAAGCTTTTCATCACGCGTTCGCGTGAGCCGATGAAATTTTTGCCGCGATCTCCGGCCAGCGCCGAATCGAGGAGACCGTATAGCTCATCGTCGCTGATGCCGTAGTCGGCCTTGTTCGTGGCGACACCGAGGTCGCTCAATGTCCTCTCGAGGCGATCAGCGCCACGGGCAAGGTCGTTGCCGAAAATCCTCTTGAGCGCGGAATCGCAGTCCTCATGTACGCCGATGGCACTGCGCATCACCACGGGCAGGCTGAACGAACAGGCGAGACCATGCGCCACGCCATGCCTGAGGGTGATGGGATAAGACAAGGAATGCGCAAGCGCCGTCCGGGTATTGGAGAAGGCGAGGCCGGCGAAAATCGCGGCGCGCGCCACCCGGGACCTGAGCGTTCGGTTGCTCAGGTCCGACACCAGCTTCGGCAGAGCATCGAGCATCTCGGTGGCCGCGAATACGGCATGATTACCGGATACCGGATTGGCATTGATGTTCCACAGGCTTTCGAGCGCGTGGGAGAGGGCATCAAGTGCTGTGCTGACCGTCAGGTCGCGGGGCATTCCAAGCATAAGGTCCGGGTCGACGAGGGCGACTTCGGGATACAGATCACGGCGATGAAGAGAGTATTTCTTCATCGCAACCGTATCCCAAACGGTGGCCCAGCTCGTTACTTCGCTGCCGGTCCCCGCCGTGGTTGGAACGGCGATGATGGGGAGCGCCTCCAGGCTGTCTGCACCTTCGCCCGTTTCGAGATACCGGTGAACTGGGCCGAAACCTTTGCGGCCAACAGCAAGAACCTTGGCGGCATCCATCACCGAGCCACCGCCAAGCGCCAGAATAACCTCGGGAAATACCGGCGCACCGGTCAGCCGGGCACAGCATTCTGTCAGGGTGCTTAGGTCGGGGTTCGGTGAAACACCGTTGACGATCAACACAGGCCGTCCGGCGCGCCGGGCGATCGCGTTTCCCACCTCTGCAAAATAGGGTTCGTCGTAGGTGACCAGGCAGTACGAGCGGCCGCCCAGGGCGTCGCCGATACTCTCGATGGCGCCGGATCCAAAGATCACCTTGACCGGATTATCGTATCGCCACATTCCACCCTGCCATATTCAGCGCTTTTTTCGTTTGAAAAATGGTTTCACGAAACGCACTATTGATCCAATGCAATTTTTCTACATCTTCTATTGGAAAAAACGATGAATCATACTCAGCTTCGATCTTTCCATGCAGTAGCCACGGAGGGCGGCTTCACCGCCGCTTCCCGGGTCTTGAATGTCGGTCAGCCGACGATTACTGCCCAGGTCAAAGCTCTGGAGCAGCATTTTGATGTTGAGCTATTCTACCGCCACGGACGACGCGTTGAGCCTACAGAGGCTGGGGTGGCCCTGTTTCGCCTCAGCCAGCGGATCATGAGTCTGGAGGACGAAGCCGCCGATTTGCTCAGTGCCTACGGCGGCCTTCATTCTGGCAGTTTGCACGTTGGCGCCGTCGGCCCTTATCACGCCACCGAAATGCTAAGCGCCTTCAACGAACGATATCCGGGGATCAAGGTCACGGTCACGGTCGGCAATTCCGGGGAGATGGTAAAACGGCTTCGCGACTATTCCGTGGATGTCGCCGTTCTCGCCCATGTCGAGGACGATCCCAGGATCCACGCAATACCCTATAGCCGGCATCCGGTCCTGGTTTTCGTCAACACGTCGCATCGCTTCGCCCGACGGCGGCGGATACGCCTTGCCGAGCTTGAGGGAGAGCGAATAGTCCTGCGCGAAATAGGTTCGACGACGCGGCTCGCCTTCGAAGCAGCTTTGCGCACAAATGGGGTGCGCATCGACCCGGTCATGGAGATCGGCAGCCGCGAGGCCGTGTGGCTGGCCGTTGCCCGGGGGATCGGTATCGGCGTTGTCTCGGACATCGAGTTCATTCCGCATCCGGACCTGCACAGCGTGCGTGTCACGGACGCGGATATATACACGACAGCCCACGTCACCTGCATGGCCGACCGCCGGGACTCGCGGTTAGTACGCGCATTCCTGGACGTGGCCACGGAACTTAAGACGCGTGGTGGTATTCCCCTGACCTGATTTGCGTCGTGCCGGTCACTTATCGGCAGGTGCTCTTCGAGTGGCAACGGTTGGCCGGGCCGCAAGACGGACCGGTCAGTCAGGCCCTGCTTGCCATCGCGCGCGAATATGGGCTGGTACTTGGGAAACTTTCTTCGAACAACGATTGAGCAGCAGCAGGGCGCTCCCACCTGCATTCAACAGAAATCATCGTATTTTACACCATTGTCTCTATGTGTATCATATTGTTATATAATAGAAAATAGCGCGAACGGCTTAATGGTTTCTTGCTGTGATGCTTCAATTGCTTAGTTCTGAGATTCATCGGTGGAGAGGCGAGTACACTCAAAACCTTGCACCGATCCGAGATATTATGGCTCAAAGCAACACCGCAATTTCCGATGATTGTGTGCTGGAGATTTTACGGGTGAACATACCACTTCATATCAGGTTGATTTGCCGCCCAGTCGGACAAGCTTGCTAGGAGGGGTGTCAATTTGAGGAGGTTGCGGGCCCCCGATTTGAACCTGTGGCGCGGCTACTAAAACGTTCCCTGCTGCGTAGATGCGGTTCCCTGTTATTGCGAGAAAATTCCCTGATCGGCCAAATAAATTCCCTGTTCAAATGTGTAGGGAATTTAGACAGAATGAACAGGAATATCCGAGAGTTGCGCTGTGCGCGAGGGCTTCAATCGGCCGTGGTTCGCGAAAATTCCCTGTATATTTCCTGTTAAACAGGGAATTCGGCGGAGACGAGTTCGCTCAGGACTGGCTGCACCACCAATTTAAGTTGACGGACTGATGGTGCGGTCGTTGTTTGCGTTCGGTATGGTCGGCCGCTTGCCTCTGGCGGTGCGTGCGATTTCGTCGAATAAGGGCGCACACGGGCAGAAAATTCGCGGGGCGTCGTTCTTGGCACCCCATCCGAACCAGC
>JAJFGP010000057.1 GCA_021776055.1 Kiloniellaceae bacterium
CTCCTGTTCACCGGAATCGAGGTCGCGGACCGTAGCGGCGTTGCCGGCCAATTCATCCTCGCCCAGGATGACGGCGGCGCGCGCGCCCACCTTGTTGGCCCGGCGCATACGTTTTTTCAGATTGCCGGAGAAGCCCAGATCGACGGCGAGCCCGGCTCGGCGCAGCGCCTGAACAATGCCCAAGGCCTTGCCCTCTGCCGCATCGCCCAGGGGAACCATGGCGATGGGACGCGGCGCCGGTGGCGTCTCGGTCATGAGCATAGCCAAACGCTCGATCCCCCCCGCCCAGCCGACACCCGGCGTTGGCGGGCCGCCGAGCAGTTCCACCAAGCCGTCGTAGCGGCCACCGCCGAGAACCGAAGCCTGCGCGCCTAGATCCTCGGTGGTGAACTCGAAGATGCTGTGGGGGTAGTAATCGAGGCCGCGCACCAGTCGCGAGTTTAGTCGGTAGTCGATGCCCAGGGCATCGAGCCCTTCCGTCACCGCGGCAAAGAAATCACGGCTGGCTTGATTCAGATACGCGCTCAACGCAGGTGCGCCCGCCGCTATCTTGCGATCGCTCGCGTCCTTCGAATCCAGGATGCGCAGCGGATTCCGCGTCAAACGCTCAACGCTCTCGGCCGAGAGCTCATCCCGGTGATCGGAAAAATAAGCGACTAAAACGTCGCGATACGCCTTGCGGCTTTCGGGATCGCCGAGGGTGTTGATTTCCAGCTGCGTGCGCCCAAGCACACCGATCTCCGCCAGAATATCGACGCCAAGGGAAATCATTTCCACATCGCCCAGCGGATTGGCGACACCCAATAGTTCCAAGTTGATTTGATGGAATTGCCGTTGCCGCCCTTTTTGCGGCCGGTCATAGCGGAACATGGGGCCGTGGCAGAAGAACTTGCACGGCAACTCGTGGGTCAGGCCGGCGCTTAAAAAGGCACGAACGACCGCGGCAGTCGCCTCCGGGCGCAAGGTGATTTCCTCGCCGCCCCGGTCGGCAAAGCTATACATCTCCTTCGAGACCACGTCCGACGTTTCGCCCAATGGCCGGCGAAAGACTTCGGTGAATTCAAAGATCGGCGTCGACATTTCCAAATAGCCGTAACGCTCGGCCATATCGCGCGCCGTCTCGATAACGCGGCGATGGCGGCGCATCTCGTCGGGCAATAAATCGTGGGTACCGCGAACCGGTTGCAGCGCAGGCAAATTCTTTCTCCAGACTCGCTAGGAGGCGATGGCGGTGCGCCGGTTTTCACCTTCAGCGGCCGCCTCGATCTCGGCGGCCTTGCGCTCGACCAGGCTGACCAGATGATCGACGATGTCTTGGTCTTTCAACCGATGATCCGGCAAGCCTGCAATGTAGACCTGGTGCGTACCGTTGCCACCGCCGGTGAAACCAATGTCGGTCTCGCGCGCCTCGCCCGGTCCGTTGACCACGCAGCCGATCACCGAAACTGTCATGGGTGTCGTGATATGGGCCAAGCGCTTCTCCAGCACCTCGACCGTCTTGATCACTTGGAACTGTTGCCGCGCGCAGGATGGGCAGGAGATGACGTTGACGCCGCGATGGCGCAGGTTCAAAGCCTTGAGCATGTCGAAGCCGACCTTGACCTCTTCCACCGGATCGGCGGAGAGCGAAACCCGCAACGTATCGCCAATGCCGGCCCACAAGAGCGACCCAAGCCCGATCGAGGACTTAATGGTCCCGCTGCGCAGGCCCCCCGCCTCGGTCACGCCGATGTGCAGGGGATAGTCGCAGGCATCGGCCAAGCCTTGATACGCGGCCACCGCCAGAAAGACATCGGAAGCCTTGCACGAAATCTTGAACTCGAAGAAATCCTGGTCCTCTAGGATGCGGGCATGGTTGAGGGCGCTTTCGACCATCGCTTCCGGGCACGGCTCGCCGTATTTCTCCAACAGGTCCCGCTCCAGCGAGCCGGCATTGACGCCGATGCGCATGGAACAGCCGTGGTCCTTGGCCGCCTGGACCACCGCCCGCACCCGCTCGGGCGTGCCGATATTGCCCGGATTGATGCGCAAACAGGCCGCCCCCGCCTCCGCCGACTCGATCGCCCGTTTGTAGTGGAAATGGATGTCGGCGACGATGGGCACCTCGACCTCGCGCACGATCTCATGCAGCGCCTTGGTGGAGGCTTCGTCCGGGCAGGAGACCCGCACGATATCGGCGCCGGCGTCCTGAAGCCCCTGGATCTGCGCCACGGTGGCGGCCACATCCGTGGTCAGCGTGTTGGTCATCGACTGGACGCTGATCGGGGCATCGCCACCGACGGCGATCTTGCCCACCTGGACTGTGCGGCTCTTGCGCCGCTGAATCTCGCGATAGGGCCGCACGCTCATCGACCGACTCTCAAATGCTGTTGAATTCGCGTTTTCGCGGCCCCGAACATGCGCGTTTTCGCCAATAACTGCAAGACTTGGGCGACCGCAAGGCCGGGGGCGGATCTAGGTGCCGTGAAACAAGAGATTCGGCCCATCGCGACCGAAGCCAGCCTAGCGGTTAGCGCTGGTGCCGCTGAGCAGTTGCGTCGGATCGAGGCTGATGCTGCGCCGCACCGAGCCCGGCGGGCCCGCGGGCGGCAGGCGAATTCCATCCACCTCCAGCTCGATACCGCCGGCATTGCCGGTCAGTAGCGTGAGGCCGGTAACATCAGGGACGCGGTAGCTATCGCCGGCGCGCAGAACCCGGGTGAGCAGGATAGCCTCCTGGCTATCGCGTACCTGCACCCAGCTATCCTGGACGGCCCGGATGACAATCCGCGAATTATCGTTGCTGCCGCCATAGGCACGGGGCGAGCGATCGTCGGGGATGACGACCGTCTCCGGCGTCGACGGCGGCGCCGGGATCACCACGGTCTGATCAACCAGGGACGCTAGTGTCGTTGCCTCAGGGGCAGGTTCTTGCGACTCGACAACCGGCTGCCCCGGTATCACCGCACGCCCCGCTCGCGTAATCGTTGCCGTGGGCACAGCCGCCGTTTCCGGTATCGAAACAGGCTCTGGCTCGGGCGCCACTGCGGCCTGCACCGGCTCGTCTTGGGCAGGCGCTTGCGCGGGCTCGGGAGTCACGCTTGGCTGGCTCGGCGGAGCCGCCTCCGGGGCGCTTACCGCGGGCGCCGGACTGGCAACCTCAGCCGTGCTCGCTTGTGCCGAGGCCGTCGTGACAATGCTTGCTTCCTCGGTGTTTGGATCCTTGGCCGGCTTGCTGGCTGTCTCGGTCGGGGCCTCCGATACCGGCTCGGCGGCGGCTTGGCCCTCGCCGGACTCTGCCGTTTGCGTATCCGTCGGCCAAGCCGGAATCAGATCGGCAACCGTACGGCCCTGCTGCGAGAGGTAGAACCAGCCGCCATAGGCAACGGCCAGCAGAGCCATGGAAACCAGGATGATAGCACCACCGGGAATCCGCCCTTCCGCCACCGGCTCGGGGAAAATCAGCTCTGAGCGGCGGGCGGCGGCCTGAGTCTCGGCCTTGAAACGCTCGACCATGTCCTCGGCGTCGAGGCCAAGGTATTCGGCATAGGTGCGCAAGAAACCGACCGCATAGGTGGTCCCGGGCAGACTATCGAAATCGCCGGTTTCGATGGCCTCCAGATAGGCGGGCCGGATGCGCAAAACATCGGCGACGCCCCGTATATCCTGGCCAAAATCCTCGCGCGCGTGGCGCACAAGATCAGCAACCGTCTCGCGCGGCCCACCGGCAAGAGCACCGGTGAACTCAAGACTAGGCGTGTGATCTTCTTTTTCGTAAATCATAGCCACGGGTCATTATCGCCTTCGCTGGGCATTTCCCTCGCCTGGGTACAACCGCATGGGTGTCCACCACGGGTACTGCCAAGACTGGAATTAGGATCATTTTTACCATCCCCCATATTACCAGTCTTTTAACAAATACTGGGCGGTAGCGACAAACCTTTCCCGGAAAGCCGTGGAATTCCACCATTTCTTGCCCGGAGGCATGGTCCCTTCCGGACTCGGGCGGTCGGTTTATACCTGATCCAGACCGTAGGCGGCGTGCAGGCTGCGCACCGCCAGCTCGGTATATTCCTCGGCCACCAGGACGCTGATCTTGATCTCCGAGGTGGAGATGACCTGGATGTTGATGCCCTTCTCCGCCAAGGTCATGAACATGCTCTGGGCCACGCCCGCATGCGAGCGCATGCCGACGCCGATGACCGAGACCTTGACCACGTTGGCATCGGCCCGCAAATCGGCGTAACCGAGACTGGCACGTAAATCCTCCAGCACCTTGCCCGCACGCGCCAGGTCCGCTTTGCGCACCGTGAAGGTCAGATCGGTAGTCTTGCCGTCGGCGGCGACGTTCTGGACGATCATATCGACGCTGACGGCCGCATCGGCCAGCGGCCCAAAGATGCTGGCGGCGGCACCGGGTTCGTCGGGCACGCTGGTCAGCGTGATTTTTGCCTCATCCCGGCTATAGGTGATTCCACTGACGATTGCCTGTTCCACGATCTCTTCCTCGTCAACGACAAATGTGCCGGGCGTATCGGCGAAGCTGGAGAGCACTTGGACGCGAACCCGGTGTTTCATGGCTATTTCGACCGAGCGGGTCTGCAGCACCTTGGCGCCCAGGGACGCCATCTCCAGCATTTCCTCGTAGGTAATCTTATCGAGCTTGCGGGCCTGCGGAACAATCCGCGGGTCGCAGGTGTAGACACCGTCCACGTCCGTGTAAATATCGCATCGTTCCGCATTCAGGGCCGCCGCCAAGGCCACCGCCGACGTATCCGAGCCACCGCGCCCGAGGGTGGTAATCCGGCCTTGCGTATCCACCCCCTGGAAACCGGCGATGACGGCGACTTGCCCCTCCTCGAAGCGGCGCAGGATATCGGCGGTCTCAATGCGCTCGATACGGGCGCTGCCATGCGCGTCGCTGGTTTCGATCGGAATCTGCCAACCAAGCCAGGAGCGCGCCGGCACACCCAGGTCCTGCAAGACGATGGCCAACAGGCCGGCGGTCACCTGCTCGCCGGCGGAGACCACAACGTCATACTCGCGCAGATCGTACAGAGTGGCCGCTTCGACCGCGTAGTCCACCAATTGGTTGGTCGTGCCGGCCATGGCCGAAACCGCCACGGCCACGTGGTTACCGCGCTCGACCTCGGCCTTGACGCGGTGCGCGATCATGCGGATGTGCTCCACGTCCGCGACCGAGGTCCCGCCAAATTTTATAACGATGCGGGCCATTGCGTTTAAGTTCCGACCTGTTCGCAAATTTTTGCCCGGCCGGTTGCCGGGCCGGCGGCGGGCGGCTATCCATACCCTTATCGCCGGGACGGACGCAAGCGCGCCGCCTACGGCTGAAAAGGGTACATCATGGGCGAATCCAGCCGCACACGTACAGGCGCCAGCGTCGATCCTGCCGAGGTCGCGCGCTTTGCCGCCATGGCCGACGACTGGTGGGCACCCGATGGTAAGTTTGCGCCCCTGCACCGGCTCAACCCGGTCCGCCTGCGTTTCATCCGCGACAGAGCCGCCGCGCACTTCGGTCGCACTGCCGCCGCCGGGCAACCGCTCGAGGGCTTGCGCATCCTCGATATCGGCTGTGGCGGGGGCCTGCTCTGCGAGCCGCTGGCGCGTCTGGGTGCGAAGATCACCGGTATCGATGCCGGTGCCGAGGCCAGCGCCGTTGCGCAGCGGCACGCCGAGGAGAGCGGCCTGAGCATCGACTACCGGCACGCCAGCGCCGAGGAGATGGCGGCAACCGGCGAGCGCTTCGATGTGGTGCTGGCCATGGAACTGGTCGAACACGTCGCCGATCCGGCGGCCTTCATCGCCACGGCGGCGAGCCTGCTCAACGATGGCGGCGTGATGATCCTGGCCACCCTAAACCGCACCCCAAAGGCTTTTCTGCAAGCCATCGTCGGCGCCGAATACGTCCTAAGTTGGTTGCCGCGCGGGACCCACAACTGGCGAAAATTTCTCCGCCCGTCGGAACTGGCCGCCATGGCACGCGGCGGCGGATTATCCGTCGAGGAAATCGTTGGGCTAACCTACAACCCGCTCACCGGCACCTGGCGCATCGGCCGCGATACGACCGTCAACTACATGCTGCGGGCGTCGAAGCCGTGAATGGGGTCGCAACCCCAACCGACCTAAGAATCCTGGCGTGTCGGCCAAGGGATGCGGCCGAACTCGACGCCTTCTTCGCTCAGGTCGCGTGCCTCGTCGTCGGAGGTTTCGCCGT
>JAJFGP010000058.1 GCA_021776055.1 Kiloniellaceae bacterium
TCGATCAAGGAGACGCGCCATTCCTTGCCGATCTTGAATCCGCGTAGATGTCCCTTGCGCAACCACTGGGTCACGGTCCGCTCATTGACTTGCAAGCGTGTGGCGACTTGCGGCGGTGTTAAAAGCCGGTCTTTGGTCATAACCATCGTCCAGACACAGGATGACACTCCGAGCATGCTGGAAAAGGTTTAAAACGATGTTAACGGACATCAACCGTCGAAAACCGATAGACCGGCTATCGCCGGGGGCAGACGCCCCCTCGTGCGGTCCGCCTAGCGCTTGCCCGGCGCGTCCGCATCGACACCGAGGCCGAGTAAGTTACCGGCCGATGCCGGGTCGACGGAAACCCCATTGGCTTGCGCTGCGATCGCCGCCTGACGAACGATCTCGTCGAAGCCGTCGATCGACGATTCAAGACGCACGGAGGCCCCACCGCCACGCAAGGTGAGTTGCCAGAATCCGCCGCTGTTCTCCCGCTGCTGACGCCGGGTGCCATAGTAGCGCAGCCTCAGCCGGTCGAGCGTCTGCCAGGGCACGGAGCGGGAAATCAGGCCCGCCGCCGAAATGCCGTCGCCGGTGACGGTGACCTGCACGAGCTGGCGTTGCAGGGTGCGCAACCCAAAGACGAGGAAAAGCAGGGCAATACCGCCAAAAATGGCGATGATCGCCGGCATCGGCGGGCCGGCGATCAAGACGCCGAGGCCGACTCCCAAGCCGACGGCGGCACGCACGTAGTCGCCGACCAGCGCCCGGCGCGGATAGCGATGGACCGTCATGCCGCTCCCCGGGCTACCTCTCGCGCCGCCGCTGTGGGGCCGGGCGCCGCGGCCGCGGCCACGGCCTCCGCGATGGTGACAAACCGCACCGCCGGGTGGGTGCGCAAGGTGCCGAGCAGCCGGTCGAGAAAATCCCAGGCGGCGGCATCGTGGGCCGCGTGATGGCTGAGGATTCCGCTCGGTTCGGCCGCATCGCCGGTGCCGCTGCGGCGGCGATGCAAGTGAGTGACCAGCAGATCAAGCGCAACCGATTCCCCGGCGAATCCGCGCGGCGCTGCCCAGCGCATGAGATCGACGTGGCAATTCACCTGAACGAGGCCGGGCGCCGTGTGCGCGCTCCGGCGTGGCCCATAGGTCGAGAGGGCGGCAAAGCCCAGCGTCGGCAAGATCGGTGCCAGTCCCGCATCAATGCGATTCCAGGGCGGCACCAGGACCGGTTGGGCATGGGTTCCGAACAGGCTCGCCATGCGCGCGTGACCGCGCGCCAACTCCTCGCCCATCACGGCGGGCGGCCGATTTCCGCCCAATTCGGCTTTCTTGTCCGCGGGTGGCGCATGGTTGCGATGGGCGAAGCCGTGTTGCAGTGGCGTGACGATGGTGCCGGCCGCCGCGATTCTCGCCGCGAGCGCCACCGAGGCGCGCGCGGGAATGACCGCCAGCGCAATCGGTGCCGCGTGCCGCGCCGCCAGGTCGAGTAAGCGCTCGAACGCCGGGGTCGGCTCCACCGCGTCGTCGTCCCGCCACCAAACGGTTGCACAGGCACCGGCGCTCGCCCAGGCATCGAGCTCGCGCGTTAGATCCGGCCAATCGGTCATCCGCTCACTATACCAGCGGCACGGGCAATGATCTGCGCCGTTTTCTCTGCTCCGCCCACGTCCAGGCCGGCAAAACCGGATGGCGCCGGGGGCCTCGACAGGGCGCGGCGAATCGCCGCCGCCAGGCTCACCGGCGACAGCTCCGCCTCGGGCAGAACAGTGACAGCACCGCGCTCACCCAGCAAACGGGCGCGCAGGGATTGCTCCGTCTCGCCGCGGCCGGCGAAGGGGACGACGACGGCGGGAATCTTCGCCGCCAGCACGTCGAGAACCGTGTTGTAGCCGGCTTGGCTGATGGACAAACGGGCGCGCGCCAGCAGGGCGCCGAAGTCCGGTCGCGCGCGCTCGACCACCACCCCCGCCGGTGCGGCAGCCGCAAACGTGCGAAACACCTCATCCGACAAGTTGTCGCCGGCCAAGATGCGCCACGGCGCGTCCGCCAACGGGCTGGACGGCCGCGCGGCCATGGCCGCGGCAATGAGCGGTCCGGCCACGGCGCCGCCGCCGGTCGATACGACCACCTCGCCGGACGGCGCCGCGTCCGTGGGTTCGCCTGCGGCAGCTGCCTCGGCCACATAACCGGTATAGCGGGTCTGTGCCGCCAACTCGCGTGCCCGCGGAAAACTGCGCTCCAGGGGTAAGAAGGCGGGATCGCCGTGAACCAGAAGCTGATCGAAATAGCGGCGGAAGGTGGCCATCATCCAACGTGCCTTCTCGGCCGAGCGCGGGGCGCTCAGCACGTCGCGCAGGGAGCACACGATGTGCGGCCGCGGTTGGGCGGCCTGGGCCATGTCGAGCAGCGGCAGAAGCTCGAAACGCATCAGCCGCCGGCCAAAGGGAAACATCTCGATGAGCAGAACCTTCGGGCGCTGCTGGCTATAGATCGCCTGCAAGTCGGCGGCGCGGGCGGTTTTCCAGGGCTCGTCCACCGGCTGGCCGTCGGCATCGACCAGCATGGAGAAGCTGTCGTCGCGCGCGCGCAGGGGCGGCAGCTGGACAAGCGTGGCGCCGCCCAGGTCCAACCCCGGCACGGGCAAGCCGCCGCTGACCAACACCACGTCCAGGCCGGCCCGGTCCATGGCCCGGGCAATCAGCGCGGCGCGGCGCACGTGGCCGATGCCAAGCAGGTGCTGGACATAGAAAAGAACGTCGGTCATGGCGCCATCCCGGCTTGATACAGCGGGATGTTGAGATGCTCGATCCGGAGGGCGCCGCCGTCGTCGAGGGCGAAACGTTGGGCGCAGCCATCCTGCAGTTTCGCCGGCGCGCGCCCGGTCATGTCCCAGCTGGCGGCGCGGGCCAGAACGGCACGGATGACACCTTTGTGGGTGATCGCGACGACCGGTCGGCGGCGCACGGCGAGCGCGGCTAACAGAGGTGCTAGCCGCGCCTGCACCTGGCGCGGTGATTCACCGCCCGGTGGACAGAAATCGAGGCCGCGCGCTTCCGCTTCGGCGGTGCCGGGGCCGTCGATCCGACGCATCTCCGCAAGACTGTGGCCCTCCCAGACTCCCCAGTGCATCTCCACGAGGGCCGGTTCGGGACACAGGACGTTGCGCGCCGCTGCGGGCAGAAGGATCTCGGCGGTCTCCCGAGTTCGCGCTAGGGGGCTTGTTAGCCAATCCCAATCGCCGGCGGCCTCGGTGATCTCGGTCGGCAGGCACCAGGTTCGTACGGTGCGCCGGCCGGCGTCCGACAGGGGCACGTCGGTATGGCCCTGGATACGCCCGGCGGCGTTCCACTCCGTCGGTCCATGGCGGATAAGAACCAGGGGAATCATGGTCCGGTCACCTCGGCAAGAATCGCCCCCAAGCGGGCGGCGGCTTGATCGAGGGTATGTTCGCTGGCCACGGTTGTCAGGGCTGCCTCGGCCATCGCGCGGCGCTGAGCGGGTGCCGCCAATAGTTTGTCCAACGCGCCGGCAAAGGCCGTGATGTCGCCGGGCGGAGTAAGCACACCGGTGCGGCCGTTGCGCACGATGCTGGCAATTCCGCCGCTGGCGCCGGCTAGGACCGGCAAACCGGCGGCCTGGGCTTCGAGCAACGCCATGCCATAGGCCTCGTTGTGCGCGGGCCAGACCAGCAGGTCGCTGGCGGCATACAGGGCCGGCAGACGGTTGCCCGGCCAGGCGCCGAGGACGTGGACGCGCCCGGGTGTTGCCCCAGCGAAAGCCTCCGCCACCGCCGGCCGGGCCGGGCCGTCGCCGACGATCAGAAGCTGCCAGTCGCGTTCCGGCACGCCCGCGAGCGCTGCCGCCAATTGCCGGTAAGAGGTGAGCTTGTCGCCGGGCCGCATCATGGCGACAGCCAGCAACCATGGCGGGCCAGAGGGGATGCCGAATTGCGCGGCCAAACGTGCGCGCTCGCGGTCGCGCCGGGCGGCGGCGGTGCGGAACGGTGCCGCATCGAGGAATGGCAAAAGCGAATGCACCCGGGTGGGATCGGGTAAGCACGCTGTATCCGCCGGGTTCAGGGAGATAACAGCGGCTGCGTGGGCCAGCGCGGCTACCGTGGCTTGGTGGCCGCCTGCCCATGGCCCCGTGGCCCGCTTGTTGGCAAGGGATGCCTCCACCGCGATGTACGGAATTCCCAACCCGGCGCTCACCGTTGGCCCGAGCCAATCCGGGGCTGTGTAGTAGAGATGATAGGTCATCCAGGCGCGCGGTTGCTCCGCCGCGGGTTGGTCGCGGTAACGGCGCAACAACCGCTCGGCGGTCGCTGCCCCGGTGCGGGCAATGCGCGCTTGATGAGCCGGATCGCCGGCTCCGTCACGGCTGCGCAAGCGGCTGGCCAGGTCCACTTGATTCCCAGCGCGGCGCAGGGCGGCCATGAGCAGCCGTGCTATCCGCCGGTCGCCCGAAGGCTGCGGATGATCCGGCGGTTTCATGGGGGCGTAGAAAGCGATCCGCATGCGGGGCTCTTGTGCTGCGATGGGTGGCGCTTGGCCCGCTTATTGGGCGGCTGCAGCGGTCGTCGCCAGACCAAACCGCGCTGCCAACGTATCGATACCCGCAGCCAAGGAAAAGTCGGCGCGCACACGCCGGCAACCGGCGTCGCCCAGGCGCGCGCGTGTTTGTGGATCGCGGATCAGGCGGTTCAGGGCGGCCGCCAGCGCCGCCGGATCGCCCGGCGCCACAAGAAGACCGGTCGCCTCATGGTCGATAAGCTCGGGGATGGCCGAGACCGTGGTGGAGAGGCAGGCCAAGCCTTGGCTTTGTGCTTCCATCAGCACGTTTGGCAGGCCATCGCGGTCGCCGTTACCGGCGATGCGGCTGGCCAGGACGAAAAGATCGGCGCGCCGGTATTCGGCCAAGACCCGTTCCTGCGATTGCGCCCCCAACCAGGCAATGCGATCGCCGAGGCCGCGGGCGCTGGCTTGGGCCGCCAGGCTCCGTGCCTGTTCACCGCCCCCGATGTGGACCAGGCGCCAGTGTACGTCGGCGGGCAGGCGGGCCAACGCATCGATCAGATCGTCATATCCTTTCTTTTCGACGGCGCGACCGACCGAGAGAAGAAGCACCGGATCCGCCGCTGCCGATCCGTTTCGGGTCGGGCGTGCCAGGGTTGGACTCAACTGGGGCGGCGGCGGCAGGCGGGCGAAGTCGAGGCCATGATAGGCCAGCGATACCTTGTTCGGGTGCGGCGCCAGGCTGGCTAGGTGATCGCGCGCAACGGCGCTGCAGGTGACCACCCAATCGGCGGCGGCGAGCTTTTCCCGCTTTTCCCATTCGGGCGTCGTCCAAATATCCTTGGCGTGTGCCGAGGCGCACCAGGGCAGACCGGTCATGAGCGCCGCATACCGCGCGACCGAGGCCGGTGTGTGCAGGAAATGGGCATAAAGACGTGTTACGCCCGCCGGCAGTTCGGTGGCAAGGACGCAGGCCTGGCCGAACCGGCGAAGGCGATTGCGGCTGCGTTCACGCGCCAGATCACGCCGGAAAACCCGCCAGGCGGCGCCATAACCAGGTAGTTGCCGGGCTCGGCGCCAAGCGGCCAGCACGCGCTGCGGCTGCTCGTGCAGGTACTCCGGCAGATAGGTTACCGGCGCGGTGATCTCGCGATGGATGGGGTGTGTCGCAGTCTCGGTGGGCCGGCGCAGGGAATAAAGGTGCAGCGGCAATCCGCGTTGCTGCAGGGCATGAATCTCCTGCGCGATGAAGGTTTCCGACAGGCGCGGATACCCTTTTACGACAACGGCAATCGTTCCAGTGGGTGCGGTGCTCGTCATGCGAGATAAGGTTAGGAAGCCAGACAGCCGCCCGTCAAGGTACAGCCGCGCTACTTCCCGCCGCGCCCGGCGGCAACCGTTAGGCTGGCGCGCGCCGGAAAGGCGCGGTGGCGCTCGTGCAGCCAGTTTTGCGATAGCTCGACCACGTTCTTGCGGCCATCCAAAAGGCCGGGGACGATCACGCTGGAGGGCAGCGGCTGGGTCGGCAAGCGGCGCAATGCTTGGGCCATGACCCGCGGATCGCGCACCCCTTCATCGACCAGCATCCGCACAAGGCCGAGCTCTTGTGCCCGGGAGGCGCGAATGTACTGTTCGCGGCGCGGGACGGTGCGCGGAATCAGCAGCGCCCGCTTGTCGAACGACAAGACCTCGCAGAAGGTATTATAGCCGCCCATGCAGACAACGCCCTTGGCGCGCGCCATGAGACTTTCGATGTGGGCATCGAAGGTGATCGCCTCGACCTTATCGAGGCGCGCCGCCCGTTGCATAAATTCGGCCTGGAATTGCGCGCCCATGAAGGGCCCGAGGACGAGCAGGGCCGGATCGGGCAGATCCGGATCGGCCTCGTAAGCCGAGAGCACCCAATCGATGATAGCCTCGCCATCGCCGCCGCCGCCGACGGTGACCAATAGGTACGGATCGACGATCTTTTCCGGGGCGAATAAGGGCCCGGTTTCGGGCACATGCCGGTTGAGATAACCCGTATAGGTCATTCGATCGTGCACCCAGTCGGGCACGCCCATGCCAGCCAGGGGGTTGCAAATCTGCGGCAGTCCATAGACCCAGATCGCATCGTAATAGGCGCTTAGCGCCGGAAGGACGTTCTTGCGCTTCCATTCCGGCTTGAGAAGGACCGGATCGTCCATGACATCGCGCAGGCCGAGCACACAAGGTGTGCCGCGCGCTTGCATCATGGCCAAGGTCCGGCGCACCTCGCCGCGCAGGCCCAGGGGCTCCTTGTCCACGATAAACAGGTCCGGATCGAAAATGTTCGCCGTATGTTCGACAATCGAGGCGCGAATAGCCAACGTCTGCTCGATGTCGATGTGCAGATTCAGCGACGTGTATTCGCCATTGCGCAGCTTGATGACTCCCGGAATGCGCACGAAATCAACGCGCGAGCGAAAGTCGAAGCTGCCGATGATCGGCGAGCCGGAGAGAATCAAGACCGACAGATTGCTTTCGGCGCCCACCAGACTGTGGGCAATCTCACGGCATCGGCGCAAGTGGCCAAGACCGAAACTGTCATGGCTGTAAATGAGAACGCGTTTGCTTTGGCGGCCCTGCCCCATGCCGCAGCCCTCCCCCTGTATCGGAGCGTATCGCCCCGTTGGCCCAGACTATGGCACACCCCCAGGCACAAGGGGAAGGGCGGACCTTTGACAGAATTGTGAAGCACCGAGGTCAGTTTACGGGGATACGGCCATGGGTTAACGTCCGCCGATCGCCTGGGCGCCGCGCCAAGGCCACCACAGATTATCGTCGTGATGGAACCGAATCTCTTCAAATACATCTGGCGCCATTCGAGACGCGAACAGCTCGGTATTCTCAGCACGGTGTTGCTGTCGCTGCCGTTCTATTTTCTGGCTCTCGATTTGCCCAAGGGCATCGTCAATCGCGGCATCCAGGGCCAAGGCTTTGCTGGCCCGGATTCGACGCGGGCTTTTCTGGCATTCGACCTACCGTTTGGAGAGGCGTTGACCGGCGCGCCGGTGGCCTTGTTCGACGGCTTTGCCTTGACCCAGCCGGAGTACCTGCTGGCGCTCAGCTTCGCCTTCTTGATCATGGTCGCGATCAACGGCGGCTTCAAATTCGTCATCAATACCAACACGGGGCGTATGGGCGAGCGCATGCTGCGCCGCCTGCGTTATGAGCTGGCCGACCGGGTTTTGCGTTTTCCGATCCCCCAGATGCGCCGGGTCAAGCAGGCCGAGATGGCGACCATGATCAAGGATGAGGTGGAGCCGTTGGGCGGCTTCATCGGCGATGCCTTCATTGCTCCGGCCTTCCTGGGCGGTCAGGCGATCACGGCCATGGCTTTCATTCTGCTGCAAAGCGTATGGCTCGGCTCGGTGGCGGCGGCGATCGTGCTGGTCCAGGCCTTCTTCATTCCGCGCCTGCGGCGGCCGATCCTTCGCCTCGGGCGCGAGCGGCAACTCACCGCGCGGCGACTGGCGGGACGGGTAGCGGAAATCGTCGACGGCGCCACCGAGGTACATGCCCACGATGCGTCGAACCTGGAGCGGGCGGATATGGCGGCGCGCCTTGGCCGCATCTTCAACATCCGCTATGAGATCTTCCAGCGTAAGTTCTTCGTCAAGTTTCTGAACAACTTTCTGGCGCAACTAACGCCATTTGTCTTTTACGCCGGCGGCGGGCTGCTGGCGATCTTCGGGCATCTCGACATCGGTTCGTTGGTGGCCGTCATCGCCGCCTACAAAGACCTGCCGGGTCCCATCAAGGAGCTGATCGACTGGGATCAACGGCGCAATGATGTGCAAATCAAATACGATCAGGTGATCGAGCAGTTCCAGCCGGCCGATATTCTGGATCCGGAGCGCCAGGACCCGGACGCAGATGCGGGCCCGCCCTTGAGCGGTGAGATCGTTGCCCAGGCGGTCGGTCTGGTTGACGACAACAATAGCAAGGTGCTGGATTCGGTTAGCTTCCGGGCCGGTGTCTCCCAGCACACCGCCCTTATCGGCGCCGACGAAAGCGGCAAGGACCGGCTGACGATGATGCTCTGCGGCCTGGAGGTGCCGAGTACCGGGCGCCTCAAGATCGGTGACCGCAATGTGGAGGATCTGCCGCAGGCGGTGACGGGCCGGCGCCTGTCGTACGTGGGGCCGGAAACCTATCTCTTCGCCCGGTCGGTGCGCGACAATCTGCTCTACGGTCTCAAGCACCGGCCGATGCAAGACGCCGCCGACCGTGGTACGCCCGCTCGGACGCTTTGGTTTGCTGAGGCGGCCCGCGCCGGCAACTCGACCCTCGATGTGACGGCGGATTGGATCGATTACGCCGCCGCCGGTGTGGCCGGACCCGAGGCGCTGACCCGGCAGCTTATCGAGGTCTTGGCCTTGGTGGAGATGGAAGACGACGTCTATCGCTTCGGCCTGGTCGGGACGGTCGATCCGGTGGCTCACCCGGACGTGGCCGAGGCGATCCTCAAGGCGCGGGCGGCCCTGCCGGAGCGGCTGGCGGCCGTGGATGCCCAAAGCTTGGTGGTCCGGTTCGATCCGGAGCGCTACAACGGCAATGCTACCTTGGCCGAAAATCTGTTGTTCGGCACACCGCGCAAATCGGAATTTGCCGGAGACGCCCTGGCCGAGAACGCGCTGATGACACGGGTGCTGGGCGAGGCCGGCCTGATCGATGATATGCTGAGCATGGGTGTGAGTATCGCCCGCACCATGGTCGAGATCTTCGCCGGCTTGCCGCCCGGGCACCCGTTTTTCGATCAATATAGTTTCATCGACGCCGACTCCTTGCCGGAATACCGCAACCTGTTGACGAAGTTGGACCGTGTGGGCGAGGGCGCTCTTACGGTGGCCGAAAGTTTGTCGCTGCGCCGGCTGCCGTTCGCCTATGTGGAAGCGCGCCATCGCTTGGGCTTGATCGACGAAACCATCGAGCAAAAGGCGGTCAAGGCGCGACGTCTGTTTGCCGATCGCATGGCGACGGTCGATCCGGGTGCGGTCGCCATCTATCGGCCGGATGCCTACAACGCCGCCGCCGCTCTGCAGGACAACATCCTGTTCGGGCGCCTGGCCTATGGTCAGGCCAAGGCCGAGGAGATCGTGGGCGGAGTCATGACGGAGATGCTCGATGCGCTGGGTCTGCGGGAGACCGTGATCGAGGCCGGGCTGAGCTATGAGGTTGGCGTTGGCGGCAAGCGCCTGAGTTCGAGCCAGCGGCAGCGGATCGGGTTGGCCCGTTCCCTGCTGAAACAGCCGGATTTGTTGGTTATCAACGATGCCCTGGCGGCGATGGACGATGCGACGCAGACGCGTCTCTTAGACAAGGTTCTGGAACACCGCCGCGGTCGCGGCGTGGTCTGGGCGCAACAGCGGCCGCGGGCCGGCGAGCGTTTCGATCGAGTCATCGTGCTGCGCGGTGGGCGCCTGGTGGCAGAGGGAAGTTTTGCCGAACTTAGCAAGCCGGGCTCGGCGCTGAGCGACCTTTTGGCAGCGGAATAAGCGGAATCAATAGGGGCGATTGGAGGCTTAAGGTGAGTATCGAACAGGAAGTTGAAATTCTGCGTAAGATTCCTCTCTTCGCCAATATCGATCCGGCGAAGCTCAAGCTCATGTGCTTTGCCAGCGAGCGCTTGACCTTCAAGGCGGGACAATCGCTTTTCGATCAGGGCGATTCTGCCGATTCGGCCTATATCATCGTTGCCGGAGCCGCGGACGTGATCGTGACTACCGGCAAACCTTCGGTGGTCGCACATGTTGCGAAGAACGACATCGTCGGCGAAATCGCTATTCTCTGCGATGTGCCGCGCACGGCGACGGTTACCGCGACCAGCGAGCTAACCGCTTTAAAAGTCACCAAGGACCTTTTCTTCCGCATGGTCACGGATTTCCCGGAGATGGGTGTCGAGGTTATGCGAGTTCTGGCACATCGGCTCGAGAATACGACGGCGGATCTCATAAAGGCGCGTGCCGCGGCGCGCGGCTAACGGGGGCCACGGGTGAGCCGGCTCGATATCAATATCCGCCGCTTACAGGCGCAACGGGCCTGCCTGAATCTGATGGCCGAGCAGATCCGCGATCTGCCGGGGCCGGTCTTCGAGTTGGGGCTGGGGAACGGTCGCACCTACGATCACCTGCGCGAGCTATTGCCGGACCGGGAGATTTTTGTCTTCGACCGCGAGGTTGCCGCCCATCCCGACTGTATTCCGGATCCGGCCCATCTTTTTCTCGGCGACTTCCAGGAGACGCTGCCGCGCGCGGTGGACCGTTTCGCCGGGACCGTTGCGCTGATCCATGCCGATATCGGCTCGGCGAATGCCGCGCGCGATGCCCTGTTGGCGAGCGCCGTTGCCGGGTTTCTCCCGGTGTTGCTGCGGCCCGGCGGCCTGGTGGCAGCGGACCGCAATGTGGCCTTCGCCGAGGCTTTGGCCGTGCCGTTGCCGGCAGCCGTGGCGCCGGAGGTCTATTTTCTCTATCGGCAGGCGGCCGGGATCGAGTTGCCGGAAACGGGGAACGCCCGGTCGGGGGGGATCCGGGCGTTCCGTGCTCCGTAGAGCAGCGGAAGGCAGGCAGGGGACAGTGCCCTTCCGCTTATCGACCGGCTGCTTTAGCAGCGCCGGCTCATGGATATAAATTTAGGAACGATTTTTCAGGTTGCAATACTGACCTGCGCGGTTGGTCGATGGCGGCTGGCAGCCCGCATCCGTGCCGCGGCGCCGAAAGCGGCGAATAGGCGGGTCGAGAAGGCGTCGTCAAGCGGGCGATATTCCGGATGCCATTGCACGCCAAGGGCAAAGGCTTGGGCACCGCGGACCGCAACGGCCTCGATGGTGCCGTCCGGGGCGATCGCCTCGACTATCAAACCCGGCGCCAGCCGGTCGACGGCCTGCCAGTGCAGGGAATTGACCATCAAGGTCTCGCCACCGGCCAGACGCGCCATCTCACCGCCGGCGCTAAGTTTGACCTCGTGGCGGGGGCCGTATTGCACGTGTAAATCTTCGTGCTTCGGCCGCCGGTGGTCGTCGCGCCCGGGTACCTCGTGCACGCGGGCATGCAGGGTGCCGCCCAGGGCGACGTTTAGTTCCTGCATCCCGCGACAGATGGCCAATAGCGGTAGCCCGCCGTCGAGGGCCGCCTGGATCAAGGGCAAGGTGGTGGCATCTCGGTGCGGATCATGGGGCTCCGCTTCCGCTGTGGCCGGGGTATCGTAATGGCTCGGATGCACGTTCGACGGGCTGCCGGTCAAAAGCAGGCCGTCCAGGCGGGAGACCAAATCGGGTAAATCGAGCAAATCGCCAAAAGCAGGGATGACCAGGGGCACGCTATCGGCCGCCTCGGTCACCGCGCGCAGGTACTTATCACCGACCGTATGGTACGGCATGCTGTCGATGATCCGGCTACAGGCGGGTAGACCGATCAAGGGCTTAGACTCTAAGGAAAGGGCGGGAATTGTACTCATCCGACAAAGCTAGGGCGCCGCTAGATGCGGTGCAAGGGGGCGATCCTTCTTGCCTCGGCTGCCGACGCCAGCCATATCTCGGGTTATGACCGACGTTGTGCAAACGCTGCTGCCGTGGAAGGGCGCAGCCGGGCTCATCTGGCTGGCGCTTTTTTTGGTGGCCGAACGCCTGTTTCCGGCGGCTCGCGAGCCGGCCCCGGCGGCACCCGGTCCCTCCGGCCGATGGCACAGACTGGGGCGTAATCTCGGCCTGTGGCTGGCCAACGTCGGCCTATATCCGCTGATCGTCTTGCCGGTCTCGGTGTGGGCGACCGGGCATACCATCGGCTGGCGGCCGGATTGGTGGGGCGGTGGCTTGGGTCTTATCCTGGATGTGGTGCTGCTCGATTTTTTGATTTTCTGGTGGCATCGGGCCAATCACGAAATCCCGATCCTGTGGCGCTTTCATGAGGTGCATCATCTGGATCGATTCCTGGATGCCAGCTCGGCCCTGCGCTTTCATTTCGGCGAGGTCATCCTCTCGGCCTTGCTGCGCGCCGGATTGATTATGGTTTTCGATCTGCCGATTATCTCGATTCTCGTCTTCGAGACCGTGGTGCTGGTCGGAACCGTGTTTCATCATTCGAATCTGTCGGTGCCGCCGAGGCTGGAGCGTCTCCTAGCGCGATTGGTGATCACCCCCTCCATCCACTGGGTGCATCATCATGCGCTGCGCCGGGATACGGATGCCAATTACGGCACGATCTTTAGCTTTTGGGACCCGCTGTTCGGCACGCGCAGTCCAAACCCGCGCACCCTGGCCATGCCAATAGGTGTCGAAGGTGTACCAGAGCAGCCGTTTTTGCGCCTATTTGTCCGGCCGTTTACAGCTCGACGCCGGCCGGCGCCGGCATCAGGAGATAGCAGCGCGTGAAGTATTTGCTTTTGATCGTCGGTTTGCTGGCCGCGGCCAGCGTGGCGACCTATGCGCGGTATGAAAGCCTGGATCCATGCGTCTGGCTGGTCCACGACGCGGCCCGCCAATCAGGCCTGCCGCCGCTGGCCGAGGAGACACGCATGCGTGCCGCTTTTCTGGTTCGTGGGATTACCGAACCGGACTTTTACGACTGTCTGGATGCTTGGTGGCGCTTGCGCTTCGAAGGAGCCAGCAAGGTGGACTAGCGGCTTTGCCGCTGGTTGCCACCTTGAATCTCCAGATCGTCGTAGTCGAAGGCGGCGGGATCGACGGGGACGCCGAATTCCGGATTGATCAAAGAGACTTGGGTGGAGATGCCCTGGGCATCCACAAGTTCCCACTTGCGCAGGCTCAAGGGCGCATCGCCGAAAATCAACGTCATGCTGCCGGCATCCACCGATTCTTTGTTGCGCAGTGTCAGTTTCAAGACGCCCTGTCCCCGTTCGACCGCCGTGACCTGAACATCGTCGGAGAGCTGTACCTTCTCGCGGATGAGGAACCACAACGGCGTCTCCCACAGGGGTAGGAAGCTCGCCTGTTTCAGCTCGCGATCGTAGAAGAGCAGGTTCAGGCCATCGGCGATGAGCAGCACCGGATTGGGCGGATCGTAGTCGAAACGCAAGCGGCCTGGCCGCTCGACGATCATCTCACCCTCGGCGTAGGCGCCGTTCGACGAAATCTGCACGAAACGGGCGCGCAAGGTCGATAGATCGTTGAGATAGCGGACGGCACGGTGAACCGCCGCGGTGTCATCGGGTGAAAGTGCTGCCAAGCCGGTGGCGGCGCCGGCATTCACAGTGCCGCTTAGGGTCACGAGTACCGCCATGACGGCGGTGGCGATGGTTCGGATCATAGGCTTGACCTGTCTTTGTTAGATATCTGCCGACCCGGGCACCAGGACCTCGCGTTTGCCCACGTGGTTGGCCGAGCTGACCACGCCTTCCGCCTCCATCCGTTCGACGATACGCGCCGCCCGGTTGTAACCGATCTGCAGGTGGCGCTGGACGAAGCTGGTCGATGCCTTGCGGTGTTGGAAAACCAGGGCGACAGCCTTGTCGTACAACTCGTCGGCACCCTCGCCGCCGAGGAACGCGTCGATGCCTGCATCCTCTTCCTCGGTGACGGCTTCTACATAAGAAGGCTCCCCCTGTTGTTTCAAGAAGGCGACCACATCCTCGACCTCGTGATCGGTGACCAGCGGCCCGTGGACGCGCGAGATGCGGCCGCCGCCGGCCATGTAGAGCATGTCGCCCTGGCCGAGCAGTTGCTCGCCGCCCTGCTCGCCCAGGATGGTGCGGCTGTCGATCTTCGAGGTTACGTGGAAGCTGATGCGGGTCGGGAAGTTGGCCTTGATGGTGCCGGTGATCACATCGACCGACGGGCGTTGGGTGGCCATGATCAGATGGATGCCGGCGGCGCGCGCCATTTGCGCCAGGCGCTGGACGGCCATCTCGATCTCTTTGCCGGCGACCAGCATGAGATCGGCCATCTCGTCGACCACCACCACGATGAAGGGCAGCGGCTCCAGATCGAAGGGCTGCTCTTCGTGGACCGGCTGGCCGGTATCCGGATCGAAGCCGGTCTGTACCGTGCGGGTAAGCACCTCGCCGCGGCGCAAGGCTTCCTCGATGCGGGTGTTGTAGCCTTCGATGTTGCGCACCCCCAGGCGCGACATGGCGCGGTACCGCTCTTCCATCTCGCGTACGGTCCACTTCAGGGCGACGATTGCCTTCTTCGGCTCGGTGACCACCGGCGAGAGCAGATGCGGAATGCCGTCATAGACGGACAATTCCAGCATCTTCGGATCGATGAGAATGAATTTGCATTTGTTCGGACCCAGCCGGTGCAGCAGCGACAGGATCATGGAGTTCACGCCAACCGACTTGCCGGAGCCGGTGGTGCCGGCAATCAGCAAATGCGGCATGCGCGCCAAATCGACGATCATCGGCGCGCCGCCGATATCCTTGCCCAAGATGAGCGGCAGCTTGCCGGTGTTTTTCTCGTAGGCGCGCGAGGCCAGCAATTCGCGCAAGAAAACCGTTTCGCGCTTCGCATTCGGCAACTCGATGCCGATGGCACTCGAGCCCGGTACTACCGCGACGCGCACCGAAACCGCGCTCATGGAGCGGGCGATATCGTCGGCCAGACCGACCACGCGGCTGGTCTTGGTGCCCGGCGCGGGTTCAAGCTCGTAGCGGGTGACCACCGGGCCGGGGCGCACCTTGACGATCTCGCCGCGCACGCCGAAGTCATCGAGCACGCCTTCCAGAAGGCGCGCGTTCTTCTCCAGGGAATCTTGATTAAGAGCATCCTGCGCCGCGTCATCGGGCGGCTGGTCGAGAAGGGAGAGCGGCGGTAACTCATAGTCGCCGCTGGGGCCGAAATCGAGGCGCCGCTGGTTGGCTTGCCGACCGCGCTTGCCCGTCGGGGTGCGCGCGTGCCGGGGCGCAATCAAGTTGCGTTTCACCGACCGTTGGCTGGCGCGTGCCGCGAAGGCGGCGATCTCCGCCTCCTCCTCGTCTTCTTCTTCCTCTTCTTCTTCGAAGTCGTCCTCGTCCTCCGCGGATGCAACCAGCTTCGGCTCGCGCCGACGGCGCCGGGCCGGGCGTAAGTCACGTGTCCACTCACGAGCCGTCGGCCGCCAGCTGGCTAAATTCGCGATGGCTGCAAAGAATCCGGTGATCCATGCCAGCAGTCTCTGTCCCACGGCGTGCCAGGCGCGCCGGCTGATGCCCAGGCCATAGAGGTAGACGATGCTCCCCAGAGCGGCAGCGAGGGCTTTTGTGAGAACAGGCTCAATCTCGATGTTGGTTGCAAGCATCAACCGCAGGGCTTCGCCCACGATACCGCCAGCGCTTTCTTTGGCCGGCCAGAGCAGCGGCGCCGGTAGCATGGTCAGGGCAGTTGCGAGCAGCAAAAGTCCCACAAGGAAGCCGGGCAGGCGCAGCCACCAGTGGCGCACTGGCCAGTGGCGCACCATGCGCCAGCCCCAGGCGATCAGTGTCGGTGGGATCAGATAGGCACCGAAGCCAAGGCCGTAGAGCAGCGCGTCGGCAGCGAAGGCGCCGGGCACGTTCAAAAGGTTTGCAATCGGTCCATCGATGGCCCGATTGAACGAGGGATCCGCCGGATTATAGGTCAAACAGGCGACGAAGATCGCCGCGCCCAACGCCAAGAAGCCGAGGCCGAAAATCTCGACAAAACGGCGGCCAAGGAATACGCCGAAACCATCCGCGAATATCGCGGCGCGCGGCGCCCTTCCCGTCCGGCGAGTACCAGTACGTGCGGCCATCGCCTGTTTATGCTCCTCCCGTCCGCATTGGTCTAGACCTGCTAAAGGATCTCGCCGAGTCGCGCGAGAGCCGCTTCAGTCAGCGCCGCATCGTAGACCAGGGCAATTCGTATATAGGGTGTGCCCGGATTGTCGCCAGCGGCGTCTTCGGCGCACATATAGGCACCGGGCAGGACTTTGATCCCAGCCTCGCGCCACAAAGTGACGGCCGCGGATTCGCCGTCACCTACGTCCAGCCAGAGAAAGAACCCGCCGGCCGGCTTGCGAAAGCCGAAGCGGTTGCCGAGGACCCGTTCGGCGACCGTGAAATTCGCTTGATAGCGGGCACGGTTGGCCTTTGCGTGGCTTTCTTCCTGCCATAGGCGGGTGCCGGCGGCGATGACCGGTAAGGGCACCCCGGCGCTGCCGACCCGCAAGAGACCCTCGATGGCCCGGATTTGCCGCGGATCGCCGACGACGAAACCACAGCGCAGGCCGGGCGCGCTGGAGCGCTTGGAGAGCGAATGGAAGACCAGCATGTTGTCGAGCGTACCACCCAGTGCCGCGGCGGCCTCAAGGGCGCCGGGCGGGGGCGTTTCGGTGTAGATCTCGGCATAGCACTCATCGAAGGCGACGGTGAAACCGTATCGGCGGGCCAGCGCGATCAGATCCTGCAACTGCGCCAGGCTGGCAACCGCCCCTTGTGGATTTGCGGGCGAGCAGTAGTAACAGAGTGTGGTGCGCGCCAGAACCTCGGGCGGTAAGGCGCCGTAATCCGGCAAGAATCCATTTTCGCGCGTCGCCGGGACGCAGATCGCCTCGGCTCCGGCGGCGGCGGCAGCACCGGCATAGACGTGATAAAACGGGTTCGGCATGAGGATGACCGGCGTTTCGCCTGTTCCAGGGTCGGCAGGCGTGGTCGCCAAGGCGGCAAAGAACAGGCCCTCCCGCGTTCCCGCCAAGGGCAAAAACATGCGTTGGGGGTCGATCATGCCGGCGGACAGGCCGTAGCGTTGTGTCAGCCAGGCCAAACAGGCCTTGGCATAGGCGCCGGTGCCGCGCGGCGGCGGGTACCGGGACCAATCGGCGGCGGCGCGGGCAATTTCCTCGGCGACGAACGCGGGCGGCTGGTTCTGCGGCTCACCGACGGAGAGCAGGGTCGGCTCTCCGGCCGCTAGTTCCGGGACATCGATACCCGAATGGCCAGCGGGCACGCCGTCGAGCAAGCTGTTAAGCCGGCCGAACGGGTGAAAGGCTTGCAGGTCTCGCCGATCGGTCACAGGCTAAAATCCCGCCCATAGCCGTAACAGGGCGCCGGCTTGGCGCTAGGGCAAAAATTCATAGGGAATTGTAACGCCGCCGGATTTCGCCGACAAGCAAGGCCCGCGCTGCAAGATCAATGTGTTGGTGGGCCGATTCACCTAACGCTTGGGAAACAAGCGTTAGGATCGGGCCACTAGGCCCCTGGGTCCGCCGCGATTTCTTTTTGTTCGCGCCAGCCATCGCCGGAAAAAACCAGGCAGCTAACGCCTTGTGGCGAGGTAACGATGATCGTCCAGGTTTCGTCCGCCGCACTTTGCAATACCTCGACCAGGCTACCGGCGTTGGTCACGCCAAGGGCGACGGGGATCTCCTGATACCGTTCGGCCAGGGCCGTAATTAGATTATCGCGCGTTTCGCACGGGCCCAAAGCCGCCGCCGGCTGGGGTAGGAGGAAGATGGCAACGGCCGCCATGACAGCGGTAACAAGCCAGAAAGGGCGCATGGTCCAGGCCCCAATATGAGCTACTATACAGCTATTGATACCACAACATGTAGTAGATTTACAACTGTTACGAAATAAGGACCGATAGCCGGTCGGGCTATCGGTCCATAGGGGTGGCCCTGTTAGACGGCGGGCTCTGTTAGATGGTCTGTGAGCCGTGTCCGAACTCCGGATAGGCCTCCATGCCCAGCTCGGCCTTGTCCAATCCCATCTCCTCGTCCTCTTCGTTCACCCGCAAGCCGACCGTGTGCTTGATGATGAGCCAAAGGATCGAGCTGGTAACGACGACGAAGCCGCCAATTGCCGCAATGCCGATGATTTGAACCACGAGGTCACCACCGCCGAAGATAGCCACCGCCAAGGTGCCCCAGATGCCGGCGAACAGATGTGCCGAGATAGCGCCGACCACATCGTCAATGCGCAGGCGATCGAGCAAAGGCACGGCGATGACCACGATTGCCCCGCCGATGGCGCCGATAACGATTGCCAAGGCGTGATTTTGCAAATCCGGCCCGGCGGTTATGGAGACCAGCCCGGCGATAGCGCCGTTCAACGTCATGGTCAGGTCGATCTTCTTATAGAGCACCTGGGTTAGCGCCATGGCGGCGAGCAGGCCGGCGGCGGCAGCCAGGTTGGTGTTGACATAGACGATGGCGATCGCGGCGGCGTCCAGGGCGGACCCGAGCGCCAACTGCGAGCCGCCATTGAAGCCGAACCAGCCGAACCAAAGGATAAAGGTGCCAAGCGTCGCCAATGGTAGATTGGCCCCCGGCAGCGGTGTGACCCGGCCACCGGGGCCGTACTTGCCGCGTCGGGCGCCAAGGATGATAGCCCCGGTCAGGGCCGCCCAGCCGCCCACCGAATGGACGATGGTCGAACCGGCGAAGTCGGAAAAGCCGAGTTTGCTCAACCAGCCGCCACCCCAGGTCCAGGCGCCCTGAACCGGATAGATGATCGCGGTTAGTACCACGACGAAGAGCAGAAACGGCCAAACCTTGATCCGCTCGGCCACGGTGCCCGAGACGATGGAGGCGGCGGTGGCCACGAAGACCATCTGGAAAAACCAGTCGGACATGACCGAATAGCCGTTCTCGACCACTGGTGCGATAAGCTCGGGTGTTACCGTATCGGCGTTGAGTAGGGCCAACTCGGCCTCGGACGTGTTGTAGAAGAACGTCAGGTCGCCGATCCAATTGCCGACGTTGCTGTACATGAGGTTGTAGCCGATCACGTAGTAGAGCAAACCGGCGACCGAATAGAGGGCGACGTTCTTCAGACAGATGGTCGCCGTATTCTTGGTGCGTACCAGACCGGATTCGAGCATGGCAAAACCGGCGCCCATCCACATGACCAGGAAGCCGTGGACCAAGAAGGAAAAGGTGTTGAAGACGTACTGTGTCTCGCTCGACACCTCCGCCCGGGCCGGAATCGCGGCCAACAGGACGGCGGCACCAACGATGCCGGCCAACACAAGCGTGGAACTAAATCGTCTCATCCCCCAGGTCTCCTTTAGGACTGCATTAGTTTTCCGGCCCAGATGGGGCCCCTCGTAAGTCCTGTGCATTCCAAGAACCGTGCCATGAGCCCCTGCATGGCGGTGGGCGCTGGAAATGGCAGTTTTCCGCACCTCGCATGCTGTGGTGATTCTAGGCGTACAACATGATATGCCTAGAAATTAGCCACATCATGTTGTACGCCTAAATAATAGGCGAATAGAAGACATGCCTCGGGGCTGGACAAGGCGGCGCGGCGCGGCAATTCTGCGCCCATGGCGCAAAGATCGGTCAACGGTACGGCACGGGGCGGCGATGAGGCGACCACGGAGGTCTTGATTTCCGGCGGTGGCATGGTCGGGCTGACCTTGGGAATAGCGCTGGCCGGCGCCGGGGTGGATGTGGTCGTTCTCGAGCCGAGGGACCCGGCGGCGTCGACCGATGCCGCCTTCGACGGCCGCTCGTCGGCGATCGCGCGCGGTACCCAGCGGCTTTTGGCGGCGCTGGGCATCTGGCCGGGCATGGCCGCGGCGGCAGAGCCTATTCTGGATATCCGCGTCTCGGATGGGCGCATCGGGTCGGCTGCTTCGCGATTGTTCCTGCACTACGGGCGGGATGAGCGGGCCAAAGAACCGGACGAGCCCATGGGCTATATCGTGGAAAATCGGGCGATCCGCACTGCCCTGCATGCCCGCGCGGCCGAGATGCCAACGCTACGTTTCATGGTGCCGGAGCGTCTTACCAATCTGGAGCGCGGCACCGGCACGGCGCCGGCGGAGGCGACGCTTAGCAACGGACAGCATTTGCGCGCCCGCCTGGTGGTTGCCGCCGAGGGTCGCGGGTCGCCTTTGCGCGCCGCCGCCGGCATTCGGATGACGGCGTGGGATTATCCGCAAAGCGGCATTGTCTGCACCGTGGCCCACGAGGCGCCGCATCACGGTGTGGCGCACGAGCATTTTCTGCCTGCCGGACCGTTCGCGCTGTTGCCCATGACCGACGGGGCGGATGGGGGGCACCGGTCGTCCCTGGTGTGGACCGAGCGGCGGACCCTGGTCCCGGCCATGCTGGCGCTGGATGACGCTGCCTTCGGTGCCGAGCTGCAGCGGCGCTTTGGCGATAGTTTAGGGGCGCTTCGGCCGGCCGGCCGGCGCTGGAGTTATCCCCTCTCGCTCATGCATGCGGAACGATATATCGACCATCGCCTGGCGCTTGTGGGCGATGCGGCGCATGGGATTCACCCCATCACCGGGCAGGGATTGAATCTGGGTCTGCGCGATGTGGCGGCGCTGGCGGAAACGGTGGTCGAAGCCCGCCGCCTTGGCCTCGATCCCGGCGAGGCAAACGTGTTGGCCCGCTATCAGCAATGGCGGCGCTTCGACAACACCGTGCTGATGATCACGACGGATGGCCTCAATCGGTTGTTCTCGAACGATCTTGCGCCGCTGCGCCTGGCCCGCGATGTGGGCTTGGCGGCCGTCAACAGACTGCCGCCCTTGAAGCGTTTGTTCATGCAACACGCCATGGGTCTGGTGGGCGATCTGCCGCGCCTCATCCGCGGTCAGGCCCTGTAGTGGACGCTTTGCGTTGGGCGGCTGTGTTGCTGGCCTCATTGTTCGGTGTTCTCAGTGAGGTTCGTCCGGCAGCGGCACAGACAGGTGATACCGCGGTGCTGTTCGGCGGCGGCGATGAGGTCTACATCGCCGGCTTGCCGGTCGGCTGGCGCAAACAGGCCGAGGCGCGCGATGCTTTAGGCTATCGGGCCGATTGGCTGCCGGCGGGACAGACTCTAGCGGACTGGCGCGACCGTATGACCCTGCAACTCATCCCGGATGTGGCGGGCCAAGTCCCCAAACAATTTCTCGACAACCTGGCGGCACTTTGGGCGGAAAGTTGCGAAGCGGTCATGGTCACCGAGGTCGAAAGCAAACCGGTCAACGGCTATGCCGGAGGATCGCGTTTGATCGCCTGTACGCGCGACAAGCAAAGCGGCAAGGGCAGCGTCTCGCTGTATCAGGTGGTCGCCGGTGAGCGTGCGCTTTACGTGGTGCAACGGGCCTACCGGGTGCCGCCGTTCACGACTGACGGCGTGCCGCTGGCGGGGGCCGATCTCGACGCGGGCCGCAGTGAGGTTGGCTTCGGCGTCGCCTGTGAACGGGGTACCGCGATACGCCCCTGCCCGGCCGATTGGGCCCCGGTGCTCGCCCCCCTCGATCCCAACCGCCAGCTTGTGGTCTTTCCGGCCCCGGGTTGAGGGTGCCCTATATCTGGCGCGGCATCAGCGCGTCTTCGAAGGGAAAGGTCGACAGCAGCTCGCAGCCTTGGTCGGTGATCAAGACCTGTTGTTCCAACTTCACCCCTTCGTCGCCGCCTACCTCGCCCATATAACTTTCAACACACAAGGTCATGCCAGCCTCGATTCGCGCGTCATAACCGAAATCTTCGATGTCCTCGGCGTAGGTGGCATGTGGATATTCATCGCACAAGCCGACCCCGTGCAGCACCACGGAATAGCGATTGGGAACGCAGTTGTCGGGCATCAGAAAGGCGCGCTCGGCCAAGTCGCGCATGCTCACGCCCGGACGCAACAGATCGGTGTTGTACTGAATCTGATCCCAGGCCATTTGGTAGAGCTGCTGCTGTTTGGCGTTCGGCCGGCCGGTGCCGCAATAGAAGGTGCGGGAGATGTCCACACAATAGCCATAGGGCCCGATCAGATCCGTATCGAAGCTGACCAGATCGCCGTTCTGAATAATCCGCTCGCTTGATTCCTGGAACCAAGGATTGGTGCGTTCGCCTGAGCTGAGAAGCCGCGTTTCGATCCATTCGCCGCCCTCGGCGATGTTGACCTGGTGCAGAATCGACCACAGCTCGTTCTCGCTCATGCCCGGTGTCAGAGCCTCGCGCATGCGCGCCATGCCGCGTTCGCAGACATCGATTGCTTTTCCCATCAGGGCCAACTCGCCGGCCGACTTGATCACCCGCGCTTGCTCAAGAACCTCCTGTCCGTCGTGGATTTCGATTCCTTCCCGTGTCAGGGCCGCAGCACCTGCCGGGTCGCAGTGATCGATGGCCAGGCGCTTGTTGCCGCCGCCGTGCGTGCGTACCAGATCAGCAATCTCCGCCGCCCAGATCGCGGCCCGCTCGCTGACGTGCGGCCCGGCGGCAAAGTAGTACCAGCCGCGGGCCGGGCGCACTTCGTCGACGGTTTCAATGCCGTCGGACAAATGGGCGCAATTGTGGAAATCGAAAACAATGACCGGCCCTTCGGTGGAAACGAAGCAATAGCGCGCCGCGTTGTGCAGGGTCCAGACCGCCATATTGCGGCTGTCGGTGGCGTAGCGGAGGTTGACCGGATCGAAGAGCACGCAGCCGGCATAGTCACGGGCGCGCAGCTGTTCCCGAACGCGTGCTAAACGGTAAGCGCGCACGTCGCGCATGTCCGTCGCCGCCATCGGGCCGGGGTGAGTTTTGGAATAAGGCATTGTGCGTCTCCTCTGCACGAACCTGGTTCCAGTTTTGCCGCGTCGCCCGGCGCGGTCTAACGACGGCGCGACGTGCAAATGGCGCGATTTGACCGGCCTCGTTTACCGCCGTTCAGGATCGCGGGACAGGCCGCGCGCTTGCAACTCGGCCAGATAGGCGTTCCAGATCTCGGTCTGGTTCTGGCCCAGATGGTAGAGATATGGCCAGGTGAAGATGCCGGTATCGTGCAAATCGTCGAACTTGATGCGGATGGCGTAGTTGCCGACCGGTTCGATGGCCATGATGCCCACGTGCCGGCGGTTGGCAACGATCTTTTTATCGCTCGGCCCGTGTCCCTGAACTTCCGCCGAGGGGCTCTCGACTCGCAAGAGTTCCACCGGATAGGAAAACGAAACGCCGTCGTCGAATTCGACCTCCAGGCGCTTGTCCTGGGCGACGTAGCGGATCTCTTTCGGCCAGTGGGCGGTGACGAAGGACTCGCTCATGGCCGTCGCTTGCCCGGTCTAGTCGTCAAGTTGCCGGGCTTCGTCGGCGAGCATGATGGGGATGCCATCGCGAATGGGAAAGGCCAGCCGCGCCTTGCGGCTGATCAGTTCCTGGGCTTGCGCGTCGTACTCCAGAGGTTCCTTGGTCAGCGGACAGACCAGGATTTCCAGAAGCCTGGGATCGACACCGGATTTTTCTTCGGTCATGGCCGTATCTGCTCCCGTTCCCTAGCGGATTCTATCCACTAGTGATGCATGTTGTGGCTGCCGTCGCTGTGCGCCGCAAGTTCCATGATTATGGTCATTGCCGCAACCCGCTCGCGCAAGGTCTGCGCCTCCAGAAGCGCTTGCTTCTCGGCCCCATCGAAGGGGCAGACCATGGCCAAGGAGGTGACCAGCAGCACGCTCTCGGTTTTCTTGATAGCCGCCCAGTCGCCCTCGATACCGGTGGCGTCGAAGTAGGCGCCGAGTACCGTGAACAGATGATCACGGTCGATGCCGTTTTCTTCGTCGTCAAGATCGCCTTGGAACCGGCTGTAGTCGGCGGTGACCCGCCGATAGCCGTCGATGCTTGGTAGCTCCTGCTCCACTTCGAAGCGGATGATACCGGTGAGGGTAATCAGGTTGCGCCCGTCGGGTGTTTCGCTAAAGGCGGTAATGCGCCCGGCGCAACCGATGTTATAGACATCCGCGGCGCCAATTTCCCCGGCCCCGACATCCTTGGTCGGGTCACGGGGCTGCACCATGCCGATCATGCGCTCGCCGGCCAGGGCGTCCCGGACCATGGCCAAATAACGTGGCTCGAAAATATTCAGCGGTAACTGCCCGCCCGGCAGCAGCAGGACGTCGCTGAGCGGAAAGATCGGTAGAATGCGCGGCAGGGTCGCGGTCGTTGCGGCATCCGTATCGGCTGTTGTCCGAATCATGAAAAGAGAAGCGACGACAACTTGCGCCGCGCCGCCAGGGTATGCGGATCGGTCGGACCCCAGGCATCGAAGAATTTGAGAAGCTGTTGCCGCGCCGCCTCCTCGTTCCAGGCTCGGTCGCGGCGAATGATCTCCAGCAGGGCATCCGCTGCCGCCTCGTTCTCTCCGGCGGCGTGCAAAGCCATGGCTAGATCGAGCCGCGCCTGATGATCCTGCGGGTTCTGCTCCACGCGGGCGGTCAAATCGGAAAGCGGGCCGGCCTTGGCGCTTTGTTCGGCAAGCTCCAGAGCAGCCTTCGCCGAGGCGAAGGATGGCTTGCCCGTCATGTCAGCGGATAAGGCGTCGAATATCTCACGCGCCGCGGCAATATCGTCGGCCGCCAGATGGCAGCGAATCATGCCCGCCAGCGCGGTTTCGTTGTCCGGCTCGTGCTGGAGCACCTGCCCGAAGAGCGCAGAGGCGGCGCCGATTTGATTTTCGCTCAAGGCGGTTTGCGCCTGCTCCAGCGCTTGCTCGATGGGCGATGGTCCCGCACCGGCGCCGGCTTGTTGTAGCAGGCGATCGACGAACTGTTTAATCTCGCTTTCGCTTTGGGCGCCGACAAAACCGTCGACCGGCTGCCCCTGGAAGAACGCATAGACTGCGGGGATCGATTGGATGCGCAGTTGGCCGGCCAGGGCCTGATTCTGGTCTATGTCCACTTTGACCAAACGCACGCCGCCGCGCGCCGCCTGAACCACCTTCTCCAGGGTGGGGCCCAACTGCTTGCATGGTCCGCACCACGGGGCCCAGAAGTCGACGATGACCGGGACCTTCATCGAGGCCTCGATGACGTCCTGGCCAAAGGCCTCTGTACTGCTGTCCTTGATCCAGTCGGCGGCTTGTTGACCGCCGTTTGCGCCGGTGGACGGGCCGCTGCCGATAATGGTTTCCATGAGATATTCCGATTGCTTGCGGTAATTCCCCGCGCCTTGAACGGGTGCCGGCGGGGCCATCGTCAATAGATGGCGCCTTTCGACATTTGGTGCAACCCTGGGCCCCTGGGTCATGGGTTGCGGGCCGCCGTCCCGGCTCAGATCCGGCCCATATCCAACAGCTTGGGCGGGTGGCCGATGCTCTCGAGGAAACGGATTAGGTCCGTTGCCGTGATCGCCGTGGTCATATGATTGACCAGGGGATGGCAGTTGACCGGCCCGTTTTCCGCCACCGCCGTATCGAGCACGACCTGAACTTGGCCGTCCGTATCGTTGATGGCGGCGAAAGGGGTAACGGATCCGGGTTCGACGCCTAAATAGGTCATCAGGCGCTCGGCGCTGCCAAAGGAGAAGCGCCCGGCCTCCAAGGCCCCCGCCAGGGCTTTCAGATCGATCTGCCGGTCTTCCAGGCAGACCACCAGCCACATGGCCCCCTTTTTGTTGCGCAGGAACAGGTTTTTGATGTGATGGCCGGGCAGCTCGCCGCGCAGGACCTTGGCCTGCTCGACGGTAAAGACCGGCGGGTGACTAACCGTCTGCGTCTCGATGCCGAGTGCCTCGAGCCGCGCCAGCAGGGTCTCCGGGCTGGTCGGCAGGTTGGCGGGGGTTGGGTCGGTCATGGGCGATCCTTCGGGACAAAAGGGCTCTTAGCCGTCCGCGGACGGCCTGGCAAGTGCTGGGTGGCCCCCTATCGCCGCTCTCGATCACGACTTGCAATGGCGGAGAAATGGTATAATTTTCCGGCCTGTCGGATGATCCGAGTGCGGGCGTAGCTCAGGGGTAGAGCACAACCTTGCCAAGGTTGGGGTCGTGAGTTCGAATCTCATCGCCCGCTCCATTATCCGGCTGAAATTCTAGAGATTCAGGTTTGTATTGCGGCGCGCCCGAGTCCTATCGGGGCGCGCGGGTCCTTCAACGCGGCCGGATTGTGTTTTCGTGCTGCATTCTCTTGCGGCCACGGCGGTTCGTGCTATCGTTCTCGTGTGACCGACGGCCTGCGATCAGAGCGGCTGGCGCTTCCCCTGATGGAAGCTGCAGTGCGCTTAGGTATTAGCGCAGAGGCCCTGCGTCTTCGCCTGGAAAGGGGAGAGGTGCTGGGATTCGAACGCGACGGCACGTCTTTTGTCTACGTGAATGACCCTGCTGCGGAACGCCGCTTTGGCGGTGCGGCCGATGATCTGCCGCCGGGCCTGTCAACCGGCCAGGTGGACCGGATACCATCGGACGGCACATTGCCGGTGGTGGTCGAGTTCCAGAAGATGGAGCTCACCCGCTTGTTGCGTGAAAACGAACGGCTAAACACCCGTCTCGACCAACTTTTCGAGGAAACGCGCCGCCTGCGGGATATGCAGCAGCGGGAACAGGTGTTGCGTCAGCAGGAACAGACCCTGCGCCGGCAAATCCAGGAGACCCTGGATCGCCTGACCAGCCGCCCGGCGTTGCCAGCACCGGATGAAACGCCCCCAGAACCACCTAAGGCGCGCCCGGCGCTGTTGCTGACTCGGACCATGGCCGGGAAAAACTCTAGCAAGAGTCCCGGCAAGAGCCCCAGCTGGAGCCGAGAGGACGCCACGCGCCGGCCCGGCCCGGCGTTTCTGGCGACCGGGCGCGTTGCCCGTAAGGTCGTCGGCGCCGACCGCCGTGAGCCGCACGCCGTCATGCCGAGGCCCATTCCAGGCAAACCGGCCGTACGGGATTTTGCCGCAACGCCGGCGCCCGCACCGGTACCGAGTGCCGCCGAGGACGCGGCGATCAGGCCTGAAGAGGCGGCGGCGCTGGCCGAAATTCTCAATGGTATCGGCCGGTCGCTACGCGATTCGGAAGCATTCCGCCGCTATCCGCCGATCAAGCCGGGATCGGCACCGCAACGTGCGGGTGACCGTCGTCCCGTTGCTTCCCGGCCCAGTCATGCGCCGGGTCACGCGACAACATCGATGCGCGCAACGGGAGTGGCGGCCGAGTCCCTATCGGCACCAAAATCTCTGTCGGAGGAAGAATCCGCCCTGCACGCCATTCTCGATTCCATGGGGCCCACGGCGGAGGATCGGCGCAACGCCGCCCGAGATCTGGGGCGCCTGCTGCGCAAAGGTTTACCGTCACGGGCCGGTGAGCTCTGAGCGCGACTGTCGGCCCTCCCGTTCCCTCGGCGAATCGGCTAGCTTGATCTATACCACTTATGCGCGTGGTAGCCGCGCGCGACCGATAAGGAAGATGCCGCGATGGCAATGAAGGCCGAGCAACGGAAACGCCAATTGATTGATCGCGTGGCCGAGCGCGCGCGCGACCGGATGGCATCGGCAGGGGCCGAGCTGGCGGAACGCTTTGTGCGTCAGTTCTACGCGCATGTGCCGCCGGACGATATCATCGGCGAGGGGGCAGACAACCTCTATGGCGCGGCCATGTCGTTGTTGAGCCATGCCCAGGTGCGCGCGGCCGAGACGAGCAAGGTTCGTGTCTATAACCCGCGCCCGGACGAGCATGGCTGGAAATCGACCCATAGCGTCGTCGAGATCGTCAATGACGACATGCCTTTCCTGGTCGATTCGGTCACGGCCGAGATTAGTCGGTTGGGTGCCGAAGTCTTTCTCATTATTCATCCTATTTTGAGCGCCAAGCGCGATGGCAAACGCAAACTTACGGGCTTAGGCGATCCGGGCAAGGCGCCGGCCGGCGCGGCCGGCGAATCCTTCATGCACGTGCAGATCAGCGAGCAGCCGAGCGAGCGGCACGCGGAAATTGCCGCGGGGTTAATCCAAGTGCTGGCCGATGTGCGCGCCAGTGTCGAGGATTGGCGGACGATGCGCGAAGGCTTGCTGGCAATTATCGATGATCTGGAAAAGGCACCCCCGGCGTTGCCGGCCCACGAGATCGAACAAGGTATCGCCTTCCTAAAATGGATGGACGACGACCATTTTACTTTTCTGGGTTACCGCGAATATAGCTTTGAAGGAAAAGGTGCCGCGGCGCTTGCACGGATCCAGAAAGAAAGTGGGCTCGGTGTGTTACGCGATGTGGATGTGCCGGTCTTCGATGGCTTGCGCAACTTGGGCGGCCTACCGCCCGACGTGCGCGACTTCGTAAAAAAGCCGGAGCTGTTGCGCTGCACCAAGGCCAATCGCCGCGCCACCGTGCATCGGCCGGTCCACATGGACACCGTGGCGATCAAGCGCTTCGACTCTAAAGGCCGGGTGACCGGTGAGCGTCTGTTCCTGGGTCTCTTTACGTCCATCGCGTATTCCCGCTCGCCGCATAGCATCCCGTTGTTGCGCGAAAAGATCGAGCGTGTTGCCAAGGGCGCTGGCCTCGATGCCAAGAGCCATGACGGCAAGGCGTTGATGCATATTCTGGAGACTTATCCGCGCGACGAATTATTTCAGATCACCGAAGGCGATTTGCTCGAGACCGCCATGGGCATCCTGCATTTGCAGGAACGCCAGCGCATTGCTTTGTTTGTTCGCCGCGATCCGTTCGAGCGGTATGTGTCATGCCTGGTTTTCGTTCCACGTGATCGCTACGACACGAAGCTGCGCCAAAAGATGCAAGAGCTGATCGCCGCGGCGTACGCGGGCACGATCGCCGCCTTCACGACACATCTTACCGACGAGGCGCTGGCGCGCCTGCATGTCATCATCAAAACCACGCGCGGCGAGATTCCCGATGTGGATCTTGCGGCACTGGAGCAAAGGCTGATCGAGGCCGGCCGATCCTGGGACGATCGGCTGGAAGAAGCCTTGGTCGCCGACCGCGGCGAGGGACAGGGTTTGCGCCTCTTCCACCGCTATGCTCAGGCTTTCCCGAGTAACTACCAGGATCACTTCGATGCGCCCGCGGCGGTTTTCGATATCGCCCGCGTCGAAGAGGCGCTTGGCGACGAAAAATTGGCGATGAACCTCCATCGGCCGCCGGAGGCCGAGGCGAGCACCCTGCACTTCAAGATCTACATGGCCGGCGCGCCCGTGCCGCTCTCCGACGTGCTGCCCATGCTTGAGAACATGGGGCTGAAGGTGCTCAGCGAAATTCCCTACAGTATTCTCCCGACGGGCGCCGGCGGGCCGGTGTGGATGCATGACTTTGCCATGCGCACCCAGGATGGCTCGGCCGTCGATCCGGACACGGTCAAGGAGGCTTTTCACGAGGCCTTTGCCAAGGTCTGGCGCGGTGCCGTCGACAACGACGGTTTCAACAAGCTGGTGCTGCGCGCCGGCTTGCGCGCGCGCGAAGTGTTGGTCCTGCGCGCCTATAGCAAATACCTGCGCCAGGCACGCATTCCCTTCAGCCAGGAATACATGGAACAGACCCTGGCAAACAATCCGACCATCACGCGCCGGTTGGTGGATCTCTTCCTGACCCGCTTCGCGGCGGAACCGTCTGGCAAGACAGGGGCAGGCAAGACAGGGGCAGGCAAGAAGGGGCCCGGCGAGAAGAAGGTGGGCGACAACGAGGCCCGTGCCAAGGCGTTGGTAGGCGAGATAGAAACGGCGCTGGAAGCGGTCAGCAATCTGGACGAAGACCGTATCGTCCGCCGCTTCCTGAATTGCATCGAATCCACGTTGCGCACCAACTTCGCTCAGCGCACGGCCGAGGGTGAGATCAAGCCCTACCTTTCCTTCAAGTTCGATTCGCGCGCCCTGGACGAGTTGCCGCGGCCGCGGCCGTTTCGCGAAATTTTCGTCTACAGCCCGCGGGTCGAGGGCGTGCACTTGCGCTTCGGCATGGTGGCACGCGGCGGCTTGCGCTGGTCGGATCGGCGCGAGGATTTCCGCACCGAGATTCTCGGCCTGGTGAAGGCGCAGCAGGTGAAGAACGCGGTCATCGTGCCGGTCGGCTCAAAGGGCGGGTTCGTGCTCAAGCGGCCGCCGCCAGCCGAAGCGGGCCGCGAGGCTTTTCAGGAAGAGGGGATTGCCTGCTACAAGCTTTTCATCTCCGGCCTGCTCGATATTACCGACAACTTGAAAGGCGGTGCCGTGATGCCGCCGGCCGACGTGGTTCGGCGCGATGGCGACGATCCCTATCTGGTGGTCGCCGCGGACAAGGGGACGGCGACGTTCTCGGATATCGCCAATGGGATTTCACAAAGCTACGGCTTCTGGCTGGACGACGCCTTCGCCTCCGGCGGCTCCGCCGGTTATGACCACAAGAAGATGGGCATCACCGCGCGCGGTGGTTGGGAATCGGTCAAACGCCACTTCCGCGAAATCGGAAAGGACACGCAGAGCGAAGACTTTACGGTCATCGGTTGCGGCGATATGGCGGGCGACGTATTCGGGAACGGCATGCTGCTGTCCAAGCACATCAAGTTGATCGGGGCGTTCAACCACTTGCATATCTTCGTCGACCCCGATCCCGATCCGGAGAAGAGCTGGGTGGAACGGCAGCGGTTGTTCGATCTGCCGCGCTCCGCCTGGAGCGACTACGATGCCAAGTTGATGTCCAAGGGTGGCGGCATCTTCGAGCGCCGGGCTAAGTCGATCAAGCTAACGCCCGAGATGAAAGCGCTGTTCGATCTGGATAAGGACCAAGTTCCGCCAAGCGAGCTGATCAAGGCGATGCTCGGGGCCGAAGTCGAGTTGCTCTGGTTCGGCGGCATCGGCACCTATGTGAAGGCGAGCGATGAATCCCATGCGGATGTGGGTGATCGGGCGAATGAGTCCCTGCGGGTCAATGGGTCGGAATTACGCTGCAAGGTCATCGGCGAGGGCGCCAATCTGGGTGTTAGTCAACGCGGTCGCGTCGAGTACGGCTTGCATGGCGGCAGATTGAATACGGATTCCATCGACAACTCGGCCGGTGTCGATTGCTCGGACCATGAGGTCAATATCAAGATACTGTTGGGCGAGGTGGAGGCCGAGGGCGACATGACCCGCAAGCAGCGCGATGCGTTGCTCGTGCGCATGACCGACGAGGTTGCCGAGTTAGTCTTACGCGATAACTATCTACAGACCCAGGCGATCACGGTAACCGCCACCCTCGGCGCCCATTTGCTCGACCGCACGGCGCGTTACATGCGTACCTTGGAGAAGGCCGGGCATCTCGACCGCGCCATCGAATACCTGCCGGACGATGAAACGATCACCGAACGCATGAACAAGAAGATCGGTTTGACCCGACCCGAGGTCGCGGTCCTACTTTCTTATGCCAAGATCACTCTCTACGACGAGTTGCTTTCGTCCGACCTGCCGGACGATCCGTATATGAGGCAGGACTTGGTGCGTTATTTTCCGAAGCCTCTGCGCGAGCGTTACAACGCGCAGATCATGCGGCACCGTCTGCACCGCGAGATCATCGCTACGGTGGTAACCAACGGTATCGTCAACCGGGTCGGCGTCACTTTTGTGCACGAGTGCCGCGAAAAGACCGGCATGTCCGCCGCGGATGTGGCGCGTGCCTATACCATCAGCCGCGAGATCCTGGAGATGCGCGACCTTTTCGCCGCAATCGAGGGGCTGGACAACAAGGTGCCGGCGGCGGTTCAGGCGGCGATGCTCACTGAATGCGGCCGGCTGATCGAGCGCACCACCGTCTGGTTCCTGCGTCTGGGCGCGCACCCGTTGAACATCGAGGTCGAGTCCAAGGCCTATGGCGCAAGTGTTGGGCAACTAGCGGCGAAATTGCCGGAGCTGCTGTCGGATGTGGACCGTCAACATTTGGAGGAGCGCGCCGCCGATTTTGCTCAGCACGGGGTGCCTGACGATATAGCGCGCCGGACCGCCAGCTTGGCGCTGTTGGTTCCGGCCTGCGATATCGTGCGCATTGCCAGCGGTGCGGCCTTGCCCGTGCTCGAGGTCGGGCGGGCTTACTTCACCATCGGCGCCCGCTTCGGCTTCGATTGGCTACGCCTTGCCGCCGGTCATCTGCCCAGCGACAGTGCTTGGGACAAATTGGCGGTCACCGCCATCGTCGATGATCTCTACGGGCACCAAAGCGAGCTGACCGCCCGTGTGGTCAACGGCATCACGGATGCCGGGGCCGCCAATGGCATGATCGACCGTTGGGCCGACTCACGGCGACCGCTGGTTGCTCGCACGGAACAACTGCTCACGGAGTTGCAGACGACGGGGACCCCCGATCTCGCTATGTTGGCGGTGGCCAACCGCCAGCTTCGCTCTATGGTGGCTGGCTAAGGCCGTTATTCGAGGCGTACGGCGGTGCCGTTGGCGCTGACCATGAGCATGGAATCGCCGACCGTCTCGTAGTCCAGATCGACACCGACAATGGCATTGGCGCCGAGGGTTTCCGCGGCATCGGTCATATCCGCCATCGCAGCATCCTTTGCGCCGCGCAGCGCTTTCTCATAACCGCCGGCGCGGCCACCGACTACATCGCGGACGCGGGCGAAGAGATCGCGGAACATATTGGCGCCGACAATGGCATCCCCGCTGACAATACCCAGATAGGCGGTGATCCGCCGGCCTTCGATGGCATCGGTGGTAACGATCTGCATGAGCAGGCTCTCCCTCGCGTGATCCAGGGTGTGACCCAAGCTGGCTTAATTCGCCGCGATAGATCGACATCCTATCGGCTTATGCGTGCGCCAGGCACGGGATAAAGAGGCGCTCATTATTGGGGTAAAATGCCCTAATATATGTTAGGGTATAGTGCCCTAATTTTCTAGAGTACATTCAGTAAACATATATTTTTAGGGTTTAATACCCTAGTATATGGAAAAATCGCAGAAACAAACCGGTTATAATCGTACAATACATAGAATTGAAATCGATTATTGTTGTAGTATTTCTATGTTTGTTATAGCGTGCATAAGCATCACATGGATCAAGACATGGAACGGAGAGACCGCATGAGTGAGCTTGTGATCGCACCTGGCGCGGTTCTGACCGAGACCTTGGATTCCAGCCAAACCGCCACCGTTGCCGCCCTGGTGGGTGTGATTGGCGCCGTGGTGAGCCTCTATGGGGTGGATATGTATGGCATGCCGCTCTTTTTCCTGGCTGCCAGTCTGCCCATGAGCGTGCTGGGCCTAGCGCTCGGCATTCGGCAGCGTAACCATGTTGCTTGGTTTCTCGGCGTCATCGGCACCACTTTCGCGGGCCTTGGCCTCATCCTGGCTTAAACCGCCGCCCCCTCCATAGATTTCGCACCACGTTCGCGCCCCGGAGGGTCAGGTAGAGCCACCTGATCGCTCCATTGGGGCGTTCAATTTTCGTGGGTACCCAATTTCTCTGTATACTCCCCGCCGGCGTGGCCGAAAGCAGGGCATCGGGGGATAACAGGTATGGAGAGTGGCCAGCAGAATGCGCCCGCGATAGTGGGCCGTAGAGGCCGGTTGTTCGCT
>JAJFGP010000059.1 GCA_021776055.1 Kiloniellaceae bacterium
GGGCACCGCGTACGCGCCCGTGGCGGCCGGATCGCCGGGGCCGTTGGATAGGAAAATGCCGTCGGGCTTGCGCCGCAGGATGTCCTTGGCGCTGGTATCGGCGGGCACCACCGTTACGCGGCAACCCAGCGAGGCGAGACAACGCAGGATGTTGCGCTTGGCCCCGTAGTCGACGGCGACAACGTGATAGGTGCTGTCCTTCAGCTTGCCGTAGCCCTGGCCCAGCGCCCAGCGTGTTTCGTCCCAGGTGTAGGTTTGCCGGCAACTCACTTCGGCGGCCAGGTCCATGCCTTCGAGTCCCGGCCAGGCGGCCGCCTGCTTACGCAATGCCGCTACGTCGAGATTGCCGGTCGGGTCGTGTGCCAGGCAGCCGATCGGCGCGCCGGCATCGCGGATGCGCCGGGTCAGGGCGCGCGTGTCGATGCCGGCAATGCCCACCAGATTACGCGCCTTGAGCCAGGCATCCAGGTGCTGTACCGCCCGCCAGTTCGATGGTTGGGTGATATCCGCGCGCAGAACCACGCCGCGCGCCGCCGTTACATCGCTCTCGATATCTTCCGGATTGGCGCCGATATTGCCGATGTGGGGAAAGGTGAAGGTGATGATCTGCCCGGCGTAGGACGGGTCGGTCATGATCTCCTGATAGCCGGTCATCGCGGTGTTGAAGCAGACCTCGCCCACGCCATTCCCGGTGGCACCGACGCCATGGCCCCAGAATATGGTCCCATCGCCAAGCACCAGGGCAGCGGTCGCGCCGGATGGCCCGGCCCGCGCGGGCGAGGCGGCATCAGGTCTCGCAGTGGCCATGGGAGTGCGTCCTTCGCAAGCAGGCGCCGCGCTTGTATCAGGCGCCCATTCAGCCCGCTCTGAGAGGGGCGAAATTCGGCGCGGTGGGCAACGCAGGGGGACAGGTCGACTCCGCGCCCCCGCAGTTCGGCGATCGCGGCACGTTTTACGGGAAAGACCCCGGCCGGTCAAGCACAAGACCGACATATTTTGTTAAGTTTTTCAACATCTTCTAGGGCGTGCGAAATTTTGCCATTTACCGGGTTTTGAGCTAGTCTCGGCGCCCTTCAAGACACCTCGGAGCTTTAATCCATGATCCGCACTCGCCTCAACGAGGCGCTCAAAGACGCCATGAAGGCCAAGGACAAGCCGGCGACATCGACCCTGCGCCTGATCCTTGCCGCCCTCAAGGACCGTGATATCGCGGCGCGCAGCCGTGGCAATAGCGATGGCGTGGACGAGGATGAAATCCTCGACCTGCTGCAAAAGATGGTCCGTCAGGGTCGTGACTCCATCGAGATGTACCAAAAGGGCGACCGTGAGGATCTGGTAGAAAAGGAGCAGGGCGAGATCGAGGTGATCGAGCGCTTCCTGCCCAAGCAGCTTGGCGAAGATGAGACGAAAGCCGCCGTCGAGGAAATCATCGGCGAGCAAGAGGCGAGCACCATTAAGGACATGGGCCGCGTTATGGGCGAGTTGAAAAAACGTTTCGCCGGGCGCATGGATTTCGGCAAGGCCAGCGGCCTAGTGAAGGCCCGCTTGAGCTAGCGAAAAATACATCCCTACAACATCATCCGATATACACATTCCATACATTCGATATACACATTCCATACATTGGTTGTGTACAAAGGCGTTCACAAATCGGTTCCCTCCCGCGCGGCAATTTCTGGGCGGATGAAGTACGTTCAGCTATGATCTAAATTGTCGGCGCAACGGTGAGGTAGCGCCTGAGCGTGCGTTTGGACAATGGCATTTCCACCCGAATTTCTTGACGAGATCCGTGCCCGTGTGGCTTTGGCCGGTGTTGTTGGGCGACGGGTAAAATTGACTCGGCGCGGGCGCGAGCATGTTGGCTTGTGTCCGTTCCACAATGAGAAAACGCCGTCCTTCACCGTCAGCGACGACAAGGGATTTTTCCACTGCTTTGGTTGCGGTGAGCATGGCGACGTTATTTCGTTCGTAACGCGCACCGAGGGCTTGTCGTTTCCCGAAGCGGTGGAGCGCTTAGCGGGTGAGGCCGGGTTGCCGATGCCGCGCGAAACGCCGGGCGCGCGTGCGGCGGCGCACCGCCGTGCCGGACTTATCGAGGTATTGGAAGCCGTCACGGTCTGGTTCGAGGCACAACTCGAAGCCCGCTCCGGCGAGGCGGCGCGCGCCTATCTAACGGGGCGGGGCCTGCGGCCGGAAACGGTCATCGCCTTTCGCCTTGGCTTCGCGCCGGACCGCCGCGGGGCCCTTCGCGAGGCGATGCACGCCAAAGGCATCGACGATGACCAACTTGCCGAGGCCGGTCTGATTAAGCGGCCAGAGGGCGGCGGGTCCCCGCGCGACTATTTCTTTGACCGGGTGATCTTTCCCATCACCGACCGGCGCGGCCGGGTCATCGCCTTTGGCGGCCGGGCCATGGGCGACTCGCCGGCGAAATATTTAAACTCACCCGAGACGCCGCTGTTCCACAAAGGCCATGTCCTCTACAACCTGGCACGCGCCCGCCAGGCGGCGCACGACACCAGCGAGTTGATCGTTGCCGAGGGCTATATGGATGTGATCGGCCTCGCTCAGGCCGGCTTCCCGGCCGCCGTGGCGCCCCTGGGCACGGCCTTGACCGAGGAACAGATCGCCGAGCTTTGGCGCCTGACCAACGAGCCGATTCTCTGCCTGGATGGGGACGAGGCGGGCCGTCGTGCCGGTTACCGGGCCGCCCTGCGTGCCCTGCCGGCCTTGCGCCCCGGAAACAGCCTGCGCTTTGCTATCCTACCAGCCGGGGACGATCCGGATAGTTTGGTGCGTACACAGGGATCGACAGCCATGCGCGCGGTTCTGGATGAGGCTCGGCCCCTCTCGGACGTTCTCTGGCTGATGGCCACCGAGGGCCGCCGCCTGGACACCCCGGAGCGTCAGGCGGGCCTGATCGCCGCCTTGGACGAGCAGGTGCGCATGATCGCCGACGAGGCGGTGCGCAAGGCCTACCGTGAAGCGATCAATGGCCGCGTCCGGGATGAGTTTGGCTATGGCCCCTGGGGCTTTGTCGCCAGGTCGGGCCCGCGCCAGCGGGCAGGCGGGCGTGGCAAGCGTTGGCCGGACCGGCACCGGCGTGGCGCCGGAACCGGACGGTTCGGTCGCGACAGGGGTCCGAGAAGCGCGGGTTTGGCCGTCTCTGGCTTGGGGGCTCGGCAAGCACCGGGCCTGCTGCGCCGGCGTCAGGAGCAGGTTTTGCTCGCCGCCCTGGTCAATCACCCGACGCTGATCGCCGAAAATGCCGAGGAACTGGCCCATATAGAACTCGGAAGCCCGGATTTTTGCGATTTTGGCCGGGCCCTGGTGGATTTGGCGGCACGCGATCAAGACCTTGACACGGAGGCCTTGAATCGCCATTTGTGCGTTCAGGGTTTTTCCGGGCTGTTGCGCGGCCTTCTGCAGTCGGACGTTTATGTCCATGGCAGGTTTGCGCGACCTGATGCATCCCCGGATGAGGCCCGAAACGGCGTGCAAGACGTCCTGGAGGGCTACCGCAGACGGCAAGCAGCCTTGGAGGCCGAAGAGGCAGGGCGTCATTTGGCTGAGGCCATGACAGATGAAGCCCTGGCCCGGCTGGAGGCCAAGCAGCGACTGATACGGCAGGGTGAAAACCGGCTCGACGAGTTGGATGCCCAGTCGGAGGCCGTGCCGGAAGTGAGCCCACGGGACCCGAGTTGACACGCATGATTCGGACGACGGACGCTCCGTGGGGGGGCGGGGCCGCGTCCTTGTCTGCATTTTGGGACACAGAATCGTATGGCAACTAAGGCGAGCGAGACCGCTGGCGAATCAACCGAAGCGCGTGAGGAATCTTCGGACGGTCCGCTGATGGATGGCATGACTGCCCCCGTCAAGAAGATGATCCAAAAGGCGAAGGAACGCGGCTACGTCACCTATGACGAGCTGAACGAGGTTCTGCCGCAGGATCAGATGTCCTCGGAACAGATCGAGGATACCATGTCGATGCTCTCGGAAATGGGCATCAACGTGGTCGAGGCCGAGGAGGCGGAGGAGCCGGCGGCCGACGAGGAGGGCCGCACCCCCGTTGCCGGTAACCTGAATGACGACGATATCGGCCGTACCGACGATCCGGTGCGCATGTACCTGCGTGAGATGGGCACGGTCGAGCTGCTCAGCCGCGAGGGCGAGATCGCCATCGCCAAGCGTATCGAGGCCGGCCGCGAGAAGATGATCGGCGGCATCTGCGATAGCCCCCTAACCATCAAGGCGTTGCTGTTCTGGCGCGAGTCCCTGATCGAGGGTCGCATCCTGCTGCGCGATATCATCGATCTCGACGCGACGTACGGCGGCGGTCCCAGTGCTGATGACATCGCGAAGGTGGAATCCGGGGACGACGAGAGCGAGAACGAGGACGGTGAAGATGGCGACGCCAAGTCCAAGTCGGCAACCGATGGAGCCAACGTCGCTAATGGAAAATCCACTAACCCTGTTGCGCAGGTTGCCGCGCCGGCCGCGCCGGCGGCGAAAGTAAATGGCGCGGCCGCGCCGGCTGCTGCCGGTGAAAGCGCCGGTGACGGCACGGGTCAGCCGGGTGCCGACGATGACGACGACGAGGACGAGGTCAGCATCTCGCTGGCGGCCATGGAGACGGCGCTCTTGCCGACGGTCCTGGAGACTCTCGGCGAGATTGCCGGAACCTACAAGAAACTGGCGCGGGCGCAGGACAAGCGGCTGACTCTTCTGCAGAAGGGCCAGAAAGTGGTGCCGCAAAGCGAGCGTCACTACGAGAAATTGAAGGAACATTTGATCGAGCTGATGGAGGGCGTGCACTTCAACGGCGCCCGCATCGAACAGCTTGTCGAACAGCTCTACGACCTTAACAAGCGGCTTGTTGGTTTGGAAGGCAAGCTCCTGCGCTTGGCGGAAAAGAAGGGCGTCGATCGGCGCGAATTCCTTGAACACTATTTCGGCCGTGAGCTCGATCCCCGTTGGTTGTCGCGGGTCAAGCGCCTGAAGGGTAAAGGTTGGGCCAAGTTCGCCGACAAGCATGCCGACGACGTCAGGGATATTCGCAAGGAGATCGGGGATATTTCCGCCGAGACCGGCCTGCCGATCAGTGAATTCCGCCGCATCGTCAAGACCGTACAGACCGGCGAGCGGGAGGCCAGCAAGGCCAAGACCGAAATGGTCGAAGCCAACTTGCGCCTGGTGATCTCTATCGCCAAGAAATACACCAACCGCGGCTTGCAGTTTCTTGACCTCATTCAGGAAGGCAACATCGGCCTGATGAAAGCGGTCGATAAGTTCGAATACCGCCGTGGCTACAAGTTCTCGACCTCTGCGACCTGGTGGATCCGCCAGGCGATCCCCCGCTCGATCGCCGATCAGGCGCGCACCATCCGCATCCCGGTGCACATGATCGAGACCATCAACAAGCTGGTGCGCACCA
>JAJFGP010000060.1 GCA_021776055.1 Kiloniellaceae bacterium
ATCGGCGCCCGCGAACTGAGTCAAAAGCGTGTACGCACCGGTTAGGTCCGCGCCATTTAGCTTGGCCGAGGTGAATTTGGCTCGGGCGATAAGGGCCTTGCGCAAATTCGCCCCTTCAAGCTGAGCTTCGATCAGCACGACGCGGCCCAGATCGGCCTTGGACATGTCGGCGTTCGTGAGGTCCGCGCGAGTAAAGTTCGCGCGCGGCAACTCCGCCTTGGCGAGATTGGCATCGACCAGACTGGCCTCCTCAAAATTGACCCGGTGGCCAAACACCTTCGTTAGGGTAGCCGCGCGCAGATTGGCCTGCTGGAACCTGGCTTGCGCGATGTGCGCATTCGATAGATTGGCGCCTTCGAGGTTTGCCCCCATCAGATCGGAGGAAAATAAGTCGGCACGCTCCATATTCGCGTCGCTGAGCGTCGCACCGCGTAGAATCAGGCGCACTTTCTGGCATCTAGACCAATCGACGTTTGCCTCCGGCCCGCTGTTGCAGGCCGCAAGGGCTTGCGCGGGCACGAGCGCGAGGAGCAGAAACGAAAGGCACGTGAGTTGCGGAATTGTCCGCTGAAATATGTGGCGCATCTTAGTCAGCCCTTTCGATTTCCGGTGCATCGTTGGTCAAAGCTACCGCTGGCCGGTCTAAATCCGTCTTGTTGCAATACATCATCTGGCCACGAATTCAATTGGTTCAATCGTGCAATCTTCCGTGATCGAGGCGGTGGCCACCGCCCGTGGCGCTAACGGTAGCCGCCGGATTATGAAGATTTCTTCACCCTCTTGATTTTGGACCGAACGGTCCTAAATAGGTCTGATCGCCGCCCGCGCTTCGTGGGCGGCATCGCACGGGGACCGGCATGGGACGGCCACGGGAATTCGATCGGGACCAGGCTCTGGAACGGGCAATGCACGTTTTCTGGGCCCGCGGCTATGACGGCACGTCCCTGTGCGACCTCATGGATGCCATGGAGATCAGCAAGAGCAGCCTTTATGAGACCTTCGGCAGCAAGCATGAGCTGTTCCTGGAGAGCCTGGATCACTACAGCGACAACGTGATTGGGCTGCTGGCGGTGAAGCTTGCCGCCGCCGAGTCACCCCGCGCCGCCATCGCTGCCAGCCTACGCCTGGTGCTGGACGAGGAGCCCCATGCCGACAAGCCCCAAGGGTGCTTCCTAGGCCGCTGCGCGGTGGATATCGGCGGTCGTGATCTGGCGGCCGCGACCCGTATTGCTTCCGGCGTGGAACAAATGATCGAGGCCTTTCACGATACGGTGGCGCGGGCGCAAGCGTTGGGCGAAATCCCGGCCGACCGGGATGCCCGTGCTCTCGCCCGCTATCTGGTCAGCAGCCTAAACGGCCTACGCGTCATGGCCGAAGCGAAAGCGGACCGCGACGCCCTGGAAGACGTCGTGCGTCTCACCCTCGCGGCCCTCGACTGACAAAGCCACAAAAAGGAACCGATTTTATGCTCGACATCTATTTCTGGACCACACCGAACGGGTACAAGCCGTTGCTGTTTCTCGAAGAGACGGGTTTGCCGTATAAGTTGGTGCCCATCGACATCGGTGCGGGCGATCAGTTCGACCCGGATTTCCTGAAGATCGCGCCGAACAATCGCATCCCCGCCTTGGTCGATCACGACCCGGCCGGCGGCGGCGAGCCGATTTCGATTTTCGAGTCCGGAGCGATGCTGCTTTATCTGGCAGAGAAGACCGGCCAATTCCTGCCTGCCGACCTGCGCGGGCGCCACGAAGTCTTGCAGTGGTTGTTCTGGCAGATGGGCGGGCTCGGACCCATGGCCGGGCAGAACCATCATTTCGCCGCCTATGCGCCGGAGAAAATTCCCTATGCCATCGACCGCTATGTGAAGGAGACAGGGCGCCTTTACGCCGTGCTGAACAAGCGCCTGGCGGATCGGGAATTCGTTGCCGGCGACTACTCCATCGCCGATATGGCCAGCTATCCGTGGACCGTGTCGCATGAACGGCAAAGCCAAGACCTGAACGACTTCCCGCATCTGAAGCGCTGGTTCGAGGCCATCGCCGCACGCCCGGCGACGGAACGCGCCTACGAGAAGGGCAAGGCCCTAAACAAAAACCCGACGGTCAGCGAAGACGCAAAGAAATTTCTCTTCGGTCAGGGACCTGAATTGATCAAGTCCTGAACAACAGCAAGAACCGGATATCCGGAAGCATCGAACCCATGGCTTTGTGCCACCAACCCCACACCTGAATCTGTAGGAGCGAAAGTATGAAGATCGAAGGATCAGTTGCACTCGTCACCGGCGCCAATCGCGGCATCGGAAAATCCATCGTCGAGGCCCTGCGCGACCGCGGTGCCGCCCGTATCTACGCCACCGCGCGCGACGTTGGTGCGCTTGCCTCTCTTGTCGCCACTGATCCAGAGCGGATCGTGCCCTTGGCGCTTGACGTGACCGACCGGGCGGCCGTGCGGGCGGCCGCGGAGAAAGCCAAGGACGTCACCGTGCTCGTCAACAATGCCGGAACGGCTCAGTTCACCGGTTTCTTGAGCACCGATGATCCCGCGGCCGCACAAGCGGATATGGATGTAAATTATTTCGGCACCCTGTCCATGATTCGCGCCTTCGCGCCTAAACTCAAAGCAAACGGCGGCGGAGCCATCGTGAACCTCGCATCGATCGCGAGTTTCGTGAACTTCCCGGTTCTCGCCTCCTACAGCGCCTCCAAGGCGGCCAACCATTCCCTAACCCAAGGCGTGCGGGCCGAGTTGAAGGCGCAGGGCACGCTGGTGGTGGGCGTTTACCCCGGACCGATCGATACGGATATGGCCAAGGATTTCGATGCGCCGAAGGCACCGCCCGAGCAAGTCGCCACGGCAATTCTCGATGCCGTCGCGAGCGGCACCGAGGACGTCTTTCCTGACGAGACGGCTGCCGGCCTGCACGCGGGTCTACAGAGCGACCCCAAAGGCACCGAGCAACAAGTCGGCGAGATGCTGCCCGGCTAACGCCTGAACCGACCGACCAGTTCCAGGTGGCCCGACCACGGGAACTGGTCGACCGGCACGACCTCCACCAGCGTATAACCACCGTCGATCAAGGTTCGTGCATCGCGGGCGAATGTTGCGGGATTGCACGAGACCGCCACCACCGTCGACACTGTCGCGGCGGCCAACATAGCCACCTGTTCCCGGGCACCGATGCGCGGCGGATCGAAGACCACCGCGTCGAATTCATCTAGCTCAACCATGATCAGCGGGTCGCGGGCCAGATCGCGCTCCTCGATGGAGACGCGACCCGCCAAATCCGCCCGCCGCGCCGCCGTCCAGAGGGCGGCCAAGGCAGCGCTTTCCCCTTCCACGGCATGCACTCGGAATTTCTTGGCCAAGGGAAACGTAAAGGTGCCGCATCCCGCGTAAAGATCCGCAACGCGGCGCGCGTCCACGGGCACGGCGGCCAACACCGCCTCGACCAACAGTTTCTCACCCACGGCGGTCGGTTGCAGGAATCCGCCAGGCGGCGGCTCCACGGTCACATCGCCAAAGCGCAGCGTCGGCGGTCGGCGGATCGCGACCGGTTCGGGTTCCACTGTCTCACCAGGGCGCGGTGCCGGCCCCCAGGACAGTTGCGCCAGATCAGCGGTTTGTGCCAGATCGGCCAAGGCTTCGCGCGCCGCCAACGTCGGCGTGGTAGGGGAGAGAATCAGCACGTCCAGCCCGTTATCCGTTTCGCTGGCGGTTACGTCGGCTGTCTCCCCGTCCGCTAACAGAACGTTGAGTGCCCTGCGCAGGGGCGGCAGTAGTGCCAGCAACCCTGGCGTGACCAACAGGCAGGTTTCAAGATCGACGACCGTATGGCTAGCCCGCTCGTGCAGGCCAAGGCGCAGGCGACCACCCTTCTTTGCCCCGGCCAGCACCATGCGCCGACGGGTCTGCTGACCGACCGGTTGCAGCGGCGCCACGGGGGCATCCACAATGCCGCGTTGTGCCAGCGCGCGACCGACCAACGCCTGCTTCCATTCCAGGTACCCAGCTTCGTCCAAGTGCTGTAATGAGCATCCACCGCAAAGGCCGAAATGCGGACATGGCGGCGGTGCGCGGCCTGGACCTTCAGCGATAAGCTCGACGGCCTCGGCGTGAACGCCACCGGTATGCTCGCCGGTAATCCGTGCAAGCACCCGGTCGCCGGGAACCGTAAAGGGGACGAAGACCGGCTTGCCATCGACAGTGCCATAACCGTCGCCACGCGCCCCGATGGCCTCGATCGCCAGCTCGATCTGCCGTCCGCCGCCTTTGCGCGCCCGCCGTCTCATGCCCACTGCCTCATCCTGAAAGTCTAGCAGACTAGACAACGCGCGCCGAGGCGCTTATGACCTCGGCCATGCGGATCGTCATGTTTTTCCTCAAATCGATCGTGGGGCTATTTGCCGCGATTGGCGTCCGTATCGTCGCCGGTATTGTGGGATCAGCTCTGTTGTGGCGGCAGTTGGAGCCGCTTGCGACCGGTGGTCGGGTGGAAATTCCGTCGGCCACCGTCCTGACCCTTGATCTGGCTGCTGGCATCATTGAAACGCGGCCGGATAGCCCGCTAGCCCGCGCCTCCATGGGCGATGTGCTGGTCATGCGAGACGTTCTGGAGGCCTTGGACACCGCGGGCCGCGATCCGCAGGTGCAGGGCCTCATGATACGTGCCGGCCGCGGTTCCCTCGGCCTGGCCAATGCGCAGGAGTTGCGCGATGCCATCGCGGATTTTCGCCGCCAAGACAAGTTCGCCGTGGCCTTTGCCGAGAGTTTTGGTGTAGGCGGCAATGGCACCATCGACTACTACATTGCCAGTTCCGCCGAGACCATCTGGATGCAACCCTCCGGCGATCTGGCGCTGACCGGCCTGGCGCTGCAAAACCCGTTTCTGCGCGGCCTTCTAGACAAGATCGGCGTCTCTCCACGCCTCGACCAGCGCGAGGAATACAAGGGCGCCATGAATATGCTTACCGATAAGGCCATGCCCAAACCGGTACGGCAAAACCTGCAGCAATTGGCGGATTCATGGCTTAGTCAAATTGTTGCCGGCAGCGCCGAGGATCGGGACATGCCGCCGGAGAAGTTGCGCACCCTTATCGACCAGGCGCCGTTCAGTGCCGAGGCGGCCAAGGAACACGGCCTGATCGACCGCATCGGTTATCTGGACGAGGCGCGCGCGGCGGCGCTTGGGTCCGCCCCGGATAGCGATGCAGCCGAGTTCATGCGCATCGCCGACTATGCGCGAGCGCTGCGGGAAACCGCGGCGGATGACGACGGCGCCGTGGTGGCGCTGATCTATGGCTTGGGGCCCATCGCTTTGGCGGAAAGCGAGAACGATCCGGTGTTCGGGTCGCTGGTGATGGGCGCCGATACGGTCGCCAAGGCCATCCGCGACGCGGTGGAGGACCCGGACGTGCGGGCCATCGTCTTCCGCATCGATACGCCCGGGGGCTCGTACGTCGCCTCGGACGTGATCTGGCGCGAGGTGCGCCGGGCCCGCGATGAAGGCGTTCCGGTTATCGTCAGCATGGGCAATGTCGCCGCCTCGGGCGGGTATTTCGTCGCTGCGCCGGCGCACGCCATCGTCGCTCAGCCGGGGACCATCACCGGCTCCATCGGCATCGTCGGCGGCAAAATGGTGCTCTCGGAATTGTGGGACAAAGTCGGTGTCTCCTGGGGCGGCGTGAAAGCCGGTGCCAACGCCGACATGTGGAGCGCCAACGAGGATTTCTCGCCCGCCGCTTGGGCCTACGTGCAATCGGTGCTGGACCGGGCCTACGGGGACTTTACCGGCAAGGTCGCGGAGGGCCGTAGCCTGTCGATCGAAGACGTCCTTAAAGCGGCAAAAGGCCAGGTTTGGACCGGCGAAGATGCGAAGGCGCTTGGCCTGGTCGATACCCTGGGCGGCCTGCGCACGGCCAAGACCGTAGCCGCCGAGGTTTCCGGCATCAGTCCCGGCGAGCCCGTGCGTTTCAAAGTATTTCCGGCCGAGCGCGATCCGATCGAAGCCCTCCTGGAACAGGCCATGTCCGGCGAGATACGCAGCCCGGCACTCCGCACCTTCGCGCGCGCCATACAGGCGCTAGCCCCGCTTCTACAGGCCATTGAAGCGCTCGCCGGCGAGGCGCGCGGCCCTGTTCTGCGCGCACCCGATTTTCGCCCGACCGGTTAGGCCGGCGCCTTTTCCGCGGCGATGAGGAATTCCTTGTTGCCCTTGGGGCCGAGGATCGGGCTTTCGGTCACGTCGATGACGCGCCAATCGGGCTGCGCCGCGAGCCAGTCGGAAATGCGGGCGCACACCTCGTCATGGAGGGCGGCATCGCGTACCACGCCGCCTTTGCCGACACGGCCTTTGCCCACCTCGAACTGTGGCTTGATGAGCGCGATCAGGCGAGCACCCGGCACGGTCAGGGCCATGGGTGCCGGCAGGATAGTTTCGAGGCCGATGAAGCTGGCATCGCAGACCAGCAAGTCCACGGGATCGGGCACCTCGGCACGGCCCAGATGGCGAGCGTTGACGCCCTCGATGATTACGACGCGCGGATCGGTGCGCAGCTTCCACGCCAACTGCCCCTTGCCTACATCCACGGCGTAGACCTTGGCGGCGCCACCGCTGAGCAAGACATCGGTGAAGCCACCGGTCGAGGCGCCCACGTCCAGGCACACCAGACCCGTGGGATCTATGTGGAAATCGGCAAGGCCTTTCTCCAGCTTCAGGCCGCCACGGCTGACCCACGGATGATCGCGGCCGCGCACCTCCAGCGCCGCGTCGGCGGCTAGCATCTGGCCCGGCTTGTCGATGCGCGCCTCGCCGGAAAAGACCAAGCCCGCCATGATCAGAGCCTGGGCCCGGGTACGGGTTTCCGCCAGACCGCGCGCCACCAAGGCCGCATCGGCACGCTGCCGCTGCCCGCTCATCCCGTATCCGCGAGCACGGGTAGGATGTATTCGCGCCGATAGAAGCGCCAGACCGCCAGGCCGGCGACAACCGCCAGGCCCACGGCCAAACCGATCCAGACCCCCAGCCCGCCCAGGTCCAGCCAAAAGGCGAGCGCCGCGGATGTCGGTAGGCCAACGATCCAATACCCGAATATGGCCAGGAACATCGGCACCCGCGTATCCCGCAAACCGCGCAGGGCGCCGGCCGCAATGACCTGTGCCCCATCGACAAGCTGGAACAGCGCCGCGATCAGCAGGAAGGAAACAGCCAATCCAACGACCGGCGCATTGGCCACGTCATCGATGTCGAGGTAGAGGCCGACCAGCCATTCACCAGCGAACCAGAACAAACTGGCCGAAATCAGCGTACAAACGATTCCCAGCCACAGCGCGACCCAGCCGGCGCGGCCCACCGCCGCGCGATCTCGCGCACCCACGGCCAAGCCCACCCTGGCGGTCACGGCATGACTGATGCCCAGGGGAATCATGAAAGCCACCGCCGCGCATTGCAGAGCAACGGCGTGTGCGGCGAGTTCGGCCGTACCGATCAAACCCATGAGGATGCCGGCGGCGCCGAAGAGCGATGATTCGGCAAGAACGGTCAAACCGATGGGTGCCCCTAGCCGCAGCACCTCGACAAACCGCGGCCAGTCGGCGCGCCAAAACCGGACGAACAACCCATAGCGGCGAAGCTTCCGGTCCCACAGCACGAAGGCAATCAGGGCCAACGCCATGAAGGCATCGACGAGCGATGTGCTGACGCCGGCGCCGACGAGTTCCAATCGGGGAAAGCCGAAGTTTCCGAACATAAGCGCGTAGTTGCCCAGGGCGTTCACCCCAATGCCAATGACCATGATCACAAAGACCGCGCGCGGACGTGAATGAGCGGTCAAGAAGCCACGCAGCACGATCAACCAAAGCAAGGGGATCAAACCCCACTGCGCGGCACGCAGATAGCCCTGCGCCAGCGCCGCCAGTTCCGGTTTCTGGCCGAGCAGGAGAAAGATGGAACCCGATTGCCAGAGGGGAATGGCGAAGATGGCACCGAAGGCCGTGGCAACCCAGAAACCCTGTCGGACGGAGCGGCGCACGCCGCGGTAATCGCGGGCGCCCAACGCCTGCGCCGCCATGGGCGCGACCGCTGTCGCGACGCCGAAGCCGAAATGCAGAATGGGCATATACAGAGCACTGCCGAGGGCGCCGGCGGCCAATTGCGCCGACCCCAGCCAACCCATCATGATGACATCGGTGGTCGCCATGGCGATCGCCGCCAGCTGCGAACCCACGAGGGGCAGCGACAGAAAAAGCATCGCCCGTGCCTCGCGCCACCAAAGCGACACCGAGTCGGAGGACGACGCCGCCCGTTCGGCGACCGCCGCGCGGCTTTTGTGTTCTCGGAACATGGGTCCAACTATGACGAATTCCGGCGGCGAACAATAGCCGCCGGAATAGTGGGTTGTATTTCATATTGAGGTTCCGCAACATAATCGCGTGAACCGTCAGCGTTTCAGCGGTTCATGCCTGCGTCACCCCCAGCGGCAGACAAAGGCGCGCGGTCATTGGCACAGCCCTCTTGACGCTTAGCGGTCACTGCCGTGACGCCGCGAGATTAACTCCAAGCGCAACGACGATGCCGCCTCCGATCCGGTGCGTCAAGCGATTGGCCGATTCCGACGTAACAAGCAGTTTTGTCATCTTTTCGGACAGCAGGACGCACGCGGCATCCGTGCCTGAAAACATAAAGTTCACAATCGTGCCAAGGATGAGAATCTGGCCCCAGATAGGCAACGAAGCGCTCATGTCCGTAAATTGGGGCAGAAAGGCCAGGTAGAATAGCGCTGTTTTGGGGTTCAGCACTTCGACGGTGATGCTTTCCCAAATCGCCCGACGATGCGACTTCGTTTCGATCGCCATCCTCGACGTAACAATGGGTCTCTGGGAAGTGAAAAGCTTTACACCGAGCCAGATCAGATAGGCGGCACCAGCAAACTTTAGGACGGTATAGAGAACTGGAACCGCCGCCAACAACACCGCCAGACCGAGAGCTGCTGCTAAAATATGTGCGTAGCCCCCGATGTGTAACCCAAGGGCCGACAACCAACCGGCGCGACGCCCCCGCGCAATGGTTTGCGCCGCAGCGTAGAACATCCCGGGCCCGGGTATGCACGCAAAGATCGTGGTCGCAACGAAAAATGGCAGCAAAAGATCATATGAAGGCATCGGCGCGGCATCCTATATCTTCCCCGACACGTTTAGCATGGGATGCTCACGGCTCAAGCATACTTTCCGAACGCGGAATGGCGAACCGACCGGGGACCAGCCGCGAGCGCTTATGTCAGCGGGCGTTTCAGGCTCGGGCGGGCGACTCCACTTGTTCTCGACCTAGCGCCTGGAGCGCGGCGGAAACGATGCTTTTGGCATCGAGGCCAGCTATCTCGTATTGCCTTTCCGGCTTGTCATGGTCGATGAAGAAATCCGGCAGCGTCAAAGGCCGAATCTTCAGCCCGGAATCGAGCACGCCGCTCAACGCCAAATCCTGCATGACGAAGCTGGCAAAGCCGCCGATAGACCCCTCCTCCACCGTAATCAGCACCTCGTGCTCGCGCGCCAGGCGCCGGATCAGATCATGGTCGAGCGGCTTGGCGAAACGGGCATCGGCAACCGTTGTCGAAAGACCACGAGCCGCCAGCTCATCTGCCGCTTTAAGCGACTCCTGCAGACGCGTGCCGTAAGAGAGGATCGCCACCGTGGCGCCCTCGCGCACGATGCGGCCCTTGCCGATCTCCAGCGGTGTGCCGCGCGCCGGCATCTCGATGCCGGCGGCTTCACCACGCGGGTAACGGAAGGCGCACGGGCGATCATCGATCTGGACCGCCGTTGCCACCATGTGCATCAACTCCACTTCGTCCGCCGCCGCCATCAGCACGAAGCCGGGTAGGCAACCGAGGTAAGCGACGTCGTAACTGCCTTGATGGGTCACCCCATCGGCACCCACCATGCCGGCGCGGTCGATGGCAAATCGCACCGGCAGGCTTTGGATCGCCACGTCATGCACGACCTGGTCGTAGGCGCGCTGCAAGAACGTGGAATAGATCGCCGCGAAGGGCTTGTAACCTTCGCACGCCAAACCGGCGGCAAACGTGACTGCATGCTGTTCGGCAATGCCCACGTCAAAACAGCGGTCGGGAAATTTGTCGACGAATTTGTTCAGTCCGGTTCCCGACGGCATGGCCGCCGTGACGGCAACGATCTTGTCGTCATGTTCCGCCTCGGCGATCAGGCCTTGCGCGAAGACGTTCTGATAGGCCGGCGCCTTGGGCGGCGACTTGTCCTGCTTGCCGGTAACCACGTCGAACTTGGAGACGCCGTGATACTTGTCGGCGGCGGCTTCCGCCGGCTCGTAGCCTTTGCCTTTTTGCGTAACCACGTGAACCAGGACCGGGCCGTCGTAATCGGCATCGCGCACGTTTTTGAGCACCGGCAACAGGTGATCCAAGTTGTGCCCGTCGATGGGGCCGACATAGAAGAAGCCCAACTCCTCGAACAGCGTGCCGCCGGTGAGCAAGCCACGGGCATACTCCTCGGCCCGCTTCGCCGCCTTTTCCAGCGGCCGCGGAAAGCGCTTGGCAACGACCTTGCCCAGATGCCGCATGGATTGATACGGGCGCGAGGAAATGAGCTGCGATAAGTACGCGCTCATGGCCCCAACGGGTGGTGCGATCGACATGTCGTTGTCATTGAGGATGACGATCAGGCGGCTGTTCATGGCGCCGGCGTTGTTCATCGCCTCGTAAGCCATCCCGGCGCTCATGGAACCGTCGCCGATAATGGCAATCACGTTGTTGTCGCCACCCGCCAAATCGCGGCCCACGGCAAAGCCGAGACCGGACGAGATCGAGGTCGCGGCATGCGCTGCCCCGAATGGGTCGTATTCGCTTTCCTCACGGTTGGTAAAACCGGAAAGCCCGCCGCTCTGGCGCAGCGTGCGAATGCGGTCGCGCCGGCCGGTCAGAATCTTGTGCGGATAACACTGATGGCCGACATCCCAGATGAGCCGGTCACTTGGGGTATCGAATACATAGTGAGCCGCCACGGTCAGCTCGACCACACCAAGGCCGGCACCGAGATGCCCGCCGGTGACCGACACCGCGTCAATCATCTCCTGCCGCAACTCGTCGGCGAGCTGCCGCAGTTGATTTTCCTCCAAGCGACGCAAGTCTGCGGGATCCGTAACCTGATCCAGAAGCGGCGTCTTGCTGTTATGACCAACCTGACTCACGAGAAACCCCTTGTACTGTCTTACCCAAGTCCTGTCTTACCCAACGATATAGTCAACGCTAACCCGCTCCCGCCTGAGATCAGGCAAGGGACTAAGATCTGCGTTCGACGACAAATTGGGCTGTCCCTTTTAGAACCTCCGCCTTTTTTCCGAAGATTTCAAGCTGAGCGCATGCCCGCATCACCAGCTCCTGAGCCTTGGTCCGCGCTGCCTCGGCGCCGAGAAGGCCCAAAAACGTCGCCTTGCCGGCCGCATCGTCTTGGCCTGTCGGTTTGCCCAATTCCTCTGGCGTACTCTCGGAATCAAGCAAGTCGTCGACGATTTGAAAGGCCAGTCCCAAATCCCGTGCGTAGGTTTGCAATGCGCTGCGCGCCGCCGCATCCGCACCACCGAGAATTGCACCGGCGTCGCACGAAAACGTGATTAGCGCGCCGGTCTTCAGGCTCTGCAGCCGTGTGATGCCATCAAGATCGAGGTTCGCGCGCTCGGGCGACAGATCGATCATCTGGCCCCCGACCATGCCCGCCGCACCCGATGCCGCCGCCAGGCCGGCGATCAACGCGACACGCACGTCGGGATCCGGATGGCAACGTGGATCGGCGAGCACGGCAAAGGCCTCCGTCAGCAGGCCGTCGCCGGCGAGAATCGCCGTCGCCTCGTCAAATGACTTGTGCACGGTCGGTCGGCCACGGCGCAAATCGCTGTCATCCATGGCCGGCAAATCGTCATGAATAAGCGAATAGCAGTGCATCATCTCGATGGCGGCGGCACAGTCCAAGGCCTGCTCCGGCGCGACGTCGAACAGGGCGGCGCATTCAATCGTCAGAAAGGGCCGCAGGCGCTTGCCCCCGGACAGGGCGCTATCGCGCATCGCCGCGACCACACGGCCGCGCGGCCCATCGGCAGGCGGCAGAAGCGCATCGAGCCGTTGCGTTACCGCCTCGGCGCGCCGCGCCATACGATCGAGCAGATCGTCGGCTCCGGCCCTCTCAGCCAGCATCAAAATCTTCCGTTTTGACCTTACCGCCGGGCCCGAGGCTGATCTTCTCTATTTTTTCCTGCGCCTCGCGCAGCTTTATCTCGCAATGGTGCTTGAGCGCGGCGCCGCGTTCGTAGGCGTCGATAGCCTCATCCAGGCGGCCTTCGCCGGATTCCAGCTTGGAGACTATCTCCTTCAGCTCTTCGAGGGCTTCCTCGAAGCTCATCTTGTCGATGTCCGGGCGGCCGTCCTTGCGCGCCATTCTCATTTTCCCCCGTCACAGATGTGATGCGATCCTTATACCAAGGCTCATTGATATGCACCCATTTCATGGGGCGTATTGGCCTACCGGCTAGGAGCGGAGTGAAGCGCGTAGCGGGACTACGGGCAAGCCCCGCGACGCGGCCGGAAGGCCAATACGCCCCACCGAAGGCCGCCATCTTTTGTCCGTCGGCGTCGTTGCGGGCTGCTTTTTGTGCTCGCACCACGGCGCAACCCGCGCCTATCCGACGGACAAAATCTTGGCGGTGAAATGGGTACATATCAATGAGCCTTGGTATAGGGAGCCGGTTGGCTGGCGACAACCGGCTAAGCCGTCAGCAACGTCCGCATATGAGCGGCGGCGCTGGCGGCCAGCGCGTCGAGGTCATATCCGCCTTCGAGCGTCGAGACAAGCCGGCCTTGGCAACAGTCCTTAGCCACTAGCATGAGTTCGGCGGTCGCCCAGGCGAAATCGTCCGTCGAGAAGCACAAACCGGCCAGCGGGTCATCCACGTGGGCATCGAAACCCGCCGAAATCAGGAGAAACTCGGGCGCGAAACGGGTCAGCGCCGGCAGGACGGTCCCGCTCATGGCCTGGCGGAACGCCTCGGATCCCGCCATGGGCGGCAGGGGCGCATTGACGATGTTGCCATCGACACCGCGTTCCTCAACCTGGCCGGTTCCCGGATAAAGCGGCGATTGGTGCGTGGAGGCATAGAACAGGTCCCGGTCATCCCAGAATCGGGCCTGGGTGCCGTTGCCATGGTGCACATCGAAGTCCACGACGGCGATGCGCTGCAACCCGTGCGTGGCCCGGGCATGCAGGGCCCCCACGGCAACGCTGTTAAACAGGCAAAAGCCCATCGGCCGCTGTGGCTCGGCGTGATGGCCGGGCGGGCGCACCGCGCAGAAGGCATTCGTCACCTCGCCGGCCATCACCGCGTCGATGGCGGCGCAAACGGCGCCGGCGGCGCGCAAGGCCGCCTCGCCCGAGCCAGGAGAGAGGTAGGTATCCGGATCGAGGCCCGCTAAGCCCTGGGCCGGCACCGCGCCGAGGATATCGTCCACATAGGTGGCGGAGTGAGCGCGGGCCACCTGCGCCGTGTCGGCAAGCGGTGCCTCGCGGCGATCGAGAGCCGCAAACTCCGGCGCCTCCAACGCCGCTAGCACCGCCGTGAGGCGGGCTGGGCGCTCCGGGTGTGTGGGCCCCGGATCATGGCCTAGACAGGCCAAATGGGTGAACAGTGCTGTGGTCATCGCCTCTAGTGTTTAGTCACACGGAGACGCAATGACCATACGGAACTGAGAGTACTCAGACTATGACCGCTCCTTCGGCAGCCTTGTTGGCGAGGACGCGGCGCAGGGAGATCACGTGCAGCAAGATAGACAAAGGCACGGCGAAAAGCGGGATCATGACCAGCGGATAGGCACCGATCACCGTGTTGGGCGCGTCAAAGGCCATTTGCTGGTACAAGCCGGGGGAACTCATGAAACCGGTCGCGACGGCCACCACGAGATCGCCAATCCCGGCGATATTCCAGGCGATCACCAGGCCGCGCGAGCCGGCATAGCCGCGCGCCACGGCGTAGGCAACTGGAAGCGCGGCGAGACCGACCAGCACGTCCCCGATGCCCGCCGGCAAGGCAAATTCCCTGGGCAGCATGTTGTAGGCGTAGAGATAGAGAAAAACGCCGCCGACCACCCTGTAGAGCTGGACGCCGACGATCCACGCCTGCGGAACCCGCGCCAGCACCTCATTGAGACGCCGCGACGTTAGGATGATGGCGAGCCCGATCAGCAACGGTAGGCTGATACCGACGGCGATTTTGGGCACAAGCTGCTGGCTCTGCGGTCCGCCCGCGGTATTTGGTTCAAATAAACCGGCCTGGGCCAGAGCAAAGTCGACGGCGAGCCACGCCGCCAGCGCAACGGCGATAGCCACTAGGACACGCTGATGGCGCGCCAGAGCGGCCGGATCGCTGGGACGAGTTAGATACAGGCCCAAAAGCAGCAGCAACGCCACCACGGCAGCATTGCCGATCACAATTGGTTCAATAATGAATGCCGGGTCGGCTGTCATGTTCCACTCCTTGCCAAGCCAATAAACGCCGACCAACGCCAATAAGAGGTATTGCCCGGTTTTCTGCGGTTTTTCGCCCCCCGATCCTGGCTTGAGCCGGGGAAATCGCCGCGTCGCAAAGCCTATAACTTCATTTAATATAGTGACTTGTTTTTATGTTGTCACTTGTTTTAGTGACCCCCAAATCGTATTCTTCGCCGATGGATACGCAGACAAATCAGGCGTGCCCGGTGGCACGGGCGCTGGATGTTGTCGGGGAGAAGTGGACCCTGCTGATCCTGCGCGATCTGTTCCGGCACGAGGCACGCCGGTTCCAGGACTTCCAGACCGCCCTGTCGGGCATCGCGCCGAATACGCTTTCGGCACGTCTTAAGTCCTTGGAGGCGGATGGAATCATCCATCGCCGGCTTTACTGCCAGCATCCGCCGCGGCCGGAATACATGCTGACCGAGAAGGGCCGAGCGTTGGGCCCGATCTTATTGGCGCTGCGCGACTGGGGAGCTTGCTATGGCACGCCCAAGTAACCCGCCGATCACGATCCGGCCCGCGCGCAAGCACGAGGCGGAGGTCTTGACCGCCATCGCCCTGGCGTCGAA